>PLXC01000178.1 GCA_003151275.1 Candidatus Melainabacteria bacterium
AGCTGCTTCAGGTCATATGTTTTTCGAAGGTCCTTCGAGTTTTTGATCGATGTGGCGGTTGGATAACAGTGAGCACCGATTTTTTCTGTTTCCGTAGTAAAGTCCACTGAGTTTGTCGATGGCGCGATCAACTTTTTGGGAATTGGAATTATTGAGCATCTCGAATCTGGTTGAGTTGAACAGCTTGAATCGAGTTGAGTTCGAACGTCAATGACTTCCTCAACTTTCTCAACTGCTTCAATTGCATTGGCTGACTCACACAAAAAGTTCGAACATTTTTCTGGTGTGGCCAATTCAACTTTAGGCTTCATCAAAAATCGATTCCATTCTGCAGCGCTCTTTGACAATGTGAAGTGCAGTCGGCACGGAGGCAGACCAGCGCTAGACAGATGAGTGGAGGGTACTAATGTAGACACCTTACTGTAAGCATGAAAAGGTTGATTGTCAAGCGCTTTGGCGTGAAAACCGTACGTCATCTGCGGTAGCTGCAGTTGGATACTTAACGGAGTTGAACCAGAAATTCTCGATGTATCTGACAAGCGTGGTGAATTGAGACAGAACAAGCGGCTTAACTAAGTAACAGCTTGCGTTTAGGTTGTAACTCTGGCAAATGTCCTTTTCCGCCGAAGACATCGTCAGAATCAAGACCGGGATCGTCTTCAAGTTCGGAATTGCCTTCATTTCGCCTAATAAAGTTCGTCCATCTTTCTTTGGCATGTTGAGGTCGAGAATAACCAAATCTGGTCTGAACGCAGTTTCAGTGAATTGTCCGCTGGCTTGCAAAAAATCCATCGCCTCACAACCATCTCTTACTAATATCGTTGAGAGTATTGATGCGTTTGCCGGTTTCGGATCGTTGCCCTTTGCTATATCGCCGAGCATGATGCAAACCTGCTTTCGCGCAGAATCAATAGACATCTCGTTGCACTTACCGATGGTGATTCGCCGGTTGGCACCATCAACCCGTTTCTCGAGGATGTAAGATTTGGACTTCGGCGTGACTCGTATTGCAAATCCAGGCACCAGTTGTGGTGTCGGCGGTTTGAGTCGAGGCGCTGGTGAACCTCACTATTAATCGTCCGGCTTTGTTGGTCAAGCTTTAACCTAATCCTTGCTCTATTTCCTAGGTATCAGCATGTCGATGACATCCTCAGCGATCCGCTGCATTGAGCTCGTAAAAATGAAGACGCAATGGATCGCAGAGGTGCAAAATCTCTGACATAGGCTTTGGCAGAAATAAAAGGTCATAGACTCGGATGGTCGATTTACTGCCTTCGATTACTTGCACCATCAGGCGTTGACGCCGCGGTGGCAGGCGTGAACCATCATCAGGCAGCATCGATATTAATTTGTCGAGATGCTTTGGGTCAAATTTGGGAGCTCCAGAACCCTGCGCATTGCTGCCCCAACAACTGTTGCGGTCAAATGATCGCACGCGACCATCAGGTGAGACTTGAATTCCCCTTTCCGTTATGCACGGTAACGTTTTCGGCACGTAAACGTCGCCCATAACTCTTTTAACGATTAGTCGCACCGGAAACGACTTTTTCTCACTGAATTGGAAAATTGGCGTGGTTGGATCTTTCCATCGGTTAATCCATTCTGCATATTTGGATGTCGTTGATGTATTGTGGGCATGGGCATGCGATGGGACCTTCGCTTCGTATGCATTAGCTGCATAAGCGCAAGCGGTCAAGCAAAGCATAAATATAGCTTTCACGATGTGATTGCGTATCATGGGTGGATCTCTTTTGGAGCCACCATAGTCTCACCGATTCAGTACTCCAGGAATAGGGAAAAGACTAGAAATCGTGCCTGCACATGGTCACTTTAATTAACAGTGTTCTACAAGTCGAACAACTTCGCGCAGGCACAATTCAGTTGCCAGAATCCAACGCTCACAAGCAGCAGTCGATATCGAGGGAAACGGTTTAGGTCTAACGGCAACACCTTGGTTATAAGCAACACCTTCGTTATAATAGAATTCCTCGAGTGAAGCAGGGAGATAATATGAAACGTATTCCCATGGCAGTAGCACTGATGGTTCTGCTGCAGTCATCGATCAGCGGCTCGGCTGTTTTCGCCCAGTCAGGCGACCGCAAACCTGGCGACCCCATAAATCTGGGTCACGTGCATAAGCCTTATGGCGAGGATGATTCCAATTCGTTTAAGTACTCATACACGCCGTCCTCAACGTCCTCGTCGTCCAACGCCGCTGCGAGCCACTCCGAAAATAAAAACAAGAGTCACAACAAACAGGCGCCTGCCCCAGCGCAAGTCAATACGAGCATGACTCCTGTTTATAATCCGGAAGAGCATGCTCCCGTCACGTCTATGCCTCCTTACACTGCGACAAACAGCGCTCCAGAGACGACTAAACCCGCACACACACCCGGAAAACTGCGCAATGCCTTGAAGGGCATAGGCAATGTGATAAAAGAAGGAAGCGCATTGCTCGCCAGTCCGTCAACTGATTCGTTTGGGAACGTTAGCGGCGCGCCGATGTTTGGTCCGTCACCTAGCAGCTCAAACGGCTTGACCGGCGTGTCCAACATGTTGGCACCTCCTGGTGGATATAGTTCAACAACTTCTCGTGGTTATAGTTCTGGATCCAATCCAGCGACTAATTTCTTCCTCGCTCCGTAAGCGGGTAAGCTTGGGAGCGGACGTTAAATCCGCAAGGCTGATTAAACTTCTCATTACCAATTAGAGCGCGCAGCCTAGCGCGGTTGAAGCTTGGGTCGTCGTCAATCACTGAAAATGAGGAACATCAGTGTGAAGTAGTCGCAAACGAAGGAATAGTCCTTGGTGAGGGGTGGGGCAAGGAACTGAACGAGCAGAATACTAGCTCTTAGAGGCTTTGATATGCAATACGAAGCTAAACGAGCGAATCAATCTGACACGATTCTTGATCGCAGTGCAGTGATATCTGCGGCCAACAGCGGAATGAAACCGCCACCATCTGCATTTAAAACGACAGATGAGATCATGCATGAAAGAATGGCTCAGCGCCCCTTTGTTGCATACAACTATTTCGACGTAGCAGCTTATTCTGATTACGGTAAACAGAAATACGATAAGCATGAAGATTATCGAACTGCTAACGGAATGGTCGACAAACAAGCAGCTCGGCAGGCTCCGACTATCGGCAATAAACAAGTCGAGGAACGGCCAATGGGAAGACGGGGCAGAAGGCAGGCTATGTACAACGCTTCTAAGAACATCATCAACGGATGCTTGAATTCGTCGCGAGTACGAAGTTGGTCAAGCATAATATCAAGCAAGAAACATGACTTATATTAATGGTCCGAATGGTACCACCACGGGTAATACCATTGGCAACATGACACCCAAAGAACGTTGGGAAGATTTTCCATTCGTGCCGCGAATGCCGGACAACTCTGAGCAGTTAGATTTATTACTTTTGACTGTCACGAAAACGAGACGTGTTCTTCGAGACGGCATCAGATTTTCGGGCTTTAGATATTTTGATCTGAGCTTGAGTGGCTACGTCGGTGAAGACGTCACCATTCGCTACGACCCGCGAGACCTAGGCTTCATCCATGTGTACTCAGAGAACTCGTTAGTTTGCAGAGCTGCTTGTTTTGAACTGTCAGGCAAACTGTCAGCTTGAAAGAAGTACAGCAAGCAAGAAACCATGAGAGCAAAGTGGAAAGACAACAGTTGAAGGCGCTGCTTGCCATCGCCGAAAAGTATTCGCCTGTAATCAAGCTTCCGGAACGGCTCGAGGAATCTTTCGCTACCCTTATGCCGGAAACAGTCAACCTGTGACTCTGAAAGGCACCTAAAGGAACTTTGCACTTGGCTTCCAGTGAGCTTTTCTGTAGATGACAAAGT
>PLXC01000149.1 GCA_003151275.1 Candidatus Melainabacteria bacterium
CGATGAGTGGAATTATTTGTCAGTAAGCGCTCAACGACAATCGCAATCTCGTTCGATCTGATCGACCGAGAATAGCTTAATTTAAGCGCGCGCGATCACTCTTTTAAAGAGCGTGGTTGCTGCAACGCTTTCGAATAATGCCTTGTCGAGGATAGATGCGGTGCCAGGATCTATTGCGGGATAGCCTGGAAACCGGATTCGTCTTAATCAGCGGCTCGTCTTCAGTGCCGTATCTGTCAGATGCGAAATTAATTAGAGCGCTCAACTTCTTCAGAGCATTGTTTGCCCGTCCATGTCCAGATGTTCCCAGTCTGTTTGGGCTAATTGTCAGCTCATGGTGGCGTTGTTCTACCATGTCTTTCGTGATCGAAGTGATCGGCATGTCGAGCCAATCGTTAAAGTGTCGATTGATCGCAAAGTGGTAATTTCTCTGCGTGTCTTTTCGAATCGGTTTAATCTCGAGAAACTTTTGAAACACTTCTCGCAGAGTAATATCGTTGAGAGTATTGATGCGTTTGCCGGTTTTCGGATCGTTGCCCTTTGCTATATCGCCGAGCATGATGCAAGCCTGCTTTCGCGCAGAATCAACAGACATCTCGTTGCACTTACCGATGGTGATTCGCCGGTTGGCACCATCAACCCGTTTCTCGAAGATGTAAGATTTGGACTTCGGCGTGACTCGTATTGCAAATCCAGGAACATCTTCGTCGCGGTAGAAACACTGTCCCGTGACAGGCGACTGGATTTCTGATTCTATAAATTGCTTGGTCAGTTTTGACATAACACTACTGCCCTCTGTCATGCAGCCACTTAGCATAGTCATCCAAATACTTGCCGAGCGGATGCAGATGAAATCGTGAAATTGTCTCTTGATCTCCAAAAAATAACCAAAGTGACATACTTGAACCTCCTTGCTTGATTTACTAATCACGGAGATACATACCAAGTACGTCAAATGCTATGCCGAGTGTCCCAATTCGACCGGAGTGGCGATCTGGCTCACCATCATCTTGTTACGATCATTTTTGCTTAAACCATGAATAGTCCTAAACTCGGGATATTCGCCCTGATGCCGAGCTCGGCGCTCCTTACTCGGAATATCCCGAGTAGGACACTGAACTATTGCTAAAGAGCAATTTCTGAGAAGGCTGCCTTAGGGAAACAGCTGCGCGCTGCTCGGCATAGGACATTTCCAACGGCACCTAACACTGTTGTCGTTCTGGCGGTCGTACTAAGATTGCATTAAGTACCTTCGATCTGGAGGGATGTGGTCTCTTTACGGAGAGCGCGAAATCTATCCAAAGCACGCTGTCGAGCCATGTCATGATCGACGATAGGGTGTGGGTATGTGGTTCCTATCGTAATCCCAGCGGCGTCTAGCTCAGATTGAGGAGCCACCCAGGGTCTATGAATGAACTTTCTTGGTAGACGGTGTAACTCTGGCAACCAGCGCCGAGTGTATTCACCATCAGGATCGAACTTCTCCCCCTGGCTGACCGGATTGAATATTCGGAAAAATGGCGCTGCGTCCGCACCACAGCCTGCAACCCACTGCCAGCCCAATGTATTGTTGGCTAAATCGGCATCTACTAGCGTTTCCCAGAACCAACGTGCTCCTTCCTGCCACGGCAGCAGTAAGTCCTTTACGAGAAAGGAAGCAACAATCATCCGCATACGGTTGTTTATCCATCCAGTCTGAAGCAATTGACGCATCCCAGCATCGACAATAGGGTACCCAGTTCGTCCTTCCTTCCAGCACTTCAGTAAACGCTCATCGTTGCACCAAGGGAAGGACGCAAACTTCATCTGCAGTGGTCTAAAAGTGGTCTCAGGAAAATGATATATGAGGTGATATGCAAATTCGCGCCACCCGAGCTGGCGAAGATATGAAGTACATGCTTCAGAAAAATTCGACTTCCTCGACTTTCTGCTCAAGGATGTTACGGCATTCCAAATCTGCCGGGGGCTTATCTCGCCAAAATGCAGATGCGGTGACATACATGAATTTGCTCCTAAACTTAGGCTGTCACGAGCTTCGGCATAGGCATGGAGCCTATCATGCAAAAACGTCTCCAGCTTTGCCTCCGCAGAGGCAGCACCAGGATGCCAGTTAGCCTCGAATCCGGCACTACGTTGGGAGTCTAAATGAAGATCCAGAGACTCAAGCGAGATTGAATCCACAGGTCGAGGCGTTCTAGATATAGTGGCAGGTTCTTCTATAGGATCGATCATGGCGGTATCCAACTGCCTGACACAACGATTCCAATAATGCGTGAAAACCCGAAATGGCTTTCCGCTACTGTTTTTGATTTCCCATGGTTCAATTAAAAGGCTGGCAATGAACGACTCTGCTGCAATTCCTGCGCGCTGAAGTTCGATAGTTACATCCCGGTCTCGTTCAACCGCCTGACTTTCATACTGGCGGCTGAAGTAAACAGCATCAGCCTCAGTTTCGCGAGCAAGGCTCTTCAAAACAGCACTGGTCTGTCCGCTTCGCACAATTAGCTTAGAGCCGCGAGCAATAAGGTCTTGGTCCAGAGCGATCAACGATTGTCTCAGCCACCAACGGCTGGCGCTACCGAGTTGCCAGATACCATCTTCTTCGGGTGCCCAGACAAATAGTGGAATAACGGGACCCCCGCGTTGCAAAGCGGCAATCAGTGCTCGATTATCCCGGATTCGAAGATCGTTCCTGAACCAAACTATTGTCGCTGCCACATTGACTCCAATAAATCACCGGCTTAACAGGTCAGGTCAGCTCCGCTCGCCGAATAGAGACGATTTGTCCCAGAGTAAACGATAATGAATCATTGTACGAACCTGAGTGCTTCCAAGGGGAAAAATTGCCGCAGCAACCAATTCTCGTAACCGGTGCCACAGGGTATGTGGGAGGCAGACTAGCCCCACTGCTTCTTCAGAATGGCTATCGAGTCAGAGCGGCAGCGCGGTCGCTTGAAAAGCTCCGGGGTCGACCCTGGTCCAGTCAGCCCGACGTTGAGCTTGTGACTCTTGATGCCATGGAGCGTGAATCCTGTGTTGAAGCAGTACGCGGATGTCGAGCCGCTTACTACTTGATTCATTCGATGAGTCCTCAACACAAGGATTTCGCCGAAGCTGATCGCACCGCTGCTGCCAATATGGCTTTTGCTGCTGAGCAATCCGGCTTGCAGCGCATCATTTACCTTGGTGGTCTTGGGGAGACGGGAGACCAACTTAGCGAGCACCTACGCTCGCGGGCTGAAGTTGCAAGTATTCTCCGGTCTGGGAAAGTACCGGTGACTGTCCTGCGGGCAGCCATGATCATCGGTTCCGGCAGCGCTTCCTTCGAAAGTCTACGCTACCTGGTGGACCGATTGCCGATAATGATCACGCCTCGCTGGGTCAGCACGCCGTCGCAACCAATCGCGATTCGCGACGTACTCTACTATCTGGTGGGCTGTCTCGATCATGCTGAACTTGCCGGAGAAGTCCTCGATATTGGCGGACCTGACGTTGTGACATACAGACAGCTAATGGAATTGTATGCAGAGGAAGCTGGACTGCCTAAGCGGTTGATAATTCCCGTACCTGTGTTCACGCCCAAGTTAAGCTCTTACTGGATCCATCTCGTCACACCGGTGCCGGCATACATCGCTCAGCCGCTGGCTGATGGACTTCGCAATCCTGCGTTGTGCAAGGATGACAGGATCAAGTCCATTTTGCCAAACAAACTTCTATCCTGCCGTGAAGCAATACAGCTTGCTCTCCAACAACTGAAGGAACAACGAATAGAAAGTCACTGGATAGATGCCGGTGTCGCTCCGATAGCCGAATGGGCCCAGCCACATGATGCCGCGTGGGCTGGAGGGACCGTGTATGAGGATAGACGCACTCTCATCGTAGATGCAACGCTGGAACAAGTTTGGAACACAATTGCCACCATCGGCGGACAGAACGGTTGGTATTACGCAGATTGGCTCTGGCAACTGCGCGGTCTGATCGATAGGCTGATCGGCGGCGTCGGGCTTCGACGCGGGAGGCGTCATCCTTGTGAGCTCCGGCCGGGGGATGCCCTGGATTTTTGGCGTGTAGGTCTGGTTAAACCGCCGTATCAGTTGCTTCTCAAGGCCGAAATGAAACTTCCCGGAGAGGCATTCCTTGGGTTTCAAGTCCGAGCGATCAGTGCCAATCAAGCAGAGATTGAACAAGTAGCGCGCTTCGCACCGGCGGGACTGCTCGGGATCATGTATTGGAAGCTGTTGCTGCCCCTCCACATATTGATTTTCTGTGGACTGATCCGTGCGATTGCGGAGAAGAGTGAGGACCGAGCAATCGCAATGTACGCCTCGCAGTCCCAACAGAAATTGCCTTGATTGTACGCACCCACATGGCAGACCTTTAGAAGGATAGTCACATCGATCAGGAAGACTATGCCGAGCAAAATCGCTTGCCCCTTACTCACCAGCATGCCGGGAATGAACGTTCTGGCGAAGGTGAGCAGCTCAACTCCGGATATTCCGGAACTCGGGATAATCCCCGCTATTCCGATATCGGAATAGTGGTGATTTTTATTCAGTTGATTACGTCAATGCCTGGTTTTCGGTCATTCTAAATCGACCAGATTGTGCGTTTTGGTTCTACACGCGAAGTTTTCTGGAGCAAGAGATGTTCGTCGCTTTAACACAGTTGGCATCGTTGCAGAATTGCCAAGGTTGGCTATCAGTGGACTCAGATAATTACGAGAAAGCGATATTGGCGAAGTGCAAAGCAGCGGAAGTTTGGAAGCTAGCTTTGCTGCAAGACAAAGATTTACCGCAAGAAGTCTTACCTAGGCTGCGTGAAAGTGTCTCTGCGTCTGAAATTGTCAGCTTTCCTTATCATCGCGGTGGACACCACATTGAACCACTTCGAGACAAAGTTCTTACTGTTTGTCCGGCTGTGACTGGCGGATATAAATTACAATCAGACAAAAATGTTCCACGCCCATGCCAGCTATGCACTTTCTGCCTTCCTTGAGTCCATGTAGTCATGAGTCTGCTAACAGAGGTTATGATTCATTTTTTCGCTCCGCCAGCACTTCTTTAGCCAAATTGATGCACTCACTGCATATTTTTGTCCCGTAAACTGGTGACTTGTTCGGCCCGCAAAATGAGCAGAGCGAACTCGCGTCTCCTACACAATGTGCGTCGGCATCTTTGACTGTTTTGTTTTCACACTGTGCTAAACACTCATTACAGATGCTCTGAACAGCTCCGGTTACCAGCTCATGCCGGTCCTTCCGTTTTTCGCAGAGCGAACACCATTTTGTGTAATCTTGTGAGTCAGCATTTTGACGTGTTGTCACTTGATTGACCGCCTCCATAAGCTTTGATTGCGGTTATGTTTCGTTGTTAGTTATAGGAAAGTTGAGAATCTTCGCACCACCATTTGCTTTTACGGGGTTCAACTTCCGAGATCCAATTTGTAGAAAATAATAGCCCTGGTCGAGAATGCTACAAAACTCTGCGATGACATCTTCACCTTCGTAGAGTAATAACCCGGTATTGAGAAGGACGCCTTTACCCCCGGTTTCTTTGAGAACAACCTCGCACACCTGCGAGCCCTTTTTTGCCTTGGATGGAATTTTGATGGAAGTAGAGACCCTGGTCACAACACAAGGTATCCCGTCCAAAAATTTGTGATCTGGCATTTGTTTACACCACTGAACGTCTCATTCAGAATTCGCTCCCTGAATTACTGACTTTTTAGGGTACACCGCAGGCGGTGATTTCACCTTGTCTCCACTTTCAACGTGTCCCGTCAGCAACATCGTCACTCCTACAGCCAGAGCACAAATAACCAGGATTGCGAATCCAGGAATTTGAAAAACCGACGAGACTGTCACGCCTCGCCAACTAGTTCCTAATCCGATCAGTCTAGTCATAAATCCAGTTTGACATAGTTTAGACTCTTGTAAAGAGGCGTGGTGTCATTGAATGCTTTTGCCAACCGCCGTACTCCGAAAGCCTCTGTTTAACATTTAGTAAGGGAGGGAGCACAACCACGAAGACCCGCTATTCGATGATAAGATGCGATGCACAAAGGCTGCTGATTTGTGAACAACCACTGTGAGGAGACCCAAGTTTGGCTCCTCTCTCGGCTCTAGACCAGGCGATCGACGATCATCGCATACATGTGGTAAAGGACTATTCTTGGCAGAATGCATTTAAGCACGAAATACAGTGTCATGTAATTGAATGCCGATTGGTTTTTATCACACGGCGAGATCGTCGCAGTACGTAATAGTCGCTAACTTGGTTGAATTGGATCTTGTTGCGAGAATTGACCGTTTCTAGAAATTAGCAAACTGTGTACTGCTCCTCCAATCCTGGTTTTTTCTGATGAACCATGGCGAAGAATGTGGACCGCATAAAGAATCGGATCTCTTGTGACTTGCAGATACCAAGCTGGGCCTGTGATTCCATCTCGTTCAAGCCCTTTCTGAACCAGAGCTTGAATCGGCGCAGCAACTTTGGGATTAGGATTATTGAACATCAGATCATGACCTTTGAGAAATTCATGCACAGTCTTTCTATGTTCCAGTTGGTGATGAGTTTCTATCGGTGCAGTGGTAGCTGGAAGTGCATGAAATCGAGAATGACGTTGGCATATTACTTTGGAACCACTGTGAGCATAATTTCCATCAACGTTGTGAATGTAGCGTAGGGGTAATTTCCATCGCTCGCTGTATTTTTCGTAAAAAAGATTCAAATCCTTAGTCAGGGCGTTTGCAAATTCTTCGGCTGAAATGTCGTCGTTGGGGGATGCGTGCTCGCTAAACCACAACAAAATGTCATCCGAGCCATCATTCTTTTCACCACAATAGCCGCACCATGAAATCGCGCCATGAAATTTATTATTCCTAACAGCAACGATCTTGGTCGACTGTTCATCGAGTACTTCTAGCGTGTCATCATCTTTTCGGCTGGTTCTGTATGAGTCGGAAGCGACAGCAATCCACTCTTGGCCCAGAGTCGCGCAAATAATGGTCATTCTTCACATCCTGTCCATCAATACGAGCCCATCGTTTTTTTTCTTTCAACCTGCAATCGCTAATAGTACGATTTAGCAGGCTTTAATGCCTTTGTCTACGGTTGCTTAAGTCGATGGAGTGCTTGTATTATTACCAAATGAAAAAGCAAGACCACGCTACAAAACAGCAACACTGGGTGCCCCAGCTTTATTTGAAAGGATGGTCGATATCGAAAAATCGGTTATGAAGCTTACCCAATTTGGTAGACA
>PLXC01000075.1 GCA_003151275.1 Candidatus Melainabacteria bacterium
GTCGAGCTACCGGCTGGCACTGCTTTACCTATCGGTACTCAAATAGATCGCGCCTCTGGAAACATCATTACGCCAGCTGAAGGTATTCGGCTTGAGGGCGGCCAAGTCGCCAAAACTCAAAGCGCCGACGCTGCCACCATCTCTGGTGGCCAACACCTTAATCCAGGCGACGATAAAACTCCTGGTGATTGGGCGATCATCCGCCGCACCTCCGATGATCAGGGCAATCCCATCTACGACTCCTACCATCAGAGCGACGCGAAGAAACAGGCCAAGTGGGACCCTGTTGAGGGCAGCACCTACAAAGCAAAGACTGACGAGAACAAAGACTTTGTCCTCATGCCAGCTGGCGATATCACCATCGTCCCCAGCTACGGCGGCGTCGCCAGTAACGATGGCGCCTCCGTCTTGGTCAAAGATGCCGACAAAGGCTACTACTTCATCGGCATCGACGAACTCAAACAAACTCACGTCGGTGACCCTCGCACTCAACAAGTAATCGACAGAACTTGGGCTAAGGCCAAAGCAGAAAAGACCGGCGGACATTGGGACGCTCAGTATCCAGACAGATATGTAGTCACTCAACCAGACGGCTCCTGGCGCTCCATTCAAGCCGACGGCAAAGTTATCACCAAGGACTCGCCTGGTCCGTGGCAGGTCAAACTTGCCGATGGCACCACTCTCAAACGCGACGTCGCACCAGTGGCGGCAGACAGTGAACTCCAAGCTCAGGCGAAGATTACTGAGCAGTTTCCACAATACGAGAATATAACCCAAGGGCAATATCAAGTTACCCAAGAACTAGCGAGACTGAAAAATGAAAAGGGAGAATCGGTCGCTAAAATTTTGGCGAGCGCGCCACTGCAGCCGCAACAAAAGGAGCGCGTCCTGCGAGCCTTGGCCGAAGTGCGTGAACAGTTTGCTAGTCAGCGTTCAGAAGTAAATGGCGTTAATGTAATTGATAAACAACAAAGATTGAATTGGGAGCACACGGCACGCGAGCTTGGAGTTGTAGTTGAAACCGCTAAACGACTGCATTTAACGTCAGGAGAAACCGAAGATGCTTTGCTTGCCTCCATGTTCTCTGACGCTGTTAAAAATGCAAACAACTTCGCCAGGCACCATGTAGATGGTGCAATTGCTGCGAACCAAGTCTTAACGTCGCATGAGTTGACGATCGGACAGGTCGGCGACGCTCTTACAAAATATGCAGATTCATCTTTCACACCTGAGCGAGTAAAAGGAATAGTCAACGCAATCTTGGAAACGCAGATGTCACCTCCACGTGTGATGTCTGAACTTTACGGAGCGATGCTAAAACCAGAAAATGAAGTGCAAAAGGTCGCGGCAGAAAACATCAAGAAATACATAGCGGATCCATTACATGCGCCGTACAAAGTTACTCCAGACGGTCGGGTTATCGATTTTTCCGCTGAAGAGAAAGCGCTCCTTCAGCGTGATACCGGGCTCAATGATTGGCATATTACTGACGTCAATTCACGGCACAGCAGAATCTCTGAAGCTATTCTGCTTGCGGAAGGAACCGAAAGCTACAGAAGCGCCCAGGGCGTCGCCGCGAATCTGGAAATGCGTGGACCAGAGACTGCAGTTGCGGATAAAACAATAATGGACTCGTTAGCTTCTGTGAAAGCAAGCGCGGCAGACGATAAGACACTGGCCGAGGCCCGACTTGGAGCGACAAGAGAACAACTAGGTGGCAATGCGCCATACAGCATCAGACTAACTACCGAAACACGAACCAGGCAGTCGGCAACGTTTCGCACAGACCTGAACGTGAACGAGGCTAAACAAAAGGTCGAAAGTTGGCTGCGCGCACAAACAGGGGTCAAACCTGGGGAGCCACTGCCGGAGATACCATTCTGGAATTCGGAACTGAAATATCCAAATCGAGGCACAAAAGAGACAGAATGGTCGCAAATCAACGCTGTTGCCGAATCTAAGCGCTCGCCGGAACAGCAAAAATTCTGGCAAGACAACCAATTTGGCGATTTAAATCAAAAGGAAATCACCGCGTTCAAGTTCGCTCAACAAATAAAAGAACGAATGGTGGGTGAACTTAGAAAAGATCCCACTGGTGCTGTTGCCGACTATCGACCGGTAATGGTGCGCAGAGGCGACCAATCCGAAGACATCTCGCTGGGCAGAGCCACTGGCTTGCCAAAAGAAGTTGTTTCAGACGCCACCGTTCTTACGCCAGACCAGGTTACAGTCGGAAATCCTGTCTATGAATACGTTAAGGTTGCGCCGGTGAAAGCTGAACCTGTGAATTTGCAGTCGATGGATTTCATCAAAGACAAAAATGGAAGATACTCTTTCACGGATCCAGATTCTGGCGCCCTTAAGCCCATTGGCAGCGAGCAAGACGCACTAGAGGGCTACAAGAATTACAAAGGATACAAAGTCTACAAGAACGACGGTTCCTCCTACATCAACGATAATTTTGCAAGCAGCCACGTGCCAGTTCCTGGCATAGACAAAAACTTTTTCAAAACCGAAATAGTGAAAGCGCAAGTAATAGATCGCCAGATTTTCGTGTCAACTGGTAAAGCTGTTGAAGAATTCAATGTTGGCGATATGATGGTCACACCGGCAAAAGGTAGTCCCTACTTCGTGAAAAAGGCTGAGTGGGACACGCTTTATTCTTTGAAGTCAGGGGACACAACTGCTGTAGAAGTAATGAAGTTGCCGCCTGCAAGTGGATTGGAAACGCCGATTGGCGAAAACAAAACGCAGCAATACTGGCAAGAAGGAGCCGCGCATGGAAGCATTATCAGAGAAATCAATCCAGAAACGGGTGGGATCACATCGGTTACCGTAATAGATGACGCAAACGGTTGGAGTAAAACCTATACGGACAATAAGCTTCAGTCGGAAACCCATAAGGTGGCCGGCAAAGAGTACATGACCAGCTACAACTATGAGCACGCTCAGGAGGTGGCTGACCTGCCTAGTACGCAAACCATTGTTGATGACCTAAATCGAGACGTTGAGTATCAAATGGCCCGGGAAGTTGCTAAAAATGCAAAGGTACCTGAGTATGATCGCACCAGCCCAATAATGCAGGCTGAAAATCGGAACATCGCTGATCGGATTTATGATCAACTGTTTGAACCGCCTTACAAAGGCGCCAATATTGTAAAAGCCGAACAAGCTAAGGAACCTTTCACGTGGACAGACAAGCATGGTGAAGTAGTTCAAGGAAATAAAGGAGACTGGAAGATTTTTCAGGAAGATGGTTCGTTAGCAACTGTTGTCCAGCCCCAGTTCTTTAGCCAGGCTTATAAGAAGGTCGATGACGGCTTCAAGTACTTAGAGCCTACTCGTGGAAATCCACCCAGACTCGATCTTTTCTTCGGACTGCCAGGCTCTGGAAAAACCACAAACATCAACAAAGTGGTCGAAAAATATGGCACGCGAATTATCGAAGCCGATGATAACAAGTCGATGCTGCCCGGGTTTCATCAAGACGTCCCAGCGGACCAATTTGGTGACATATTGGCAGCAAAAAATGGTCTCGGCGCAGGCAAACTATTGGCGCGAAGCAATGATATTAACGACTTAGTCCTGATGAGAGCGTTAAAGGGAGGCTACGAGGTCGGTGTGCCTGGAGTGGGCGCTGGCGATCCGAAGTGGATGAAAGACTTCATCAAAGAATCTAAAGCAATGGGAAGAGAAGTCTATGCACATTTCATTGAGATCCCTGAACCCGTATCGGCCCAACGAATAGAGTCAAGATTCAAATATGAACTCCATAACGAAACCCCAACCGGTGCAAGACTTGTCAATCCAGAATTCATAGTGACGCATGGAGCCATTCCCCGCAAGAATTTCGATGAAATAGTGCGAGATCTTTTTAAAGAAGGAGAAGGTTTAGATGGATACGAAGTCATCTGGAATTACGGACGAAATCCCAGAGTCCTCGAAGAAGGACACAAAGTCACAAATTGAAGAGTATAAAAAACTCGGTTTTCGAGAAGATGAACTGATCGTTCGCGCCGATGGCTCAGTTGATGTGGGGTATGTCGACGAGTTCAGGGGGATCGCGCAATTACTGGCGAAAGAGAATACGAAGAAAGACGACAGTTGAATAAAACCTTTTTAGGAGACTACTCCACCTGGCGCAATGCCCGATCAGGCAAATGACCATGTCACTTTTACGCCGACTATGACCTGCGGCTTCACTTAAATTTCGGCAGGGATATTCCTGTTTCACGCTCGAATTGGAACCAGTTGAGCGCGTCTTCCTCTGATTGAATGAGCGGATGAAATCCAAACTTGAGATACAGATTAATTGCCGGCACACGCGCAGTAGTCGTGGATAGACACCCCTTGGTGTGCCCAGCGGCAAGCAGATTCTGACACACAGTGGAGAGCAAAGGCTTGGCCAAGCCCTTGCCTTGAAATTCTGGAAGGATAGCCACCCAGTGCACCCTGCCACTATATTCAGTGCGAGCATCTTTCCAGGCAGTGGCAGTGCCGATGGGAACTCCGCCTGAATCAATCAGGTAATACTGGCAAGTTTTCAGCAGTTTTTTGCCTTTACCAAACTGATCGGCAAAAACCAGTGGCGTAAACACATTCCACTGATCGGAGAGTTGATGAATTCGGAGCCAATCTTGCTCTCGTCCAGCTTTATAGAACTCAAATTTATATGGCTCTGGACACGCGAAAACTGGCGTATCTGCCAGCTTTTCATGAACCATTCGCACTTCCAGATTATCCATGCCAAGTGTCAATCCGCCATTGCGGACGCACCACATTCAGTACCAGCCAAAGCGTCGGCGCTACAGTTCGGTCGGCGTTAGTTTGAATACGCACAACACCCATTCTAATTGCTCTCACTTAGAAAAGCGTCGAGAGACTCGGCCTTTTCAAACAAGTCTTCGATAAAGTCTTCTGTGCGAGAGGTGGGATTGGCAATTAGATATTCAACAAACTCAACCATCGCTCCAATTTGGATAATAGAAAAATCATTCAAACGGTCCTCTTCATGCGCTTCGAGCAATTGTGCAACCTTATGCAAGTTATGTATCGACTCTTCAGGCAATGCCATTTGCATCGGCGGCATAAATCCAGCGGCAGCACCAATGCCTGGCAAACCCAGGATCACTGCTTCCCAGACCTCGCTGTCGGGATTTTCCAGGGCGCGCATCATATATGCAGGCAAGAAGTATCGGTAGCCTTCTGTCGTAAATATGGGTAATGATTGGGCGAACTTATCAATCAATTCAGAGGGAACATTTTGCCAGGAGAAGGGCTTGAACTCAGCTTCCATCAGCAGACCTTCGCAAGACGCACTCTGACAATCGCAAGCAATTTCACCATCTGCGGGATGCGGCACATCGGCAAATGCTGTTCTTATTCGCTCTTTTGCTCGCTCTAATTCTGCCGCGCTCACGTTTCTTTCAAACCACCGCGAGAACGAAATCCTAAGTGAGGTTCAATTCCTTCATCATCACTAAATCTTCAGGTTTTGCTTTGGCAACGCAGCGCACAATATGATCGGCGAGCGGACAAACAATGTTGAAGTTGCGACCTGGATATTTGTGATGCAAATAGTGATAACGAGCCAACCTCTTAAACAAAGGAAATGACGACAACCATGTTTTGGTTGGCACATGCATTTCCTCGTGAATCAAATTCCAGCACAAATGGTGAAGAATAATCATGCTCAAAAGAATTGAGCCGCCCAATCTAGAGAACAACATCAGCGTCAACCAGACGGGTGCAAAAACAACGAGGTTGAGCATGATCTCGAGATGGAGATTGTGAAAACGCCCGTATTCATCGGGCTCATTATTGAAAACTTTGTAGTATTTGCCATGGTGTAGCACAGCATGAGACTCATAGATCCACATTTGCTTCGGCATGAAGCGCTGCGGAATCTCTTTTCGATGCATCAGGTGCTTATGAATTAAATGCTCCCCAAAGGAGATCACAACATAACTAATGCAAATCCAGACTAAAGGCTCGAACCACATGGGGCTTCCATAAAGTTGGTCCAATCAAGATGACGGCACGCAACGACTTGGTAACTGTCGGATCATAGCTTGTCATTGCTCAGTTTGTCTACAGACTGACTCGATTTATGACGCATGCCAAGCCGTCTGCTTGTCCCACCAGTACCGGCACACAGCAATTAGATACGATCCTTACCAATGATTTGATTGCTTCGCCGCGCTTCTGAAGATTTAGAGCTGGCAAGGTTTGCCCGATTAGCTCTGAGCAAGCGTGTAGCCAATTGAAGCTGACGGTCGGATTTGCCGGAAGAAACCTTAATTGCAGGTTTTATGCCGACACCGTGTATGGTGGCACCAGAGGGAAGCAGGAAGGCCGCCGAGGTCACCTTGATGCTCGTGTTATTATCAAATTCCCAAACTCGTTGAATCACTCCTTTTCCATAAGTCTTAGTGCCAATCAGTTTCGCTCCAGCGCTGTCTCTGAGCGCGCCGGCCAACATCTCTGCGGCAGATTTAGTCCGCCCGTCCACCAAGATCAAAAGCGGTCTCGCTTTAGAGATATTGCGTTCACGGCTTTTAGAACTTACGGACGCGCCGCGTCGATCGAGCAACTTCGTCTTCGAAACTGTTAGTCGTTCTTTGACAATGTTCTTTTGGTCAATTCCCGTCATCGAAGCAAATCGACCCGACTTGACGAACATGGAAAAGATCCGAAAAGCGTCTTCTATTGAGCCTCCTTTGTTGTCCCTCAGGTCCATGACGATCGCTTTAGCCCCTTTCAATTGCTGCAAGGCAAAACGCATTTCACCAACACAGTTTTTTGAGCAGAATGTTTTCAGACGGATGTAGCCTACATTTTGGTCGACCATTCGATAATCGACGACATTGGTTTCGACGTCTTCCTGGTTTCGTTGAGTGGTGGCATTGGCATTACGATAGTACGTGTAAGGGTCGTTCAATGAACCGAGCATAGTATCAACGGCGATTTGCATTGCCTGAGGCGAAATCAGCTGGTCGTCGAATTTATGACGCCAGCGTGACCAATTGTGCAAGCGGTTTCGATAGAGAAAATTGTTTTGGATTAATTCCCAAATTTCATCATATTCTTTGATGAATTTTGACTGTTGCTGTGAATCGACAGGCGTTCGTCCAATTGTCAGCGCGCCAACGAGCGGGCGCAGAGAAGTGGTGAATCCGCCAAGATTGGCACTGGGAGCTGGACAGTTAGCGAGGGCGAGCAGGAGCGAGGTGACTATAGAGGACGATAAAACTCTATTTGTTTTCATGCCCCTCCTATTGAAGAGTTAAGCGAGCCGCTGTCACTTAATCAAGCCACATGCCTGAAACCAAGGAGCATGTGATAGAACATATTTCCGATCACTACTATTGCACAGACTTGGCATACTGCCTAGATCTTAGACTAGTCGCCATCGTTGCAACTATATTAAGTAGTATAATAATTTTAAAAGAAAAAGGAAAAAAGCGAAGCGCCGAAGTGCCACCAGTTATGGTGGCGCTCCGGCGACGCCTTTGTTGTAGATGATGTTGCTTGCTACGCCGCGATCAGCGCCATACCAGCCTGGAGAACAGGCAGGAAGGAGCGAAAGAGGCGTGTCTCGCAACCAGAAAGAAGCTGCACGGTGCCATCACTGGCGGCCGTGAACCAATCGCGCCTGAGGTGAACAAGCCAGACCTGGTCCTTCTTGTGACCGGCCGGGTTGAATTCACTCTCGAGCGAGAAGTCCACGGGAATTCGACGACCGCTGTTCTCGAGAAAACCATCGATGCCTCGAAGGTCGTCCGGAGAGCCGGGCATGGTGGGCGTAAACGTCCAACCACAACCGCGTGCGTCGAGATGTGTGACCACGTGTGCGGCAGCAGCGAGCTGGCACTTGATTCCGTCATGGTCCTTCAGGTGGGACGGCACTTCCTGCATCCATGCAAGATAGAGCTCCGTCGTCTTATTATTAGTCGTCTTCACGGTGATACCTTTCCTTTTCGCCTCTTGGGCGGACTAGTTATGAAAAGAAACGATGTATCCACCCCGATAGCTCGAGGATGGACCTTCGGATGTCCCGATCGCGAATCACCGTGGCGCAGCCGTTACGGCTTACCTCTGTGAGCGGACCGGCCTCGATGCGAGCCTCGCCGTAAGCGAAAACTCGCCCTCCCATGGGAGCGAAGAGATGAGCGAAAGAGGGCGCTCTTGCGAGCACCCATCTTTCCGCTGATTGGAACCGAACGCCAAACCGCCGCCGCTTTTAGCACCGAAGTGCGTGAGCGGCGGCGGCGACGCGAACCGTGTTACGACGTGGCGTAGGCGTAGGCCAACGTCTCGCGCGTCACGGTCGGGTCGGGGACGACGGAGCCATGGCGATTCCCGCACGCGCCTTCGATGGCGAAGCGAGAAGAGTCCCAGCATCCGAGCCTGCGGCCCTGCTGCTGAATGGCACTGGCGATGACGCCGAAGACCCCGTTCCCACTGGGACTGGACGATTTGTCCGCCCCCTGTGAAAGCTGAGTTGTCATTGGAATTGCTCCTTTTTCTCCAGATGGAGTAGTTTGCTTACGTTGTTGAGACAGAGCTGGTGCGCGCTCCACAAGTGAAGACACGCACCAGCAGCGGTGCCTGGTGGCTAGCCGCAGTGAGCCGACAAGAGCCGGCCGTTGCGGTAGTTCAAGGTCACCTGCCCGTCGCGGACGAAGCCGTTGACCGGCGTCTCCACTTCCGGGCAGATGCAGATGCCGGCGCCGAACTCCTCGACGTCCGCGTCCAGCTCCTCGAGCGTGGTCGCGACGAAGTGCTGCTCGGCGCGCCGGCGCGCGGTGTGCACGGTGGACTTGTCGCTGTCCGCGTGCTGCCGCCAGGCCGTCTCGCCGTTGAAGCGCGAGTTGGTCCGCTTGGTCTTGCCACCAGTGGTCACGAATACCGCCATACAGTGTTCTCCTTGTTTTCTGTCAAATCGGATGGAGATTAAGCCGAGCAGCTTGGCTGCATAGGCTACCCTAGGGGAATTCACCCATCCAGGGATGTCCAAATTCCCCGCCGGCGTTTGCACGCCTGCGACGAATAGGACGAGGGAACCTCCGACTCGATCGAAGACGGTTGCCCGTCAACGATCGAGGCTCAACTTACGCCCGAACTCATACGGGGATCCAGGGTAATTTGGGAGGTAGTAACGACTTCTACGCGAACGAACGCTCGTCTGCTGCCACCCGTGCATTGCCCTCGAGGTCCAAGATGGTCCCGAGGAAGGTGGTGGCATACGAACCGGAACGAAGCGAGAAGCTGACAAACCACTGCCCATCCTCGTAGCGCCCGGTAAGGCCCTGAACGGGAATGAACAGCTGACGCCACGGACCACCGCCGTCACCACGAGCAGTCAGGAACAAGTCCCGAACGTCGCGGTTCATGCGGGTAGGAATCGCCTCCGGCAGGAACTTCCTGTAGAAGCGATTGGCTACCGGGTCGTCGATGTAGAGCGGGATGGACCGCCCCTTGGGAATGAACCTTCCAGCGATGACGTTGGAGAGGATCTGGTTGAAGTAGAAGCTCTGGTAAGCTCCCACCCAGAGGGAGAACTCGTCCCTCATCTGCGACATCACCTCACGGAAACCGCCCTGGTAGCCAACCGAAAGCGTCTTCTCGATGATGTCGTACTCGATGGTCATGTTGCACTTACGCCGGAGAGGCTCCAGACGCGAGCGCATCGACTCCCATTCCATCCACTGCATCTCGATGGTCTCACCCATCTTGATGGCCCGCTCCTCCGCCGCGTTCCACATCTCCAGGAGTTCGCCGCGGACCTGAGTGGCCAGCGCTCCTTCGTTGGGCGATGTGTCGGTGAGGAAGAGCTTGATCGCCGCCTTGGGACCGTTCTCGATGAGCTCTCTGCCCACCTTGAGGGTGTTCTGGCGAACGCCAAGCCGCTGCTTGCCGTATGCGTTCGGGAACAGATTGCCCTTCTCCTGCAAGTGCTGCAAGAGCGGCGTCAGGTAGCCCTCGATCTGCTTGGCGTTCATCCCAGGCAGAAGCACACGCAAGGTGAACTTGTTGCCCGAGAGGTCACCCTTGCGCATCCGCTTCGTCGACGGCAGCGGGTCCTTGATGAAGTAGCCAGCCCGACCATCGACGAGCTCTTGCGGCCGGCAGTGCGCCAGGAGGTCGGCGTACGCGATATCCTCGATGTTGACGCGCTGTCCGGTTTTACCCCAACGGTCCTTGAGTCCACCGTAGGTGATCTGCTTGGGGTCGATGTTCAGCCGACGGGCCAGGTCAGCTCGGGCGTGGAACGTGGTCATCTGAAGCTTGACCAAGGTGACGGTCCACATTCTGCCGGTCTTGGGGAACTCGATTCCGCCCGGCAGGTCGCTTTTCTGTGAAACAGTGCAGAGGATGTTGAGCTTGTTCTGCTCCTCCTCCACCTGGAAATCGGTTGCACGCGCCTTGATGCTCGCACGAGGAGCATTGTCGACACAGACGTGTCCGAAGTAATCCAAGATGTTCGGCGGCACGAAGTTCGCGGCGCTGAACGGACTGAGACTAGACGTGGTCATATTGTCCACCCTTCTATGAGTGAGACCGTGCGCTGTCGAGGAGGCTCCCCGGCAGCGCCCAGCCTGTGGAATAGCGGTTTAGAATGCGCAACGACCATCCCGAAGGACGACCGCCGCATGATTTAACCGTTCAACCCTTGTGACCTAGAGAAGCTCACGAAGGTCATGGAGGTAGACAGCTCCGGGAATGTCTCCCAGATCCGCCTCGGTGTATTCGCCGGGACGATCGATCAGAGCGGGACGCATGCCGACTTTGGCAGCGCCGCGGATGTCTGCCTCGATGTTGTCGCCAACAAAGAGACAGTCCTCTGGGTCGACCCCGAACCGACGAGCGGATTCGAGGAAGATTTCCGGCTCAGGCTTGCGGTAACCCACTTCGTAGGAGCCGATGATCTGCTCGAAGAAACTACCGAGCGTCACACCGTTGAAGTTGATCTTTTCGAAGATGTGCTCGAACGGGAAAGCCCAAGCAT
The DNA here is from genome assembly GCA_003151275.1 of Candidatus Melainabacteria bacterium. The sequence goes on from PLXC01000075.1 coordinate 11,012, forward strand.
TGGAAACAACTCCGAGCCGATAACCACGCTGCCTGAGCGCAATCAAGGTCTCGAAGACGTCTCCGAACACAGCCGTACACATCGATTCGCCACGGAGCACCTTGTGGAACTCGCCGAGGCTTTCGGGCTGCACGACTGCGTTGAAAGTAGAAGCGGCATGATGGAGAAAATCATGCGGGTCGCTGATGTTCGTGGTCAGGCAGTAGCGGAGGAAATCGTCATCGTTCTCCACCTGCACCTGACCGCCGTCGATCAGACTGACGCGATGTCCGAGAATCCGCTGGGCATTCCACACCGGCTCTTTGCAGTGTGACGTGACCAACGTCTTCCAGAGATCAAACAAAATCACCGTCGGCTTACGGCCGAATTCATTGCGGGTTGACTGAGACATAGGATGCTCCTTGTTTAGAGCTCCCTTGCCGACGACGACCAACCGAAGAAGCATTCTCCAGTCAGTCGTCGGCGGGTTAGGCGCGATTAATTGCCTGCACCGCAATTGGTGCAGGCATGTAGAAAGGCAGCGCTGAATTATGGCGGACCGAAGTCCCTTCAGCTCTGCTTCCCTACTTGGTTAAACGATCCAGCGAAGCTCGGCGCGGATGCCACCAACACCTGTGAGGATGATGGTGCGCATGGAGGCGCCTTCGAAGTCGGACCCGGTCACCCGGAAGCCGGCTTCGGTGAGCTTGGTGGCGGAGGACAGCAACACCCGGGGGGCGTTGAGCTGTTCGGCGCGAACGATGATCTCGTTCTTGTCTTCCGTGTCGGTCCCGAGCACTGCGGCGATGAAAGCCTTGGCGGACTGGCCGGAGAGCATGGGATCGAGCGAGCGAGTCAGGTCGCCGTTGTTGTAGGTGATCGTGCACGACTGCAAGACGGTGTCGCCCTGGAGGACGATGCGAGTGTTGTCGAGCACGGAGGCGTCACAGCCGTTGGCGGCCAGTTGAGAACCAACCTCGCAGAGATCACGACCGTCGAGCTGGTGGCTGACATGCGTGAGGTGCAGACTGGAGTCGGCGGTCAAAGGTGCAGAGATGAGGGCGGCGACCAGGTCGCGGATGGGCTGCGGCTGATCGAAGATGGGATGGCAGTTGTCCGGGATCGGATGGCTGTACCCATTGAAGATGTTGTAGATGCGACCGTCGCTGAGCAGAGTGGAGCGACAAGCGTCACCATCGAAACCGCGCAAAATGCCCGCAGGGCACGCGGCTTGACCAACTTCGGTCAATTTCTTTGTTGTCATATAATTCCTCACTTCTGGGACTTCATGTCCCTGGTTGTTACTAGAGAATCCGAAGAGTCGGGTTCTCGTGTTAGCCATGCCTGAGGCGCTATGCGAACTCAAACAAGGCTGGGACAAAAACGACAAGTTTCGACAAGCGAAGGCTAGGCAGGCTTTCGCAAGTGGTAGATTCTCCCAAACAGCTAAAGAGCAGCAAATCGGCGGACGTATGGGGTGAGAGCGAAGGTACTGGGTGCTGGTTTGCTGCTGCTCTGGATGTTGGGGGGAATTGAAACTTGATCTCACCCTAAGTACATTTCAGCTTGACAAGCAACTTTTGTTTAAGCATATGTATCTTTGACAGCAGTTGTCAGAATCAAATCTGTTGAAAGCTTTGAAGAAGCCTATCTATCCGTAATAGCGCCGAAATTCAACCGCATTTTGGTGCCCTCGCACAGCTCTTGATAACCGAGCTTTTCAAGCGCGCGTGACGATTTCCGCAACTTTTAACCTAAATGTTCAGCTAGCGCGGTTTGCGATAAGACATTTCTCCCATTTAATCTAGCGGCGCTGTCTCCTTAACGAGCTATCATAATCATGAAGAATTGTGCCTCAAATATTGCTAGCGCTAATTTGCGCGATTGTTTTAAAACAGTCGAAAAACCGAGTTCTACTGACAACTTTGATTGACGCAGCTATTACGTACTTGATTAAAAGCTGACACACGCGTGTTTTTTAGATCTTGATCAGGTCAATCAGAGAGCCGTTCTTAGAAGAGATCTTCTTGCTTTCATCAAGAAGATCTATCTACGGTATATATATCAACTCATTCCAAAAAAACCCAAAGGAAACCAAAACCAAACCAGCCCGCAGCACATCTAGCTCTCGCAAATCTGGTTTGGTCCCAAGGGATCGAGGAGTTGACTATTTAGCTAACTGCATTTACCAGAATTCTCGTGTGTACATCGCTGTTTAACCCCGAACTAAAAGAATCGGACCACAACAGCGCTTAATCACGAGTTCGTTGATGCGGTTGTTTTTCCACTCGCCAGAGGTTCGTGTTCAGTCCCCCCGGAACTGTCCACATCTGTCGAGTCGCTGTTAGTTAGCACCACCACCTCGCATTCGCGGAGTGGATTCTTTTCAACCAGAGGCGGCACTGTCGACCGGGGTCGACCGAGCACGCCCGAATTTAAGGAGATTCTCTTATGAAACCCAACAAGCACACAGAGGCTCTCGTCAAGTCCCTGACCGGTTCCACCGGACAGAACAACGATCAGCCCATCCTCACCGCACCGAAGCCGATTTACCTGGCTGGTGTGAATGAGATCGCAGCACAGTCCGAGGGCAACGTCGAAGTCGATTTCAACGACGTCGGCGAAGTCCGCGCAATCAGTGGCGCAGGCCTGTTCGCAGACACCTTCAGCGGCAACGCTGTCGACTACGCGACCAAGTTCATCAATGCGCCCGAAACCAAGAAGGCTCTCGGCCTCCGCTATGCCACTCTCGTGGCCGGCGAGTCCAACGAGTATGAAGCCTTCACCCGCGTCGAGTTCCGTCAGGTGGCCAACATCAAGGGCATGGCTTCGGCTATTCCCGTTCGCGGTGGCTACGTGCACGTGTTCATCGACAAGGGCGGCAACATCATCCAGGTGAACTCTTCCGTCCGTCACGGCATCAAGCCGGCGACGCTCGGCAAGATCATCACGCAGGAAAAGGCGATCGAATTGGCCAAGGCCAAGCTCGGCGCCAAGAACTGCGAAGCCCCCAAGTGCACCCTCGTGCTTTCCAGCCACGAAGGTCGCATGGACGCCATCTACGAGGTGCTGCTCTCCTCGTCTGAGCCGACTCGGCTGATGCTGTTCCTCGTCAAGGCGAAGAGCGGCGAAGTCGTCTACGTCGAGAACAAGCTGCACTTCAGCCAGCGCCGGCAGCCCAAGTCGGGCACCAACCCGGTTCTCCTGGCCGGCATCGCAGCCAACTCGTTTCTGCGCATCCCGGACTACGACCCGAAGCAGCCGATCACCAAGCAGGTCAGCAAGGCGATCATCGAAGGCACGGAGCTGAAGAACCCGAAGCTCCTGGCCAACGATCGCTACACCATGAAGGTGCAGGACGGTAAGGACTGGGTGGTCGTTGGCGCCAACGCCAAGGGCACCTACGAGTTCG
>PLXC01000145.1 GCA_003151275.1 Candidatus Melainabacteria bacterium
AACTACAACAGCCACAAGCGCCTGCCACTTATAAGCAGACGACAATCTATAAGCATCTCGATTTACTCGAGCACTTAATTGATGATGCCGTTGGTATATACAAATTCAAATGCATCAATGCTGACGAATTTCTTGATGTACTGGACAAGGCTCGCGCCAGATTGCCCGAAGAGCTGCGCGAAGCAGCAGACGTATTACAGCAACGCGATGAAATCATCGCCGAGTCGCAACGTCGTGCAGAACAAGTAATCACAACCGCCCGAAGACAAGCCGAAAGCATGCTTCACGAGTCTGAGTTACTCAAAGCAGTGCAGTCCGAGGTCGAAAGAATTAGAAAGCAAGTCGTTTCCGAAGTGGAGCTAATGCGTCGCGAAGCTCTGACCGAAGCAGATAAAATTCGTTTGGACGCTGAGGAAGACGCTACACGCGTGCGTGAAGGTGCCGACCACTATGCCGAATCAGTCCTGACCAGAATCGACGCGGACTTGAACAATTTAGGCACCAGATTGCAAGAATCCCAATCCATAGTGCGCAACGGTCAACGCCTTCTTGGTAGCGTCAAAAGACACAGTGGCAACACTGCCAGCGTTCCCTTGACCAGCCCGCTGCTTTCACCACGCACTGAATAACCATAAATAATTCAACCGTAAATAATTCAACCGTAAATAATTCAACCGTAAATAATTCAACCGTAAATAATTCAACCATAAAAACTCAACAATAAGGACTCTGACTGGCGTTAGGTCTGGGCACGACTCGATGAGTCGTGCTTTTGTTTTTATTCTATTGATATGATTCTTGAACAGGTGGTTACTAACATCGGTGAGAAGATTTTGTCCACTCCTGGAAAAATGTTGCTTGTATCGTGGGTGACATTACTTTCGGTCTGCGGCAATTTGCCGGCCGAGTCTGACGCCGCCAACGGCATTACAGTCACGGTCGCCCCAAGCAGCCTTGAATACCAATATTACGATCCGGCAGAAAGACCGACAAAAATTCCAGTGGGCATGAAGGCTCTGACTGAACCGAACTGGAAATTCTCCAGCCATTTCAACTGGGTGCACTATGATGACCAGCCTTCCATATATCGTTTTCAAATCAAGTCAGCTGCCTGCGACCTTGCTCTACCCGTCATTATCACGCTGCCCAAGGACGCGCCTGAGCACCTTAAAGCGCATGAACAAGGACACTTGAAGATCAACGAGTACTTCTACACAAACTACGCTGAGGGCGCAATTAAGAAAGCAGCCGGCCTATTGGTCGGCAAAGAATTGGAGATCAAAGCCGACAGCTACGAAGAAGCAAAAAAACAAGTCGTTCAGCAAACTGTGATTGAAGTAGGAAAAGTCTATCGAATGCAAACGTCAAGCCTGGCCGAGAAAGCCAATGTCTATTACGACGAGCTAACCGATCACGGAAGAAAGACCGAAGTAGATTCGATCACGGCATCGACGCAAGCAATCAAGCAAGCGGAGCAATCTCAAACGCAGTCTGCCGCGTCTGGTCAAGAGCCCAGCACGCAAGAAAGCGGCAAAGATCCCGCCTCTGCACCCTAGCGATGGTGGGCGTGATGGCGCCGCCCATGGTGCACTGGTCCCGCCAAAGACTCTAGTGGAACGACTTCAGCATCTGGGCAAGTCAAAGCAGAACTGGAAAAGCACTTGTAGATCATTTTAGATAGAGCGCGGATCAAGAGGTTGGCTCTTCGATCGTTGTGCGGACGTTCGACTTGCACCGAAACGATATATCTTTGTCCACTTGGAGCAGTAACGATGCCTGCGTCACCGACCATGGTGCCTATATCGCCGGTCTTGTGCAGGATTTTCGAACCAGGAGCCAGACCAGGCGGCAACAAAGTGCGAATCCGCGTGCGCTCCATGGTTTGATACATCCACTTGCGACTCTCGGCGCTGACGATCTCACCTCGATCAATTCGACCAAGCAGATATACCATGTCATATGGACTGGTTTTATTGGTGCCTTCGAAATCGCCGAGCATGTTGTTGATGCGAGTGCGTTGAAGACCCCAGGCGACGTAATCTCGATTGAGTTTCTCTTTGCCACCAAGCAAATCAATAATCATATTTGTCGCCGTGTTATCAGAGACGATGATCATCAATTCAGCCACTTCCTTGAGCGGAACTTTGGTGCCTACAGGTCGCCACTGCAACCAACCAGAGCCACCTGTAATTAGATCCTGCCTGACTTCTACGAGCTGATCGAGTGTCACTTCATGCCGATCTAACGCTTGGAGCAAGGAAACATATACCGGTATTTTGATCATGCTAGCTGCCGCATATTCATCATGACCATTAAAATCAACATATTTGCCGGTCTGCATGTCGGCAACAAAAACGCCGGCGCGCAAATTTTTCAAAGCAGCAGCAATTTCGATCTTGTTTCTCAATTGATCTAATGGATATGTAAGCGCTATAGGTGGTGCCACATTAGCAGTCGCTACACTCGCTTGTTGCTTGACTGGCTGGGCGCCAAACTTAAAGGGGGCAACGCCCGTCAAAGCGACGAGACAAGAAATGGCACCATAAATCAGAAGCCTCTGTCCTGGCGGCTTTCGTCTGCGCAACACGGCCTTTTTTAAGACCTTATCGGCAAAAGCTTTCTCTTGCTTGGCGCTTCGTTCTAGCACAGCATTTGTCATATGGAAATAGACTCCCACACCTGTTTTAAAATAGTGCCGCAGGTCGCGAACTCAGCAAAAAAACAGGTGCCATCGCGATCGCTCAATATATTCTAGCGAAAGATGGGCGATTTAAGCCTGATGAGTAGAATTTTTTTCTCGCGGAACAAATAGATATAGCAATAAGCCTACGGCAGTAGCAAGACTGACAGCTATTTTGAGGTTCGCGCTTAAGTCAGTGCGCGGAGAAATAAATCCCTCAATCAAACCTGCCACCAAAAGCAGAGGCACACAACCGCCAAACATTCCACCTGCATCTTTGGCGGCCAGACGCAGTGCGTCCAAACGTTTATATTGACCAGGGAAAAGTAAAGATTTACCAAGCAACAACCCGGCACCACCGCTGATAAATATGGCCGTTAACTCAAGCACTCCGTGAGGGGCGATGAAAGCAAGCAGCCGCCCTGCCATTCCATAAGTTTGGCAAACACCAAATACGGTGCCGAGCATTAAGCCATTGTTGCAGAGCACGAAGCTGGTGCCGATTCCATAAGTAATACCTAGACAAAACGCCAGCACGGCAACGCGGATGTTATTGGTGGCAATTAGGCTTGAAACAGTGGAGCTGTAATGTTGAGCCGAGTCTGTCCACATTTGGCGATGCTCAATCATGTTCCACATCTCGTCTGAAAGCAGCGGTTGCCCTTTCGAAGTTTCCAGTTGAGCGAAGTGAACATCATCAATCGTCATGAAATAACTAATTGCCATCGGGATGGCAAAAATAGTAATGGCCAGTGCCACATACAAAATATGCTTGCGCACGAGCACCGGAAATTCGCGGTAGAAGAAATCGAACAGGTCAGCCCATCGGTTCCGCTTCGTTTGATAGACTTGGTTGTGCGCTCGAACCAGGAGATTATTGAGATACACCTGGACATCGGAATTGAGGTCCATCACCCGAGCCCTGGAAAGATCAGCCGAGACGGATCGATAAATCCTGCCAAGTTCTTGCAACTGATTGCGATCCAGCCCAGACAGCCCCTTGCCATCGACAATCTTCAGAAGCTCTTCCAATTTTTGCCAGACCGGTTTTCTTGTTCGCAGCCAACGTTCAACATTCATTAGGGGAATAGAGCTCTCATGCAACAGCCGAATTACTCTATCTCTACCCCAGAGAACGTAGACCTACACCTTGAGCTGGCCGGGATCGGAAATCGCGTCCTGGCTGCATTAATTGACACAATGATCACCTACGCGATCGTCTTAGCCATTGGTTTGCTTTTCTGGGCATCGACGACGGTCACGGGGATGATGGATCTGCCTGACAAGACAAGGGCGCTTCTGACAGGCGTGGTCGGCATGGCAGCAATCTTTTTCGCCTTCGTCGTCACGTTTGGCTACTTCGTTTTCTTTGAAGGCACGTGGCAAGGTCAGACACCGGGCAAGAAGATGGTCTCAATTAGGGTAATCGAGGCAAACGGGCAGCCGGTTGGTTGGTCAGGGGTGATTTTGCGCAACTTGATTCGCACCCTCGATACCGGTATGGCATTCGTTGGACTGATCCCGATGATTGTGGACCGCAACGAAAAACGCTTTGGAGACTATGCGGCGGGCACTATTGTCGTGCGCGAAAGAAAGCCAGACCTGATTAGCGAAGACTTTGTGATTACGGACAGCTACAACACAGAATCGATCGATGTCGGCCGCCTGACACCACAGGAATATGACTTGCTAGTCGGCTTCTTGAGAAGACGAGTGACCTTAGCTAAGTCGCAGCGGCCACTTGTAGCCAACCAGCTTGCCGCATACATGCGCAATAAACTAAACGACACTTCAAGCGAACCGTCAGAAAAGTTTCTCGAGCGTGTCTATTCCGCTTACAAAGCGCGCGCCGAAAGCTAGTTACTGGACTTCGGACAATGTGCGAAGAGAGATTTAAGTTTCCAACCTCTATTCCGAAAACAGACATTTTAGTCCGATGAACTCTCGAAGGCGCGCTTCCCAATGGTCTATAACAAGTCACATTTCTCATTATCTGGGCGACCAGTTAACGGCAGCGTCGATAACTCGCACCGGAAACTGTTTGACGTCGATGCTTAAGACATGAAGCAAACCGCTAGGCGAGACGCTTGCATCAATTCCTTCCCCTTCACCGTCGATATAACCCATTGAGCCTAAATCTTGCACCTCGCCAGTTTTTAGGTCGACACGGTAGAGTCCGTTGTGATCATCGTCTGTAGATAGCCAGATTGCACCATCAGCGATGTCACTGCCTTGAATGTGATTGATTTTGCGTCCCATCCTCAATGGAGGTAGCGATTGGAGCTTGCCCTCGACCAGCTTGTAGCGAAGGAGCGTATCGTCGTCGAACTGATCTGTCGAATACAATGTCCCATCGTGATCGACCGTCACAAATGAGTTGTGGTGCTGAGGCACGGTGAAGGAATCGATGAATTTAAGCGAACTCGCATTATATCGAGCCATGACCTGCCCGCCTGTCTCCTTCTCACTGCGTTCGATTGGCGCCCACAAATAACCATCGGCGTCCACATCGATATCGCCGATATGGTTGTAACCTTGAGCGGACAGGTTGGCCGGTATGGCCGGTTCAGATTTCAAAGTCTGTTGAAAAGATTCGTCGGTGAGGTAGAGCCCGTTGTTGGTCGAGAAGATCCATCCGCCTTCGACATGCGCCAGCCCTTGCCGGTAGTTCGTTGAGACTTCATGCTCTCCGCTAACAGTAGCCATCCACCGCAATGATGATCTGGTCGCTTGTGTCAATGCTGTGGTCGGGATCGGTGCCGAGCGGATCGACTGTAACTCAGGCTTCGTCACTGCCATTTGCGTCGTGGATTTGCTGCCAGGCTGATCAGCCATGGCGATCGCGGTTATGAGCAACAAGGAGATAACAGTAAATGATATGACATGCGCTTTCGCATAGCATCGCTCCAATGGTATAGAGATACTCAGGTCTTCCTTGAGCTTAATGATGATCGTACCTTCCTCTCGATTAATTCAGCATAGATCTCTTAGCGAGCATGGAGATGCGATGCTTCAGCCTTTCTCAGGACACGCTTCCCTACAGTCTTTGGAGATTTACTCTCGTCTAAGTCTGGCTGTAGCACAGGAAGAATACGATCAAGCAATCAAGAAATTCCCAGTGTGACTAGGTTTGACTGTGTTTTTAGACTTTGCCCCTGGTGACAGCTTGCCGAGTAGGTAAGAGCGTGGCAACACCATGACACACCTAACGTTTTTCAATCGGAACGTAAGTGAGGTTCGAAGGTCCTGTGTATTCAGCACGAGGACGAATCAAACGATTGTTCTCATACTGCTCGAGGACGTGAGCCGCCCAGCCTGCCATGCGACTTACAGCAAAGATTGGCGTGAACAAATCAGTCGGGATGCCAAGCATGTAATAAACGGAAGCCGAATAGAAATCAACGTTGGCGTTGAGTTGCTTGTCATGCAAGACCATCTCTTCGATCTTTCTCGACATCTGGAACCACTTCAATTCATTGGTGCGCTTGCCGAGTTCTTCAGACATCTTGCGAAGATGAGAGGCTCTCGGATCCTCGGTCTTGTAAACGCGATGACCGAAGCCCATCACTTTTTTATGCTCTTCAAACATTTTGCTGATGAACGGTTGAACGTTCTCAAGCTTGTCGATCTTGATCAACATCTTGATCACTTCTTGATTGGCGCCACCGTGCAGAGGACCTTTGAGGGTGCCGATAGCAGCGACTATCGCCGAGTGGATGTCCGTCAACGTTCCAGCTGCCACCCGAGCGGCAAATGTAGATGCATTCAATTCGTGATCGGCGTGCAGGATGAGAGCAATGTCCAAAGACTTAGTGCTCAAATCATCAGGCGTTTGTCCGCCCTTCAACAAATAGAGGAAATTCGCGGCAACGCTTAAATTGGGGTTTGATGCGATTGGCTCTTTGCCATTTCTGATGTTGTCCCAATAAGCAACAATGATCGGCAACTGAGCGGTGAGACGAGTAGCCTTGCGAATATTCGCTTCCCGGTCGTTGTTCTCATCGTCGGGGTCATACATTGAAAGCATCGAAACTGCTGTGCGCAGCACTTCCATAGAATTCGCTTCTTTTGGAAAAGCCTTCATCGCTTTGATCACTTCAGGCGGCACCGTGCCATTAGTGTGCAACGCTTTGGAGAGAGTCTCCAACTCTTGCTTGTTAGGCAGCCTGCCAAACCACAGCAAGTAGACGACCTCTTCGAACGTCGAATGTTCGGCGAGATCATGTATGTCATAACCCTGATAGATCAGCCGTCCCTCTTTGCCATTTACATCGCAAATGGAAGAAGTTGCCGCTACTATGTCCTCAAGCCCTGCCTTGACCATAAGGTGCTCCCGATTTCGCTGGATTCATTAGATTTACTGGATTTATACACTAAATGACAACCAGAACCTGCCGTTCATAGCCTTATTTTCATGGATCAAGCCTTGATTATTCACCCAAAGCAAATCTTACCTCTGAGCTCTGTGCCCGAAAAAGCCGAACCATTCAGCCTTCACCAGACTCGGCACGTAGCCATGATGAAGCTGTTGAGAATTTTGAGGACGAACTTTCAAGAGCCGTGTGCTGAGATCCCAGATGCTCCTTCGCTAAATCCCTTTGATCAGTACTTGCTCGGCTTGATCGGAGCCGTCGCTCTAGCCAAGCGCTCGTTAATACCCAACCTATTGACTAATTCGCGGCTGTCCACGTTTATCTCCGCCTACGCCCTCGAAATTGGCATCCGCGCTCCATTTTCAGATTTAACGGGATTTGCAGAAGTTGGTGCCAAGTTGTTCGAGCCATGCCTCTCGACAGGTTTCGATTCTTTTATAAACGCGCATCAAGACAAACTTATTAAGGTGCTTGCGCAATTTCATACGCAAGCTGAACTGGATGAGCCGCTTTCGACTGGATGGCTTAAGCAATGCCTGATCAAAACCAGTATGCCGAGCAATAACACGATGGATGGACATCGGACAAGAGCCAGTCTTGACGACCTCGGGCAATTAACACAGTGGTTTACACCGGCATGGATTGCAGATTTTCTTGTCGAAGAAAGCTTAGACGGAGAGGCTGGCGCAGTTTTCCTTGACCCCGCATGTGGTGCCGGACATTTATTGGTACCAGCACTACGCAAACTCTTTTCTCTGAAAAAACAGAACTCTTCTGCAGTCGACGCGCTTGCCTTAATTTTGGACAAGCAGTTATTTGGCATCGACATCGATCCTCATTTACTAGAACTGGCTAACTTTGCTTTGTATCTCCAGGCTCGTGATCTGGCCGGCATTGTCGATCTGCCCCGCGCTAATCTTCTGTCTATTGATGGTTCGGACGAAGATCGAGCCATCGGCAGTCTCTTACTGCCGGTCGACGGACTTGCATCTTCGGCAAAAGTGTCTCATCCTGGGCAAAAAACAAAGCATATTAAAACATTGCCAAAAAAATTCGATGCCGTGGCGATGAATCCTCCTTACCTCAGCCACCGTGTCATGCCGCAAGCAATTCGAAATTTTCTCAATCGGAATTACCCCCACAGTCAATACGATCTGTATGCAGCTTTTCTTGAACTTGGGCTGCGCTTGTTGGCGCCGGGAGGCAAACTCGCGGCCATTTGCCAGCAAAGTGTTCTCACTGTGCAACGGTATGAGTCCTTGCGCGCCACAATGTTGAAAGACGCGGATATGGAAGTCGTTGTCCAACTGGGCTCAGGTGCGTTTGCCACCAAAAGCGGTGAAAAGACTAATAACGCGATCATCACATTTCGCAAACGTGGGCAAGCGAAACGACAAAATCTTCGTTGCTGGCAAATTCTCACCAGAGCTGACAAGCTATCCGCCGAGACGCATGGCATCGACCATCTTCCAGCCCGAATCATCTCTTGCACCGACGCTGATAAAATTTCCGCCTTGATGCCAAAATCGCCGTTCGCCTTCTGGGCACCACAGGAAATACTGCAGCTGTTCAAAAAACATCCAGCTTTGGAAGACAACGAAAATGGCATCATTTGCACAAACGGCTTATTTACATGCAACAACGAAAAGTTCGTTCAGCGTCACGATCAAATAGAACCGGGAACCGCGCACGATTATGTACCTTACGATAAAGGTGGAGGACACAAATGGTATCGCACCAGCCCTCTAGTTCTTTTATGGAAAAAAGATGGTCAGGAAATTCGCGAATATCGACGCAAACGGGGTCAGTCAGCGCGTCTTCCCGGAGAGGGATATTATTTCAAGCAAGGGGTGACTTACTCCTACATCGGCACGCGCGGTTTTAAGGCTCGCTTGCTCACGCCAAACTCCGTCTTCGATGTCGCCAGTTCAGCTGTATTCAGTGAAACTGTGGACATCCTCTACATACTTGGCTTTCTCAATTCATCTTTGGCTCGCTCAATATTGGGTGTCTTAAATCCAACAATCAACTTTCAAATTGGCGATATCCGCCGTCTGCCCTTCAAAATTCCGCAAGCGGATGTTCAGCTAGCTATATCCGATCTAGTATCAAAGGCAGTTGCGCTGGCCAAAGAGATAGAGACATTCGATCCAGGTTCACCTAGATTTAAAGGACATGTCGCTGAAAGGTATGGCGGCGATCCAATCAATGCACACGAAAAGCATCTATTCCAATGTAACGCTTGGGCTGGCGAAGAACGGTTGATTCAATCCCAAATCGACACCATTATTTTTGATATGTATGAAATCAGTAGTTCATGCCAACAGTCCATTTGCGAGGATCCATGGGTGACTCGAGGGGCGGACACTTTTGCCAAGGCCGCAGCTCTTCTCAGAACAACCTGCAGACGATGTTAGACTAATAATGTTGAGCACATGAGATGGAAGCTTGATCGGCATCTCTAAATGGAAGATATACAGTGGCCCCTGACGATCATTCCCTGACCATCACACGCAAAACGTGCCTCGTGTGCAGGAAGGATTTCTTTACCACAGTTGGGATGTGTCCCACTTGTGGCGATACCAATCTCGTTGAAGTGAAACGGGACGCGTTCATCGGCAGGACGCTAGCCGACCGGTACCAAGTGGAAAGCCTGATCGGCACCGGCGGAATGGGCGTCGTCTACAGGGCCTGGCAGGAAGGTCTGAAGCGCTCTGTAGCCATAAAGGTGCTGCGGCAGCAGTTTCTCAATGACGAGATGAGTGTAAAAAGATTCCAACAAGAGGCAATCGCCGCCAGCCGCTTGCAGCACCCGAATATCGTCGCTTTGCACGACTATGGTTCGACCGACGACGGCTACTTATTTATGGTCATGGACATAGTTGAAGGTCGTAGCCTGGCGCAGGAACAACGGGAGAAAAAGACGATTGGCGTCGAGCGAACAATTAAGATTATCGCTCAAGTTTGTGAAGCATTGGAGCATGCGCATAGAAATGGAGTCGTTCATCGAGATTTGAAACCCGGAAACATCATGTTGATGAACTTCCATGACGATTCGGATTACGTGAAGCTGGTCGACTTCGGCATCGCGAAATTGCTGGTCAAGGAAGACGATCAAGAGTTGACGCAAAAAGGTGACGTTTTTGGCAGCCCGCTATATATGAGTCCAGAGCAATGCCTAGGCATGGACCTTGACGGACGATCGGATATTTACTCGGTCGGCGCAGTTCTGTATGAAGCTTTGACCGGTGACGTGCCTCATATGGGCAAGAACATTATTGAAACGATCGATAAGCAAATCCATCGAGAACCGCAACCGTTCAATGTTAAGCGCCCCGACATTTACATCCCCGAACGACTGGAAGCCGTGGTCATGAAAGCCCTTGCGAAAGATCCAGCCGATCGTCAACAGAGTATGAAGGAGCTGGCGACAGAACTGCAAGCGTCAGTGCCGCGGAAAACCGAAGCCCTTAATCTGCGCTCTAAAATCGAGCCGGCAAGACAATCGACGAGGAAAAACCAGATCGTACCGATTGTTTTGGCTGTGGCACTTTTGCTCATCTGTGGTTGGGCCGGCTTCAAATTCATCCAAGGCAAAAGCGAAAACCATGCGCCATCATATACAGTACCACCGCCGCCAAGCACCACTGAAACAAACACTTCTGGGTCAACAACGTCAGCAGTGGTTCATGGCGCAACGGCAAATCCAAGCAACGCCAGTACAGAGCCAGGATCGAATCCACCTGCTAACGTAATCCAAACCTCGCACTCTACTACAGTGCCTCCAACGAGTGTGCCGCCAAAAGCCATGGGCACTCCGGTAAAACCCGGATTGGGCTTGCAACAACCCGGCAACGACCAAAAGACATTGAATCAAGCAAAGAGCAGTCATTTGCAAGTGCCACACCGTAAAACACCCGCTCCTAAGGCGAAAGCTAAAATCGCATCTCCTGCAAAAGCAGATCACCGGAAAGATTTCGGCAAAACAAAAATCAAGCCGGCAAGCAAACCGACCGAGCTAGATCGTTATAAACAACTGAAAGAAGGGCTTCCAAAAGATTAAGCGACGAATCTACGAGGTACAAGACCATTGCGCACTGCAAAGAGGTTGTCGACAAGCATTGCCTTGGCTCCGGCTATCTAAAACATTGTCTCTGGTCGTCGTGATTACTACGCTGTATCCAGTCAGCTGTTTGGGCCTTAGTGCGCCTGAGATTGAAAAATCGTTGCGATCGCAAAAAATCGTCAATCCGAGCGCGCGCATCACATCATCGTTGCTCGGAAATACCTTGTATTTGTCGATCTTTCCAGATAAAGAAATTCAAGAACCAGTCAGCACCCTGAAGATCAGAGCCGTTTTAATGGCTAGAACAATCATGTCTGCCGACAAAACAATTCAGCGCGCTGACGTTCGATTTTACGAAAAGGTGTTAGCGGATCACTATACGGAGATTACAGTCCGCTCGGTAGACGTAAAAGCATTTGGTGCTGGAGTCACTACAGAAGATGAGCTACTTAGCTCGCTCCTGGCCAAGACTGGCATTGGCACAGAAACGTCTACCAGCACACCGTCCGTGGCAAGTGCGACTCCACAGACAGAAGCAGTTACTGGAAGTGAAGGTGCAAAAAAAGAAGAGCGCATGAAATTGGCCGCGCGCATTCAATCACTCAAGTCCAAAGGAGTGGGAGTAAAGCCATTTTTAGCTCAACTTGCTGCAGCCGACGAGCTGGCGAAAAATGGCGAGTCTATTCCTCTTTCAGAAAAAATGGAACAATTGGAGGACAGTGTTACTGCCCAAGAAAAAGTTTTAGCCGAGAGAACTCGCATTGCCAGCGCACGCAACGCTCAGCCCGTAAAACCACCTCCTGCGCAAGCTCCGTCGCCGTCATCTACACGGGTGTCAAGCATGTTAGGAGGGGCCGCTGGAAACTCTCCCTATCTGAGACTATTTGAGTCAATGGCAAAAGGCATCCAAGAAAAACTCGGCATTGACCCAGAGCTGATTCCGGAGAATGGACCGTACGTGAAGGAGCGATACAACCTGGCCTTAATGATCAAACTCAAGAGAGAGAAGGGGCTCGCCGGGGCAGGTATAATGCCAATGTGGGCGGAATGCCAAGAATTGGCCAAGGGCAATCAGGAAAGTCTAGTTGCCTACAAGATGCAAAGTATTGCCCAGGCGCTGAGACTTCCAGATCCGATGCGACACCAAGAGTGGTACCAGGCGCAAATGGAAGCTTACAGGCAACGATTGCATGAGAAACATCAAGAAGAAGAGCGAAACGAACGACACGAGCGACGTTAGTGTCAGCGCTCTTGTAAACGGCCCGGTTTGAAGAATTAACCCGAGTCCTTTAAAAGCAATCGACTCAAATAGGGCACACGTGTTCTAATTTGTCTTGCCTCGTCGCCTTGGAGACTGTCGTGCCTGAAGAGGATATAGACGATTTTGATCAAGCCCTTAAGCTGGATGTCTTAGCGGCATCACTGCGCGCAGACACGCTTCAATCTGCCGATTTGCTCGAGCAACTGGCAAGAATGCTGCAAGCCGCAGTGCCTGAAAGCGTGGAAATTTCCAGGGGCGGGTGGTTCTTATCAAAGGACCGTCCGATCGAAGAGTTGACTGTCAAATTCGATGAATATCAATATCAAATTGTAAAACAAAAGCATGGCTCTGTCACGGCACGGTCCATGAAAGTGGTTCGCGGTGTGGTGCTAAAGACAACAGAAATTCCCGTTGAAAAATGCATCGAAGAAATTCTCGCCGAGTTGGAAAGAATGGCTGCAAAAAATGCCCAGACACGTAGAGCTCTGAACAAATTTGTACTTGGATAGAAAATGTTTTTTTGGAAGAAAAACAA
>PLXC01000058.1 GCA_003151275.1 Candidatus Melainabacteria bacterium
GAAGTTGGGTGCCTGCATATTTTTGAACGATGTAGACTGGCGTTCCGACCGGCACTAAGCTAAATAGTTTTTTGATGTCTTCGTTTTTGTGTCTGATGCATCCATGACTGGCGTTGCGGCCGATCATCGCTGGAGCGTTGGTTCCATGCAATCCGACGAATCCAGTATTCAGTCCAAGCCACGCAACACCGAGTGGATTGTGATGGTTCTTGCTCCAGCTTTCTACTTTTGTTTGCTTTGGATCGATACTTACAGGTGGCTTCCACTCAGGATCCCAGCGCTTGTTTGCAATCTGCATTCTGCCGTTTGGAGTTGGCGTTGATTTTTTGCCGGTGGTGTTAGCAGCACTGAAAATCTGTTTGAGTTTACCGTCATGATTCTGCAGGACATGAGTGATGTGTCTTTCTTTTTCCACCACGACAATCATTGGACCTTTTGCTGGAGCCTCAACCTCGATCGTGTTGGATAACACGATCACTTCTGGAGGCGGCATAGAATCCTTGGATTCCGGCGTTTCTTCCGGAGTTTCTTCAATTACTTTCGCATCATTCTTAGGAGCTTCAATGTGTGTTGGAGTCAGTGGAGCACGTAGAATTTCGGCAGCTTTCGCTGGAGCGTCCCAGCCCATAACCACCGACAAAACCGCAACACAAAACAGACTTCTCGCTTGCATAGAAGCACCCTTCCTTTTTTAGATACACATAAAAGCCGCGGCTCGACCAGACACCTGGCGATCGCGTTATTTCTTTCTCTCTACTAACTTACCTGAGACTCGTTACCGGCAAATGTTCCAGCTGTTAGTCGGTTGTCACGCTATTGTTAAATTGCTGCTAACCATCTTTCCCGCCGGGTATTCATGTCACTAAGTTGTCAGGGTTATAGACTAGGTCTAGTAACTCTGCGTGTTACGGTCTCAATTTTTGCCGTAGGAGGCACACCCAATGCGCGTACAACGCGGACTGGCTTTGATATTACTGTCTCTTTGCCTGGTTTTAGGAGGGGCGAGTACCCCCTCTTTTGCCGACGCCAGCAGCGTCGCTGAGATAAAGCTCGCGCCCGAACACCCCGGCATAGTTTTCCATCAGTATTACTTGGGCTGCCTCTCCCACGCATCATATTTAATTGGTGACGAGGCAACCAAAACTGCGGTCGTGATCGATCCCCAAAGGGATGTGGACCAGTACATCGCGGACGCGCAGAAGAACGGTTTGAAGATCACCCATGTCTTTTTGACCCACGTTCATGCTGATTTTGTTGCCGGGCATTTGGAACTGCAAAGGAAAACCGGAGCAAAAATTTGCTTGGGTGCGAAAACCAAAGCGAGTTACAAGTTCACAGGGTTTAAGGATGGAGATGCCGTCGATCTCGGCAATGTGCGCCTGAAGGTGCTTGAAACGCCAGGTCATACTCCGGAAGCAATTTCTATCCTTGTATATGACGTTAAAAAGGATGACGTTAAAAAGGATGCCGCCAAGCCCTACGCTGTTCTGACCGGCGATTGCCTATTCATCGGGGATGTTGGTCGTCCTGATTTGTTATCTTCGCAAGGCATCTCGTCCACGCAATTGGCAGGAATGATGTATGACTCCTTGCACAACAAGTTGATGACCTTGCCTGACGAGACCTTGGTTTATCCAGCTCACGGTGCCGGCTCGTTATGCGGAAAGAATTTGAGCAAGGAAACTGTTTCGACAATAGGTGAACAGAAGCGCACGAACTATGCCTTGCAGCCAATGAGCAAAGAGAAATTGGTCGAGCTGCTGACCAAGGATCTGCCTCCGGCTCCAAAGTATTTTGCTTACGATGCTGCATTCAATTGCAAGTCACACAAGTCGCTTGAGGATGTGCTGAATAATCTTAAACCGCTCAGCATCGACGAAGCATTGAAGTTGAAAAATTCTGGTGCCTATTTATTGGATGGGCGAGAGTCTGATGCTTACGCTAAGCAGCATGTGCTGGATAGTGTCAACATACCGTTAAAAGGAAAGTATGCGACCTGGGCCGGCACATTTATCGATCACGACAAACCAGTCGTTGTGATTGCTGAGCCCGGGCAAGAGCGCGAGGCTGCGATGAGACTCGGTCGTATCGGCTTGGATTCCGTCGCCGGTTATATTGGTGGTGGCATGAAGGCTTTCGATGGTAGAGAAGATTTAGTGCGCAGCAATGAGCGTCAAACTGCGCAATCATTGGCAAAGAGCATGCAATCGGACAAGCCGCCTTACGTTATTGATGTTAGAAGCGATGGAGAATGGCAAACGGCGCACGTTGACAAAACACACCATTTGCCTTTGAACGATATCCTCGATCATATCGACACGCTGCCGAAGGACCAAGATCTGGTCATTATGTGTGCGTCTGGAAATCGCTCCTCGACCGCAGCGAGTTTGCTCAGCCAACGGGGTGTGACAAGACTCACTGATTTGGCGGGTGGAATTGAAGGATGGCAGGAACAAAAATTGCCGGTCATATCAGAAGTAGCTTGTCCAGCAAAACCACTCAACGCGGAACCATCTCGTACGACAAAACCTCAATGAAAAGTGTAGATCTGGTCTGATGAATTTGGAGCCAGCAGAGCAGCGCGATATAAGCACTGTTAACGATACCGTTAGCCGTCGGCGCTTTCTTCAATTGGCTTCAGTAGCTGCTCTGTCAGGCGTTGTTAGTGCATGTCACTCGGAATCGAAGAGCATTTTATCTGTTCCGCCCGGTCAAAGCGTTGCGCGCTTTCCGGAGAAGACAGAACTGATCCTTTTGACTGATCGTCCTCCGCTATTAGAGACTCCTCTCTATTATTTCAGGCAAGATCTGACACCAAATGAAGCTTTCTTCGTGCGTTGGCACTATGAGGGAATCCCTACCTATGTAGACATGCGGACTTTTAAGTTGGATGTGGGTGGACACGTTCAAAAGCCGCTTAGCCTAAGCTTGACGGACCTGAAGAAACAATTTGAAGCGGTCTCGATAGTGGCTGTAAATCAATGCTCTGGAAATTCGAGAAGCTACTTTGAGCCGCGAGTGCCTGGTGGACAGTGGGGACATGGTGCGATGGGTAATGCACGTTGGACCGGCGTGCGCCTGAAAGATTTGCTGCAACGAGTTGGTGTCAAATCTGGTGCAGTCGATGTATGCGTTGGCGGACTCGACGAAGCACCACTTTTCAATATGCATAAATTCGTTAAGTCGCTTGATATTGAACACGCCCTTAGCGACGAAGTGTTAGTCGCCTACGAGATGAATGGAAAAGCGTTGCCGATGCTGAACGGCTTTCCACTGCGACTTGTGGTGCCCGGATGGTACGCGACATATTGGGTTAAGTCGCTTGCGTCGATTCAAGTATTACCAGAGAAATTCCACGGTTTTTGGATGGAAAAGGCTTATCTCATTCCTAAAAACGCCGACGCAACTGAGACACCAGAGCACCTTGCGACGGACACCGTTCCGATTAATTTATTGAATGTGAGATCTGTTATTGTCCGTCCGGATTTGACAGACGTCGTTAAAGCGGGGACAGCACAGGAAGTTGAAGGCATCGCTTTTGATTCTGGGTCCGGCATCAGTAAAGTCGAAGTCTCATTCGATGGAGGCAGTAATTGGCAGTTAGCGAAGCTTGATGACGCCTTGGGGCGATTCTCATTCTGCAGATGGCGGCTTGCTTGGACTCCGCAAAGTTCTGGAAATTATAAGGTCATGTCTCGTGCATATGACAAAGCCGGGCAGTTTCAGCGCTCCTTCGATCAATGGAACAAAGGCGGCTACATGCGCAACGTAATAGAACACCGCGAAGTGACGGTGATCTAAATGTCGAAGAAAAAACAGATTTTGTCTTTGTTGATTTTGCTCATTTTAGGGGCACTAGTCTTAGTGGCAGGAAGAGATAATTCGTATAAGACAGTGGGCAACGAAATTGCAACGCCACCACCAATAAAAATATCTCAAACCGATTCCGAGATCCACAAAATCACTTTGCCTCACGATGAACCCGACTTTCCTCCGGGCCCAGGTCGCGAAATGTTTTTGGCTAGATGCACCGTGTGTCACTCGCTTAGATACATTACGATGCAGCCAGATTTTCCGAAAAAGACTTGGGGAAAGGAAGTTGCAAAAATGATCAACACATTTGGCGCACATATCACCGGAGCCGAGGCTCGGGAAATCACGGAATATCTGTCGACAATAAAGGGACTTGAACCGCACCCTGGCTCCAAAGGAAAAGAGTGAGCAACATGATCGGATACACACGTCCAACGATTAAGCGCCGACGAACATTCACGTTTGGTAAACGTCATCTTTGCGGAGCAGTTAAATAGTCCGATGAGCGAATCAGTGCAAAATGCTAACGTTAATGCTAAGCCTGAGTTTTTGTACGGCTTGATTAAAGCGCATGGTTTGGCTGCACTGGTAACTCTTCTTATCTCGGCACTCTTTGGATTACTTGTTTCGATCAAGATGCATCATCCTGACTTTGCCGGCAATGATGCCTGGCTGACGTGGGGACGGTTGCGCTACAACCATACTCAAGGAATATTTTTTGGCTGGCTAGGAAATGCCTTTTTCATGTTCCTTTATTATGCTGTTCCAAAATTGGCCTTACGTCCGGTAATGAGCCGGCACCTGGGATGGTGCTTGTTTGCGATTTGGAATTTTGCTGTGGTGCTACCCGGTTGGCTTTTGGTGTTAGCTGGATTTAGCCAACCGCTTGAATGGGGTGAGTTTCCGCTGATCGTTGACGCTTTTGTGGTGTTAGCTTTTGTTCTCTCAATTGCGCAGTTCGCAGTGCCTTTGTTAAGAACCAAACTTTCACATTTGTATGTTTCTGGTTGGTACATCCTTGGCTCGCTGATCTTCACCACGCTGGCATACCCGGTGGGCAACATTGTTCCTCAGCTTGTTCCAGGCGCTCAGGGAGCCGCGTTCAGTGGACTCTGGATCCACGACGCGATCGGATTGTATGTTACGCCTTTGGCAGTTGCGGTCGCCTACTTTGTGATTCCGAT
Source organism: Candidatus Melainabacteria bacterium (assembly GCA_003151275.1). The sequence continues at coordinate 4,998 of PLXC01000058.1, forward strand.
GGCCACTCGTCGGCCAATTCACAGTCATTTCATTTCTATGATCGGCTTCTGGCTTCTGTTTTTCGTCTATCCACTAAATGGTACTCACCACTACATCTTTTCCGCCATTCCCATGGATGCTCAGAAAGGAGCGATCGTCGCTTCTATTTATTTGGGGATAGACGTCATAATCGTAGTCACGAATCTGCTTCTTTCTTTGCGCGGATCAGCGCAATTGTTGAAGCAGGATGTGTCGTTGCGATTTGTCTGGATGGGAATTATTCTCTACTTGATTGTCAGCTTGCAAGGCTCATTGCAGGCCTTAATGCCGCTAAATCGGTTGACGCATTTTAGCGATTGGGTAATCGGGCATTCGCACCTCGCTATGCTAGGTTTCGCTTCTTTCATTGCTGTAGGCGGAATCACTCATGTCTGGCAGCGTGTGCCTGGTGTTCGCTTTAATCACAAGGCATTGACCTGGTGCTACTGGCTTATGCTGACTGGAATGATCTCGATGGTATCAGTGCTGACCATAGCCGGTCTGGTTGAATCTCACATGTGGGAAAGTTCGTTGCCTTGGCTAGATTCCGTGCGCACCGCCCGTGATTACTGGATTGCTCGCACTTTCGCAGCCATCCCCGTTCTTGCAGGTTTTGTTTGTCTCTGGCTAACCCTGACCACAGGCAAAATCACTTCCGACGAGCAGGTAGCAACAGCGGGTGGTTTTTCTACAGAGCAACCGACATTCGAGGATGCGGCCGCTGGCGCAGTGGCGGAAAACTTTAGCTTGACCAACGCTAGTACAGCAGTGGCAGACTCCAGCCTGGCCAACGCTGGTACCGCGAGTAGCTCTAATCCATGGTTGAATATGGCATACCTATCAGCTTCGGTTGCGGGGGTTGGCTTCTTTATATTCTCGTTTGCAGTTCTCGGTGTTATCCCAGGAATGGCGCTTGATAAAGAAGTTGCTCGCACCAAGCCGGCGGCTATGCTTCCTCCTACGGGGCAAGAAGAGCAAGGCAGAATAGTTTACGCTCGTGAAGGATGCGCTTATTGTCACACTCAGCAAGTGCGAGTGGTGTCATCTGATGTGCAACGTTTCGGTGCGCCGACTAAAGCATGGGAAACGCAATATGAGTATCCGCAGCTATGGGGCACGAGGAGAATTGGTCCTGATCTCGCTCGCGAAGCCGGTATCAGATCCGATGATTGGCAGCTAACGCATTTGTACAACCCAAGGTTAGTGGTGGCAGATTCTACAATGCCTGGTTATCCCTGGCTTTTTAGCGGAGCACCGTCAAAGCCCGGCGAAGAGGCGAGCGCTCTTCTTGCCTACGTTAAATCATTAGGACGAGCCAGGCAGCTTGCTGGTTCTGACCCTTCGCAATTTTCGCTTGCAATTAATTGCGCTTGCCCCCCAGACGTGCAGAAGCTCGAAACCGCACCAACTGCAAATAGTGCTAGTCCTTCTGAACGCAGACGATCTAGCTCTTCATTATCGGTAGAGTTGCCGACTGATCCGATTCAACTGGCCACGGATGCTCGTCGAGGACAATTCATTTTCGCCCAGAATTGCGCAACCTGCCATGGAGCCTCTGGAGCCGGTGATGGTGTTGCGGCTGCAAGCCTGTTACCACATCCGACTGATTTGACGCAAAGCCGCATTTCAGTCGCTGGACTAAGTTCCATAATCATGAATGGTTTGCCCGGAACAGCGATGCCAGCTTGGCGCGATATGCCTCAGCGTGATGTGGAAGGATTGGTTGCGTTTTTGACGACCCTGCCTAAAGCTGAGGTGGGTGCTGACACAGTAGCAGATTTGGAAAATGGAAAGAGGCTATTTGCCAGTCAATGCGTGTCTTGTCATGGTACCACAGGCAGTGGCGATGGTCCGGCTTCCGGTGCGCTTGCTCGGTGTCCCACTAACTTTACTGAAGAACAACCTTCCTCATCTGATGCGATGAAAGTGATCGAAAATGGCGTCGCTGGCACGTCCATGCCGCCGTGGCGATATCAACTTTCGCAGAACGAACGAAAGCAGCTGACAGCATACGTTCGCTCTCTGTACCGTGGAGGCATGTAGATGTTGTTATACATAGCACTTGCTGTGATGACTGCACTGATTGCGGTTTTCATTGTTGCCTGGTTTCGTTCACCCAAACTACGCCGAACTTTGGAAGAACCAAAATATCGTCTTTTGGACGACGACGAAGCATCATGTACGAATTTCCCTACTAAAAAGTTGTAGGGGTGCAGCCACGCTTGTTGAACACAGGCTTGAAGGTTGCTGCTGCGAACAGATTCGTTACTATGGTGGAGCGATACAGATCAGCTGCTCACGTACGCTTCTTTCACAGTTAGAGCACCTGCATCGCTAATAAATTTGCAACGAGTTTAGTCAAATAATCGCACCGAATATGGTGCATGAAATATATGTAATCTTGAGCCGGCTGGCGGATCTCCCTTAGGGTTAACCCGCTAGCGCAAAACTGGATATCGTGCATAATGAAAATAGCCTCTAATTGATGACAGCGGAAAAGCGAACCGAGCCATCGTGAAACAACAACGGGTCGTAATCAGCACACATAATCCCACTATGCGAACAGCGCTTCGCCTCGTTGCTTTGTTTGCGCCTTTATGGGCCGTATACATACCGGGTTTGTTCCTCGGCATCTTTGGCTTCTTTCTGGTACCGGTGTTCTTCGACGTTAACGAACGCGTTTACTGGCTGCTGGGCACCTTTTGTCTCGGACTGATCAGCTCAGCGGCCTTGCTAGTGAACACGCTCATTTTGTCCAAAAGCGACATTTTTTTCCCTCCTCTTAAAGCCGTCAACTTGCCAATTAATCAAGTGGAGCGCGTTTTCTGGCATTGGGATGCTTACGAGAAAGAAGCTTATGTGAGATTCGCACTGGCAACAGGAGAACATGTTGATATTCATCATTCAAGACTGTCGCCGAGCAAAATTGCAAATCTCAAAGGCGCTTTGCGAGAATGGTCACCGAAGTGCGACATAACAATCGATCCTGAAGATCTCGAAGACTTAGTAGCTCTGCGCGAACGTTTCTATCAGCCCAAGCGATTATCCCTGCAGCAATCTGAGACAGCTCAGGCGGCCACATCCATCGACATACCGTATGACCCACACGAACAATTCGCAAAGTTCAAGAAGTCTCTCGGTGCCAATGAAAAGTATTTTTGGTATTGCTGGGTATCAGTGCTCTTAATCCCATGTGTGATAAGGATCCCGGATGTGGTCTGGGGTTTCATGGCAGATTTTAAACAGCAGGTACGATTCGTCAATGTGCCTCCTTTTGTAAGAGCAGTGGACGACTTCGCTGACTTTGTGTGGCAGCTTGGCACGGGCGGGTTTACCACTGCCACAATATTTTATTATTCTGCCGCTGCGAATCCGTTTTTCATCTGCATTCTTGTGGGCATGGCTCTGCTCTCAGCGACAGCACTGGCTATGTTTGTTTTCCAGCCCAACGGCATCAAGTTAAATCTGCATTGTTTGCAGACTATCTATCGGTGGCACTGGTTGGAGCTCCACCGGTACGAGTATGCATGGACAGATATGATCGCCTTTCAGCTTGATCAATTTGGTGATGTCGTCAACCCCGAGAAATGGCGGATGCAAATAAAGATGCGTAATGGCTTCATCTTGAATTTACGCCTGGAAGCGATCAAAGGTTCGGATGCGCGAGAAACTCTTCTCAAAACTATGACGCAGATGGCACCGGATGCGGTGCAAGATCCGGCACTGATACGCGCCTTGATGCCTGCTCAGAGGGAAAGTTACACCGAACTTTGGCTACAATCTCTGACTACTCCTCCGAAGCGAAATCGTCTAACTCCGCTCAACGACGGACAACGGCTGAAATCGGGAAAGTACATTGTTGAGCGCCAACTCGCCAGCGGCGGCCAAGGTGTGGCTTATCTGGCCACAGAGGTCAAGGCTGCTGAGGGAGCGCTTGCGTCCAAAGTAAGCAAACCGGAGCATGTTGTTCTGAAGGAATTTGTTTTGCCTGTCTATACCAGCAGATCAGTTAGGAAACAGGCCTTGGAAAGATTTGAGAATGAGGCGAAAATCTTGGAGGAACTCGATCATCCTCAGATCGTTAAACTCATCGATTTTTTCTTAGAGGATCACAGAGCTTATCTTGTTCTCGAACACATTGATGGACTATCGCTGCGTCAGCTGGTTCAGAAAAACGGTTCTTTGCCCGTTGAACAGATTATGAATTTGTCGATGCAAATGTGCAGTGTGCTTGCGTATCTCCATTCGCTTTCACCAGCAGTAGTGCATCGAGATTTTACGCCCGATAACTTGATCCTCGATTCTGACGGTAGGCTGGTGCTCATTGATTTCAATGTTGCTCAGCAAAAACAGTGGACCACCACTAGCACTGTTGTAGGCAAACACGCTTACTTGCCCGTGGAACAATTTAGAGGTAAGCCTACAACTCAAAGCGACTTGTATGCTATGGGTGCTACGTTGTACTTCCTGTGCACCGGCAAGGATCCAGAACCGATCACTTGTTCTCACCCTCGTGACGTCAACGATAAAATTGGAACTGAGCTTGATAGCGTGGTGGCAATTCTCACCGCTGCCGAACCTGAAGACCGCTACCATGCCGCTGCTGATGTGCGAACAGCCCTTAAATTGATAGAAAATGAAGTTGTGATTTCAATCTTGCACGAGGACACGATCGACCTTCGCGATTCGGATTCAGCCAAGGAAAAGGTGTCCCATTCTGCGAGGTTAAAGGTCTGACATGGCTGATCTTGAAATCGTAGTTCGATATAACAGTCGCCCAGCCAAGATCGGACTTTCTCTCATGGTGCTTCTGCTTCCGTTTTGGGGCATATTGCTCCCCGGTCTTGTGCTCTGGTTAGGATTCATGCTTCTCACGAATGGTGATTACGTCTCGACGTTGTACACCGGGCATGAAATGCAATTGATTGGTTGTGTGCTTGGCTTGCTCTTGATCACAGTCTTAGGGGTCAAGACTGTATTGAATTTGTCAGATAATAGGATCGTGTTGAGCAAACTCGGTATTGAATTGCCATTCTTTCTAGGCAGTACTTTTGGGTTGCGGCGAAACTTTGCCTGGGCTGCGATTAAGTCCGCACAGCTTGTAGAGACAGACCGTATGCGCGAGATCGTCATCCACACAACAGACGGATTTCCAATGTATTTGAACGTCAAGTGTTTTGCTCCAGAGGAGTTGGAGCAATTTCTTGTCGCTTTGAATGTTTGGGCAATCAACTGCACCAAAAGTCCAGCCTTAGAAATGCTGCAAGACGAACTGCAAAAAAATTCAGATGAGCGTCTACTGCCAAGCTACACGGCGATGTGGGACGAGGAATTGTCACGGCGCTTCACCGCTACAGCTTATGTGCCTTTGGAGCCGGGACAAACGTTGCAGGACGGTCGTATTAAGGTGGTCAGTCAACTTTCTTTTGGCGGACTGTCAGCGGTTTATCTATGCCAGTACAAAGACAGAGATTTGGTTGTTTTGAAGGAGGCAGTGGTGCCTCACGACAGTGATGACGAACTCAAGCAAAAAGCGATGGAATTGTTTGAGCGTGAAGCGCGGCTTTTGATGAAAATTGATCACCCATCGATCGTAAAGGTGTTGGATTGTTTCGTTGAAGCAGGACGGCAGTACTTACTAATCGAGTATCGAAGCGGGCAAGATCTCGGCCAATTCATTAAGCAAAATGGAGCGCAAAGTGAACAGAAAGTTCTACATTGGGCTCTTGAAATAGTTGAAATCCTCGATTATTTACACACGCAAGAGCCGCCGATTATCCATCGCGATGTAACACCAGATAACCTGATTTTGAATACTGATGGATCTCTGGTGATGATCGACTTTGGTGCAGCAAACGAGTTTTTAGGCAATGCCACTGGCACTCTAGTTGGAAAACAGTCATTCATAGCACCTGAACAGTTCAGAGGCAAAGCATCAGTTCAAAGCGATCTTTATGCACTTGGATGCACTCTGAGCTTTTTGTTGACGGCTCAAGAGCCCGTTCCATTATCGGTGTCTCACCCTAAGTTAATCGATGCAAACATTTCCGAAGGTATGGATGCGTTTGTTGCCGCTCTTACGGCGATGACTCTGGAAGAGAGAATTACGTCCGCGATAGATGCTAAGTCTCGCATAGAGGATATGCTTTCGGCGTGTCTGCAAGTCCGCTAAAGTTGAATTGCCAAGCAGATCGATGTTGCACCGTGTGCAGTGTCAATTCACTTTTTACAAAAAGTATATAGACCGTAGACTAAAATACTACTCGCGCCTCGCCATCTGTATTTCAAGGCATTAAGTTTCCTTTCGATCCGCACAAAATTCACCAGAAAGCGGCTAGACTGCTCGTGTTGCCGACTGCCGATAGAGTATTACAGGCGCCCCCCGAAAAGGCATAAAGCCACGATCATGTATCTAGCACTTCAGTTTTTGGCTTTGTTTGTTGTTCTAGCATTTTGCATGTCTCTTTTGGAGCATCAAGTGCACCGCAGGCTGATGCACCGCAAGACTTTTTTGGGTAAGCGCTTTGACTTCCTCAAAAGGGCGTTCGAGCACCATGCAGTGCTGCATCACGGACATTACTTCAAAGTATTTCATGACGAGCCAGTTCCCAAAGGTGAAGACCGGGGCTTACGCTTGAACATGGGCGAAGGATTTGTGGAAGCCCTTCCGGTTTCGCTTCTTATTGCAACATTCTCATATATGGGGGCAATTCTTTTCCCCTTTGTCGTTTGCGGGCATCACTACATCTGGAACCAAATCCACTTAGAGATGCATAAGCCTGAAGGGCGCTACTTTTCCAAATGGCGAATTTATAAGTTTCTTGCCCGGCACCACTATCTGCATCATAGGTATCCAGATAGGAACTTCAATGTCGTATTGCCGATCGCTGATTACGCCCTTAGCACTAATGCTCATGCCACTGAAGCGGACAAGGAAGGGATGAGGGCCGTGGGTATTTTGTGAAATCCCGACTTGGTTCTAGCTGATTTATAATTAATGAAGCGCCGGTGGTCAATGACACCTGTCTGCTCGCAAAAAAAACCGTATGCGTTTGTAGTTGTAATGATGTTGCTTTAGCGTCCATAAAATGGACTATGAAATGATGAATTCCAACAGTTCAGGAAACTCAATTTTTTTCATGTCTTCGACACAAAAGTGTCCGTAGTTCTGAAACTCGCGGTATTGTATATGGTGCACAATCGCTAGTATGCGTTCGACACTTGTATGAATATTAGGCCCGTCGTTGGTTGAATTGAATAGCATTAGCCCCTTAGTACGCGTCGCTAACTCGGGATCGATGTGGAAGTCAAAGAAGTCTGTGGTCCGGCTGCGCTCTATATCGATCCATGGAGCTACAAGCACCACTTTTCCCACCACTGCACTTGGATTTTCACTCAGCCAACGCACCAAGAATCCGCCGCCGCAACTGTGACCAACTAAGATACTCTCTTTGTTGAGAGAGTATCTTTCAAATTCCCTTTTCCATGTGGGGTAATGCGGTTCATAGGGATATGGTATCTCCGGTGTGTGTGCTTCGTAACCGCGCACAATCAATTGTTTCTGCAGCCACGGCAGCCAGTGATGGTTGCTAGGAGAAGGCACACCAGGGTCGAAACATTCGTCTGCGTTTGGCGCGCCATGGATTATCAATGCTGATTTCTGTGTTTGCATCATGTTTCCGTTCTTCAGACTAACTCAATTCTTTTGACTTAAGCTTCATTCGTTCTAAGCAAAATGACTGATGATTTTTTCTGAATGATAGTTGGTAATCAAGTTCTGCTAACGCACATTTGCGATCGCTTTGTCGACAAGTTTCCCACATCTTGGATATGTTTTGTTGAGTAACTCGCATTGCTCAGCGCGGTATGCATCGGTGCGACCGCCAAGTCTTTGACACGCTAGTTCCGCAAATGTTTCTGTTGGCGAGCGCACAAAGTAGGAAAGTTTTTGGTTGTTGCGCACGTCTCCGTCGAACATAAACTCGTGTTTGAACTCCTCTTGATGTGATATCCAACCCATGTATCGATCAATCGCATGACCAGTCTCATGTCGTACGGTACCTATAACTCCCTCGTTCTCAACCATGTCACCTTTATAATCCTTAGCAAACTGTCCGATTACTATGTCCTTCCCATTAAACAAAGCCGGAACATTATCCATTTTGGAGCCTTCTGAATAGCCTCCCGGGTGACTATTTTGCATCCTGAAATCAGTTTCAATAACGTTGGGACTGATCACCATTTTGCAATTGTGCTGGTTTAGAAACTCCAAAACATTCAGCGGATACTCCCTTAGGGCGTCGCGCATATGTTCAACGAATGCCGGAGTGACATCAAGCAAGCTGCGTCTGGGCGTTAGCACAATCATCGTCGCGATTATCTGTTCCTTTCGTGTTGGTGCGTCTACGTGGATGGCATGTGCAGGTTCCTGTTGTGAGGGCGGAGGAAGTACACCAACGGCTGGATCAGTTGAATCCATGAGGTAGGCTTTGTCAATGGTTTTCAAAAATGCTCTTGAGCTGTACGCTTCGCGGGAAGTGGAACAGTGTTTTGATAGATACCAAAACATGTTCTTAGCTTCGTCAAGTTTTCCTGCTCCGTAGAAAGAATATGCGGCATAGAATCCGGCTGTCGAATTCTGTGGTTCTGTCCGCAGGATGTCTACAAACTTTTCAGCGGCGGGCAAAAATTGCTTACTTCGATAGAGTGCCATTGCCTGTTCAAGGTCGCGAGGACTTGCTAACGTGGGTAAACCGATAGCCGCAACAGAAGCTAATGCAAGAAGAATCTTGAGTCGAGTTCTCAATGCAAGGATCCTGTTAGGAAATGAGTGCAATGACCAGGCGGGTATTCAATGTTACTCTGGGTTTAGCCGCCGTTGTGCAGCCTTAACTAATCCAGAGCAATACAATACCACCGCATCCGTTGCAAGGAAACCAAGGAGCGCAAATTGAACCAGAACACCTATGGTCGCTGAAATGTGTAGATGCAACTTATGCCGCTGTCAGAGATGCACGCGGAGTCTAGTTTGCGTTCCTCTTTCAGGGTGAATCCGGCCTTTTCTAAGGCGCGGCACGATGCGGAATTATCCTTTTGTGGTGCCGAGACAATTACGTCAACGTCGGAATAGGTGTTGAAAGAAGTCTGAACTATTTCCCTAATCATCTCAGGGCCAATACCTCTACCTATGTATCGCTCGTCGCCGATCAAGTAGTCTATCCCTGCAGCCCTTTCAATATTGATTGTTTGATCCCATTCGGGAAAATCGATGTGTCGATAACATTGAATCATCCCAATCGGCTGACCTCCGACTTCGACCACATACACCCGGGTCTTAGCATTGTCATCGAGTCTTGATCCATATTTCTCTTCGACGGAATTGATATCAACGAGACCTTCCCAAAATCGTGCAACATGAGGTGCGTTGATCCATTCAACGAGTTGCTGGAAATCGGATCTTTTGATCGGACGGATTTTCACACCAATCAATTGTTTTTTCTTCCATTGTTTCTCGTGAAACAGCTCTGTTGCGATTAGTGCCAAATCCGTCAACGCTACCTACACTCGGTTGGAATTTTACAGCGAGCTGTTGATCTCTGTAATGAAAAATGTGCCAGAATGACTTCCCGCCCAAGCATCAGCTTATGGATGCCGCGCTTTGAGGATTTTCAGGAGAATAACATGACCATAACTGCTTACAACCAGGTCGGCGTCCCAAGTTTTATGTACGGCACGGCTTGGAAGAAAGATGCCACCGCGAGACTTGTGCAACAGGCGGTTGAATCGGGATTCAAGGCGATCGATACGGCCAATCAATTAATCCACTATAGCGAGGAAGGCGTTGGACACGCTCTTCAGGAGCTGTCTAAAAAAGGCGTGCAGCGAGAGTCTCTGTTTTTGCAAACTAAATTCACATCAGTGAATGGACAAGATGATCGAACTCCATACGATGCCTCGGCCAATCTCACGACTCAAGTTAACCAGTCTTTTGATAGCTCGTTAAAGCACCTCCACACCGACTATTTGGATAGCTATGTTCTTCATGGACCTTATTCGAGAGGTGGTTTAGGAGAGAAAGATTGGGAAGTCTGGACAGCGATCGAGGCGCACTATACTTCAGGCAAAGCGAAGATGATCGGCATCAGCAATGTTTCTGCGCATCAACTTACGGAGCTTTGCGCAAAGGCGAAGACAAAGCCGATGATGGTGCAAAACAGGTGTTATGCGACGATGGGGTGGGATCAGGAGGTGAGGGAAATTTGCCGGGCGCAAGGCATCATCTATCAGGGCTTTTCTCTACTGACTGCTAATCCACAAGTGATGGCTGATCCTGCCGTTCGCGCAATGGCTAAAAAGTTGGGAACTGGTGCCGCACAGATTGTTTTTCGCTTTGCCATGCAAGTCGGAATGTTACCGCTGACTGGCACCACTAAAGAGCAACATATGAAAGAGGATCTGGCCGCAGAAAATATCCATCTCTCTCCCGAGGAGATTCAGCAGATCGAAACCATCGGAGTAACTAGTAGACAAATGCGTTGAGCGAACAATATCAGAAGTGAATTTGGCAACAATTCGCATAATTCGATCCTTCGGATTCGTATCTCACGTATTGCTTATGAAGTTGCGAGACTATAGCATCGTTTTGCCCTTATATTTTTTGCCCCTGTCATCGACAGTACTTCGCGAGGAGAGATTCTTATGACGAGTCCTTTTAACCATGCTTTCAATCCTGAAGAGAAGTCACCACAAGACAGAGGTGAATCATCCACTGGTGAATACACTGAATCGAGTCGATCCTTATACTCATCGGCGTATCCCGGAGCTCCTGGTACTGTTTCTGGTGCTAGTTTGCAGAGACTGCCGGGCAGGTCTGGCGAAGAAGGTCGCGGCGATCGGCAAGGACAGGGAAGTCGTGGCGAAGAAGGTCGCGGCGATCAACAAGGGAGTGGTCGCGGCGAAGAAGGTCGCGGCGATCTGCAAGGGAGTGGTCGTGGCGAAGAAGCTCGCGGTGATCAACAAGGGAATTGGCATGGAAACAACCATTACGCGCCTGGCCACTATGGTGTGGATGCTTCTGGTGCATCCCTGAGTAGCTCTCCTATCGACCAAACGCAGAACAACCCGTACAGTAGTCATTCAACATATCAGAATTGGAATAGCCTTCAGTCAAGTAATCCTCCAGCAAATTATTTTGCGCTTAATGGCCCAGGCGCAGCGATTGGGGCGCAAGGTTTCGATCCAGTGCTCGGGCAAGTTATGACCGATGCCCAGAGCCAAGTGCAAACTGGTGCCCTGTCGCAGCAAGGCTTCTCTTCCTTTCAAGGTCTGTTGCAACAAGTAATGAATGCTAACCCAAACATGGGCGACGATATTCTGCTAAGTCAAGTTCTCAGCCGCGGACAGCAAGTAGGCATGCAAGCTAACGACCTTTCTGCGTTGTCTTCGGTTATTCAAACGGACCTGCAACCTCAGGCGCCGCAATCAGCTGTGCCGTCCTTTGCGCAGGGGTTTGCACCAGGCAAGGTTTCGTCTGTGTCTGGTTCTAGCGAAGCAGCAGAGGGGGAGAAAGGACCAAACGCTAAAGCTGACGATGGTCCGAATGGACAAGGCTAGAGCCCTATTCAGCGTGCCTCACCGCCAAAGCCTTTGATCGTTTGCTCAAAATCTGCAAGAGAGTTTGGCGCTCCTGCTTCCGCACTAAGCACTTTGCCGGAGGAATCAAGAAACACAAGCGTTGGATAGGCATGAACTTTATATTTTTCTTTGAGCGAAGCATTGTCAGGATTGTCTCCATCCAAGCTAACAAACTGAATGTTGCGAAAATGCTTCTGTGCTTCTTCAAAGTGCGGCGCAAATGCCTGACATGGACCACACCAGGTCGTTGAGAAGTCGATTATTTTCTGAACCTTGGCTGTTGTAGCTGCTGCCGCGACCGGTCTTACAGGCTGGCTTGCAGCTGTAGTAGCGATCGGCATTGCAGCACTAGGACTTGGCGCCGACGAACGTAATTTATCCAGATTCGCTAAACCCTTTTGCGCATAACCACGCAAAGGCTCTCCGCTGTAGGTTACAACCCATGTGTACTCAGCCTTGGCCTCTGTAATCCGATTTAGATTTTGGGCACACAGAGCTATGTAGTAATGCGCTGTCGGATTATTTTTTAGATTTAGAGCTTGGAGCTTTTGCAAACAAGATAAGTATTTGCCTTGATTGTAATCAGCAATTGCCTCTTGAGCACTAGGAGCTGCAAGGGCACGTGATCCGCAAGCGCTTGTAATGACAGCGATCAAGCAACAAAGCACAGATTTTTTCATATGTTTCTTTTCCGCAATGCGATCTGAATCCCCCTTATCTTAGTCCCCGAAATCGACTCTCGCAATCTTATCTCAATTACTTACCAAGTCGTGCTCTTCCATTGTATTTTCCGAGACTCCAATTGTTGTCGACACAAGATCTAAGTGCTCTCGCGCAATTCCTTCAGAAAATTTCTGGCAATTTCATTTTCTGGGTCAAGCGAGATCGCAGTAAGCAGCAGCTTTTCGATCACATCTACTAAACCTGCGTCATCAACGTGCCCTCTAGCTGCGTTTAGATGGCACGCAGCCATCGCCGTGTATGCTTCGCTGCAGCTTGGATATCTATCAATGCAGAGTTGGCAAATGAACATGCCCAGCCATGGGAATGGTTCTTCGCCTCCGAATAAAACTGCAGTATCAAGCAAGGTTGAAATCCGATCTGGTGCTTCAGAAACACTGATGACCTCGCACTTGACGGACTGGTCATCACCTGATTCGTGCAGCAAGGCCAGCCGTCGCACCAAAGCGTCGACAGCGAAACTCTCTTCATCGATGTGTTCGGTTATGTCTACCTGATATCCATTATCTTCATCCCAGGAAAAAGCTTTGTAGGCATTAGGCACATTGTCCATGTCGGAATAAATTGTGCGCAACACCAAATCTCTTTGCAAATCGCTATTAAACACATGCAAATCAACGGCCGATATTTCTGCTGCTTCGCCGCATTGAGGACATGTTGCGATTGAATCATCGAAGTCAACATGCAACATAATATGCAGCCAATTTATTAGCTCAGCCCAGTTGTTATAGGTCACTTTAGGCAAATGCTTAATAACGGAAGCTGAGAAGCGCCTTCTGCAATGATCACATTGGTAATGTGGCAGTCGTGAGTCCATGGACAAAACGCCGAAGTCCGACGTCAATTTTGTGCGCCCCTTGAGTATTGAGTCATCAACATAAGACGCAAAAGGCAAAATGGCTTGTAGTGCTGTTTCCGATGGCGCCGCCATATTTAGCCAATCATCAATTTCATATTCTTCTCGAAAATCAAATGCCGGCTTGCGTTCATGTTTCAGTTCCGCCAACCATTTGTGCGCTTCCGGTAGATTTTGTTCCGCAGCCCATTCAATGTAGCGAGCACCTCTCTCGATATCTTGAACGGTTCCGTCTCCCGTCCAGTGCATGGTGCCGCAAGCGAAAGCTCCTTCGACATGCCCTTGTTCTGCAAGTTCCTCACAGATAATGAGCGCCGCCACTGGATCATCGTCGCATCCAAGTCCACTGCGCAGCATTTGGGCGAGATGGAACTTTGCATCGTCGTTTTCTGCAGCGGCTAGGCTAATCCACTTAAACGCTTCTGGATAGTTCTGACCGATCGTTTTATCGTATTCGTACAAGTTTGCTAGCTGGAACTGTGACGCACTGAAGCCCAATTCAGAGGCCTCGTGCAAGAGTTCCAGCGCGTCATTTAGTCTGCCTTCATCCATGTGGAAGAGGGCAAGTTCATGCATCGCAGGTGGTGCATGCTGCAGAGCCGCTTTTTGAAACCACCTCTTAGCATCATCTTGGTTTGCAGTTACGCCTTCACCGTCACGGTAGTGCTGACCAACCAATATCTGAGCGAATGCGAGTCCCTGTTCTGCCGCTTTGAGGTAATATTGAAATCCCTTCGCGAGGTCCCGCTCTAGACCGTCAGCGCCCCTCAAGTATTTTGACCCAAGCGCTATTGAAGCATAGGGTTCGCCTTCCTCTGCTAATTTAGTTAGTTCTACCTGTCCCAGTTCCAACATGGCTGCCAGTGCATGTTCGTTGTGCAAATAATGAGGATGATATGCCGTTGAATCAGCTGTCACAAGAGACTCCATGTGAAAAGACTAGATTAGCAATTTCAGGATAATTTGGCAGCATTTGGCATGATTCAATCCTTAATCCTGAGGCTATTGGATATGCTCTTGGATACGCTCCGCTGTGATTAGTTTGCCATTTTTGTCATACTTAAATTCAATCACCCAATCGTAAACGTTGTCCGGCCACTTTCCATTGGGCAGTAGCGTCTTTGCATTTCCACCTAAGGCGGTGATCAAATGTGGAATGCGTCCGTGGTGCCAGACCACAAGTACATGTTTTCCGTGCGACTCGGTTCGTAACGCTTGGGCCAGAAATTCTACGTCATAGTTGCCAAATCTTGTGTCGATCTTAAGCCCTGTAGCTTTCTGTAGTGGGTCAAGAGTCAAGCTATCACGTGCACTTTTAGTTGTGTCGGACGTCGCGTAAAGAGCATCAACGTTGAATGATTCGTTGTTCTCTGAAAAGGGCTCAAAATATTTGACATATGCATTCGCCCGAGCCTGACCTTCAGGAGATAAGCCGTTCCCGGAGGCAGGTTTTTCAGCGTGTCTAATTACAAGCACGGTTGTATCGCTAAGTCCCACCACTTTGCTTTCGGCGCTAGTTGCATTAATCGATGTAAGCAGCAGGCACAAAAGGGCTGCTCCCAAAAACTTTCGCGGCATGACGGCACTTCCTTGATGACTTAGTGTAGATAACGAATTTAGTGCAAATAACAAGACTTTAGGCTGCGGACTTAGTATATGTAACAAGACTCTCGGCTGACCTCTCGTTTGCTGTGGTGTCAATTGGCTGGCGGGTTCATAGCTTCTCCAACAATCTTCCCGTCTTTGACTTTGATAATTCTTCTTGCCCGTTTAGCGGTTTCGGCGTCATGCGTAACCAGAATTACTGTCATGCCGTCGCGCACAAATTCGTCGATCAGGTTCATAAGATCCGTGGACGTGTGGCTATCCAGCGCGCCTGTCGGTTCGTCCGCCAAAAGTAATTTCGGATGGTTGGCCAGGGCTCGTGCGATCGAAACACGCTGTTGTTGTCCACCGGATAATTCACTAGGACGATGATGTAGGCGCGAGCTCAGTCCGACCATGTTCAGAACTTCTTCCGCTCTGTGGCGACGTTGGTCCGGTGGCATTCCCGCGTAAATCAACGGCAGCATCACATTGCCTAGGGCTGTACGCTGGGGCAACAAGTTGAATTGCTGAAAAATAAACCCGATAGTGCGGTTGCGAATTCCGGCCAATTCGTCTTGATTATATTCATGCACGGCTTTGCCGTCGAGAATGTATTCACCAACGGTCGG
>PLXC01000129.1 GCA_003151275.1 Candidatus Melainabacteria bacterium
ATAGGAATTACTGAAAGTCCGCCTTTATCAATTACGAAGGGATATTCGTAGGTTCCATGATTTGAACCACGATATTTAATTACGCGGATTCTACGGACGGAAATTTCTTCACTGACTCTGTTATCCAGCAAAATTATGCAATCGGAAATGAACTCCTCCAGTCCATGACGAGTATAGGAGCTCGGCCCCGGCTCTCCGGTAATGATTGCTGTAACTTGTTTTTCCTTGAGCCATCGGAAAAGTCTTTTTACCTCTACGCGCAAAACGCCAGCATCTGTCAGTCCCGCAAAGAGAGATTCAATAGAATCTATAACAACCCGTTTGGCGCCGATAGAATCAATGGCATGTTCCAAACGAATCAGTAGTCCTTCAAGATTAAAGTCGCGCTCTTGAATATCTTTGCGCTCCAAAACAACAAAATCCAGCAAAATCTTTTTTTGTGAAACAAGCCCTTTTAAATCCAGGTTGAGAGAAGCAACGTCTTGATAGAGTTCGCTTTCTGTCTCTTCAAAGGACATAAAAACGCCTGGCTCGTTGTAATTGAGCGCACCATTAATTAGAAAATCAAGCCCCAAAAGAGTTTTTCCAGAGCCGGCACTCCCACAAATTAGAGTGATTCTATTTTTTGGAAGCCCGCCTTCTGTAATTTGGTCAAAGCCTGTGATGCCGGTTGGGCACTTGGCTATTTGCTTATGATTGGACTTGGTTTTCTTGGCAGTTTTGAGCATACAACAATCCTTATTCCTATCTGGTACCAACTCTGATTAGCTCGAAATGTTGTTCCTGCAGTTTCGCCTCGGCTTGCGCCATGGTGCTCGCAACAGTAAATTCATGCCGCTTCCCTAAGATGCGCTCCATGGTGGCAACATGCGAGCCGTTGTGCTGAACATAACAAATGGTGTTTCTCGTGATGAAGGATTCCTTTTCATCCATCTCAGAAAGTCAAAGACAGTGCCACCATTTTCTAAATGAACATCAGAGATGATCAGGGCAACGTGCTTATCGTGCAACATATCGATTGCGTCGCCGAATTTTTTGACCGCAACAACGTGATGTCTAGATCTCTGTAGACTCTCGATCAGCTGGCACGAGTTTTCATCCTGTTCGAGCAAGGCTAAGATTTGAGCACACATAGTGGTCACCACGTCAGGGGTTACAGACAAGGTGCTTAACGGCTGCTCAAAGCAACTTTCGACAACTTGGCCATTAACGGGCCCAATCTGAAGCCATCATAGACTTGTATTGGCCGTTCAACACAACATGATTTGGTGGGACGACTGATGTAATGGCTGTAGAGCCGAGCCTAAACCGGACTGTGAGGATTGTTAATGTTGAGTTATCGTCCATACGCCCCCTATTTTTTGGTCCAGTCAGAAAGTAAGAGCTTCTCCAGTGATTCGCATGTCACCATATTTCGCGCGCCACTGATAGAATGTCTGCTCAGATATTCCATGCTTGCGGCAGATCTCCTGGTTGTTCAACCCGTCCTCTGACTCCTTCAGAATCCCGACGATCTGCTCGTCCGTGAATCGACTTTTTTTCATGCTGACGTCCTTTCTAGGCCTTTCCAGACCTCTAGTCTATGTTTTACGGTTGTCAATTGCCGACTTTCTTTTGGCCCGAAAAGAGGGGGCAGGTCAGTGCTAGCTCCAACGATCAAACCATCATCCTCTTCACCGAACTGACACGCTGGGGCCGTAGCACGATTGATCTGATTCACACGCTCCAGGAACTTCAAAGCTGGGGTCTCGCTCATTGCCATCCCTCGATACCACATCTGCTACCGGACGATTGGTGAGCAGCAGAAGAATCAGAATGTTTGTGGCGAGCGGTCACAGGTGGAGCGACCGATGGTTAAAGGCCGAAAAGCGCAGAAAATTTCAAGGTTGAACGAAATTCAAGTGATGTGGTAGCATCCACGGTGTGGTCGGAGGGTCTGATGATGATGATACCGATAGTCTGAAATTGAGACGCCCAAAGATAAATTATTGGATTGAGGGGCGGTGGGCAGGTTTGTCTGCCGTCCCTTTTATCGGCTATTGTATGCTTGAGCACCGTATGTGGTGCCTTCACAGGCACGTTGAGAGCACACAAAAACAGATCAGATGCGACAAGAATTAAAGCGATACGTGTGGAAAATCCTGTTGCGTTTAATGGACGTTCGCATGGCTGTCCGCAGTGAGGATATTCTGCCTGCAGAGAGCCGTGAAGAAATTAAGTCTTTACTGAAGACAGGCGATATTCTGCTTGAAAGCAACAATGCCTACTTGAGTTCCCAGATAGTGGCAAAACTTTTGTTTCGCACAAATTGGATTCACGCTGCAATTTACGTGGGTGACGAAAAGGTAGTCGATTCAGGTCGAAACCCTTCTGTCGCTCTGAACGATCTCGATCAATTCTTGCTTACAACTGATTTGGGTGTTTACAGGCCAAAATATGCCAGCCCAGAAGATGTATCGGCAGCCGTATCATTTGCAAACAAAGCTGTTGGCAAACCGTTCAATATTACTCTCGATGATACCCATGGCCACTCTTTCTATTGCACACAGCTAGTTTCAGAAGCATTGCTGTCAATGCCTCATCCAATTCAATTACCAATTCGACACCTGTTGTGGAAACAGATCGTTCCACCAGCGGTAGTGGCGACCAGTCCCGACCTGGAATGCATTTGGTCAAGCCATCCTCAATTTTTCAGTAATATAGGCGCTCATTTACCACTCTCTGGTAAGGTGGCTCGCGTCGATAAGAATTGAAGCAGTAGAATGACAGCAAGACTTTAGGAGGTTCAAAAAACTGACATGGTACTTTCTTCGCAAGATACCTCAAGATTTAGGACTTTGTCATCTCTGCCTGATCACTGGCTTTCTTTAGGTAATGCATTTCTTCATCAGGCTCGAATGCAACCACATGAACCTGCGATTGAAGACTCGACCGGCATGACATTCACCTATCACAAGTTGTTGGTGAGCAGTCTCGCCTTAGCAAATATTTTGAGCCACAGATTAGGTCCCTGCTTGTATGTAGGGATTCTTCTACCTCCGTCTGCAGGGGCGGTATTAGCTAACATAGCTTTGACACTGATTGGTAAGATTCCGGTCAATTTGAACTATACAGCCGGCGAAGAACATTTCAATTCTTGCATGTCACAATGTGGCATAGAGACCGTTCTGACCTCATCGAAGGTTTTGAAGCGATTGAAGTTCGAGCCATCTGATCTATTTTTGGAAATCGAAACCTTGCGCGACAAAGCGACATTGATGATCAAAGCATGGTCATGGTCGGAAGCTGATTTGGTCCCTGAGAACTTACTTAGCCAATTTATGCCTGGTCTGGCGGCCAATCATAGTCACAACCGCTTGCACGAGCCAGCGGCTGTGCTATTCACCACAGGATCAACAGGTACTCCGAAGGGAGTGGTGCTCTCCCACGGCAATATACTTTCCAACGTTCACGCTATTCAAGAACATTTGCATGAATCCGAAACGGTATTGGGAGTGGTGCCATTTTTTCATTCCTTTGGATTTACTCTGACACTATGGGCGGTTCTCGCTTTAGGACAACGCGCCATTTATCATTATGATCCATTCGACGCACGAACGGTTGGGAACCTTTGTCAGAAGTCTGGTGCGACAGTTTTGTTTTGCACTCCATCGATCATGCGCGCATACTTGAAGCGGTCCAAAGAGGATCAATTCAAAACGATTAGATTGTGTATTCTTGGTGGCGAAAAACTAAAAACGCAGCTCGCCTGCGATATCCAAACTCAACTTTCCGTGACTCCATTGGAAGGTTACGGTCTGACTGAAACAGCTCCAGTGCTGGCAACTAATGTGCCCGATGATATAACTTTTCCAGATGGACATTGTGTTAAGGGAAACAAAATCGGTACGGTTGGCATACCGCTCAGCGGTACCCACATCAGAATTGTTGATCTTGTCTCCGGCGAAGAAAATTCCACGGGCGTAGAAGGCATGATTCACGCTCAAGGTCCACAAATTATGATGGGCTATTTGAACAATCCTGAAGCAACTGCAGAGGTGATCAAAGACGGATGGTTCATAACCGGCGACCAGGGCTTTCTTGATGAAGACGGTTTTCTCACGATCACAGGAAGACTGAGTCAGTTCTCCAAAATTGCTGGCGAAATGGTGCCACACCTGGGCGTGGAGCAAGAGATTTTAAAAATAACTGGCACGGCTGAACAAAGCCTTTGCGTTACTTCGGCTCCTGAAGAGAAACGTGGAGAAAAAATTGTTGTTATTTGCTCGAAACTAGGCATTTCGCCACAGGATATAGTTAAAAAATTGGGCGCAAGTGCTATTTCGAAGCTGTGGATTCCCAATGCTGACGATTTTATTGAAGTGGACGCGCTGCCCCTGCTAAGTAACGGCAAATCGGATCTCGTAAAGATAAAGGAATTGGCCAACAGCGATAAACCTCAAACTGGTTGATCAGTATCCGCCGTTAATTTATAACCAACTCCGTCGGTAAGCGCTACGGCCAGGCAGTGAAAGAATTCTCTCTGGACGTTAAAGCAATCCGGACAGCAGGCGCTTCCTACGTCCTTTCACTGTATAGTTTGTCGATGCCGCACACTAATATACCTACGAAGTTTAAACCACTGGCCTCTCTCGTTAACTTCGGAACCGCTCTGTGAAGATCTACTCAGAACATCCGCTTTCCGGAGGCGCGAAAAAAACTAAGCTCAGTCAAGAGCTGCAACCCGATCAGTCATGGACTTCACCTTCAGGTATCTGGCACCATAAGTCCACAGTGATAGCGGCACTGTCTATAGTGGCAATATTTTTGCATTTAGTGCTCCGCTTCGGCTCCCATACAAATCCCTACTCTTACAATATCCCCTTGCTATGCACGCTCGTTCTAGGCGGACTGCCGCTGCTCTACGACCTGCTCCGCAAGCTTCTGAAGCGAGAATTTGGCTCTGATCTGCTTGGTGGAATCTCGATCATCACTTCCATCCTGCTCGGCGAGTACCTGCCAGGCTCGATTATTGGTAGTTCGCAAAGCTCCGGACAATTTTACGGCGTACTCGGTCTGGCTAATCGCCGCAACTTTGATAAGTGTCGTTTTTCCTCAGGTGAAAGCGCTTGATCGTTCACGACTTCGATGACGGTTGCTCCGGGCTGCGAGTTCTCGTCGGTCTTAATCCAGTCAATCAGTTTCTCTGTAAGCGGTGGCGAGAATCTACCTTCTTCAAGAACAAGATGCTCACCTTTGGCATCA
Source organism: Candidatus Melainabacteria bacterium (assembly GCA_003151275.1). The sequence continues at coordinate 5,245 of PLXC01000129.1, forward strand.
ATGAGAAATGTTTTGTTGGCAGATGGAATGTCTTTGAAGAGTTTCGCAACAGCTTTTGGAGATACGAGATGATCATTCAGTCCTTGCACTATCAAGACAGGCTTGACGAGTTGTTTCGCATAAGTGTCTGTCTTCGAGACGAAGCTCAAGAAAGCAGTCGCTTCTTTTAGAGAAAGTTTCAACTTGTGGGATGAATCCGTCAGCCAATGCTCGGTCAGCAGAGGATCAGTCGTTGCCTGGTGCATGACAGCGCGACTGGCAGGACCGGGATGAGATCCTGGAAACACGATCAATTCAAAGACGCCTTTCACCGCAGTTCTGCGCATCTTCAGTAACTTCCATGCAGGAGCGGAACAGACAACGCCATCGACCAAGTCTGGATTCTCCGCAGCAATTCTTATCGCGAGAGCACCACCCATGGACTCACCAACCAAAAGCACTCTGTAATCAGGATGCTCCTTGTGGATGTTAGTAATCAGCTTGGCTACATCGCTCACGGTGGCGATGCAATTCAATTTCGCACGATCCGGCTTGTCTCTGTCAGGACCAAAGCCTCGCACGTTCACTCCGAAGCCATCGATACCTGCGGCAGAAAACTCTTGCGCTAACGGCTTGTAGGCTCTTGCACACAGTCCCAATCCATGGATACATACGACAACGATCTTTGCCGGAGTGGGGCTCTTCCATTCGAGTATATGCGTTTCACCGACGATAACGCACGATGGATCTTCGGCGCAGCGCGTACCAATAATTGAGGAGCTTTGAGAGCCATTCGTCGGACGCTCCTGGGACCATGCAGGACTGGTGACGCTCAGTGCTATCAATGAGCACAACAGTCTCAAACTGATCAATCTAATCGCTTTTGCCTGTTTCGTCATGCTTAACCGGTTCTTGTTTTTCTTGCTGAAGTGGTGCCTTTTGCTGCTGCTCGACCGAGCAGCTCCACGCTCATGTTAAACACTCTTCCGACTGCCAATCTTTTCTTATGCCTTCACCAGTGGTGCCTTCTGTGGTTCCATTACTTCTTTCTCGCCCTGAGGCTGCATCGACTTCCAAGTCAGATATCCACCGGATAAGTTTTTGACCTTGAATCCTTTCTGCTTGAGGAAACGAGATGCGTTGTAGGAGCGCTGACCACTCTGACAATACGTGACTATTTCTTTTGCCTCTGGAATCTCAGACAGCCGTTTTCTTAGCTCAGGAAGCGGAATGTGCAGGCTGCCTGCAATGTAACCACGATCACGCTCAGCGCGAGTGCGAACATCAATCAGCAACGACTCGCCTTTGCTCAGAGCTGGGACTTGATACCACTGCACTTGCTCGGTCAACCCATCTAGCACATTCGTACCGGCCATTCCGGCCAGATTTATTGGATCCTTCGCTGAGCCAAAAGGCGGTGCATAGGCAAGTTCCAGCTCGGATAGATCACGTATTGTCATGCGTGCCTTCATCGCGGTAGCCAGAACGTCTATTCGCTTGTCGGCACCTTCCTTGCCGATCACCTGTGCGCCCAGCAACAATCCAGTTTCCCTATGGAACAGGACCTTCATGTCGAGCCGCTCAGCACCTGGATAATAGCTGGCATGATCGCTTGGATGCAGGTAAATCGCTTCGTAAGGAATGGTGCTTGATTTCAATTGCACTTCGTTCAGACCAACGGATGCCACCGTCAGATCGAACACTCGCAGAATCGCTGTACCTAAAGTGCCATCGTAGGTTTCATTTGAGCCAAAGATGTTGTCCGCCGCAATTCGGCCTTGCCGATTAGCCGGGCCACCCAGAGCGATCAGTGTCCAGGCACTGTTTACGGGATTGCGAACCTCGATCGCATCTCCTACAGCCCATATGTTAGGTGAACTAGTTTGCAAATTTTCGTTTACGCGGATGCCTCCACGCTCTCCGATGGTTAATCCGGCTTTGCGGGCCAAAGTTACTTCCGGTCTAATTCCCAATCCCAAGATGACAAGATCCGCAGGAATTGGCTCATGTTTTCCGGCTAGCACCCAACAGGATTTGGGAACATCTTCTGCAGCTGCCGCAACTTCGCCCGGTGCACGGAAACCTTCGATCGGCTTCCCGAGTACGAGCTTGACGTCATGCTGGCGCAGCTCGATGTGTACAAGTTCCGCCATTTCAATATCGAGCGGTGCCAGCACTTGATCTTTGCCATCAATGAGTGTGACGTTAAGTCCCCTGCGAACAAGCTGCTCAGCCATCTCCAAGCCGATGAAGCCACCACCGGCAATGACCGCGTTGCGCGGCTTCTGAAGTTCGAACCACGATTGAATCGATTCAACATCCTCGATACTACGAAGGGTGAACAGCCCTGGCAAATCGATGCCAGGTACGTTGGGTCTGATCGGCGCTGCGCCTACAGATAGAATCAGCTCGTCGTAACTTTCCTCATAGGTCCTTTCGGTGGTCGTCTCTCGGACGGATATGACCTTTGCCTTAGCGTCGATTGCGACGACTTCATGATGAACGCGAATATCAAGATTCAATTTATTCTTCAACGCGTCAGGAGTTACCACAATCAATTTGTCTTGCGATTGAATTTCTCCGCCCAGAAAATATGGCAATCCGCAGTTTGCATAGGAGACGTATCCGCTTCGTTCAAGGACGATGATTTCTGAGTCCTCAGAGAGGCGACGGGCTCGAGCAGCCGCGCTCATGCCACCTGCGACACCACCGACGATGACAATTTTCTTTGCCGGAACGTCAGTACCTTTAACTCTCATGATCGTTCTCCTCTCGAACCCTTGTTCTCTCTATTGTTCTCTCTCTTGTTGCGCTCAATCGCGGCTTTTGCCTGATTCATCTTGCACAACCGGCTTTTGTGTTTCTAGTTGAAGTGGTGCGGTGTGCTTCTGCTCGACCGAGCAGCTGCGCGACATTCAGGTCTCTATGCCGAGCTTAGGCAGTATCCACAGTTGCAGCGCGAAATAAAATAAAATGGCACCAATAACCCAGACTATACTTTCCATGGGATTCTGCTCTCCTTTTTTGTGCAAAACTTTTGTTGAATCGCTCATTTTAAACACCCTTCACTAAGAACAACAATCGGTTTTAGGGCTCTGTTGAGATGCAATCGGAGACTCCAACTTGTTCCATGGGGCCTTGCCCAACATAATCCCCAGAGCACAGGTTCCAGACAGACCAGCAAAAGTCAGCCCTGCTCCGAAAAATCCCGGAATGATGAGAAACCAGGGATTGACGAAAGTCCCTAAGAGAACACCTGTCAAAACGCCAATACCAACAACCAACTGTATCTGGCGTTCAATTGGAAGCCTCTTCTTTCCTTCCTTGAGTGGAAGTCCGGCTTTACGCCACGCGACTAGTCCGCCCTCCAAAACCTTGGGGTCAAAGCCTCTGCCTAAGAGGGTATAAGCCCCTCGCTCAGCTCTTTTACCAGATCTACATATAACTATGAGCTGTCCTTGCCTGGACACTTCTTCACAGCGGGCTTCTAGCTCGTTCAGGGGCACGTTAACGGAATTGGCAATATGCTCCGTCTCAAATTCGATCGGACTGCGAACGTCCAGAAGCACCGCTTCTCCAGCATTCGCTGCCAGATCGACAGGCGTCATTTGCGGACAAACAGCGGAATTAGACAGTTCTGACATAAACAAGCCCTCATTTCGGTGATAGACCAACTATATCACTAATTGGTTATATGGTGAATCAACCGAAAGATTGATTGATGAATCAACCGACTGGTTGTAGACTAGAAGTGGTGGACGTTGGATTTTCTGCATTATGAAAGACAAAAACAAACTCCTGTCACGACCGGCTCTCGAAATTGTTGCTGCGCGTTTTCGGGCGCTCTCAGACGCCTCCAGGTTGCAAATACTGCAATACCTCTTTACGGGAGAGCATTCAGTACAAGAGTTGTGCAAGTT
>PLXC01000170.1 GCA_003151275.1 Candidatus Melainabacteria bacterium
AAAAGGTTCAAGACAAACAAAAAGCCTCGAGCTATTAACTCGAGGCTTTTATAACTCCTGGCACCGGGCTATCTTCCCGGGCGGTCTCCCGCCAAGTATTGTCGCTGCTGACCGTCTTTACCTTCGTGTTCGGGATGGGAACGGGTGTGTTCCGGTCGCTTGAGCACCAAGAACCTTTAGGGTATATGGTCACCACCTGTGGTGTCAACCATACTTTGGTTCTGGCTTGAGACTCGTTACAAGTCTCAACCAGTACCCTGAAAACTGCACATTGAGGTTTGCGTACAACGCTTTCGCGTCGGCCAAGTTTTAATTTGGCTTATTCCATTCAATAACAATGGACAAGCCCTCGGACTATTAGTAATGCTCGGCTACACGCCGCGCGAGTTGTAAGTGAGAGAGTCCTTCTGACCGAAACCCAGAGCTAGTAAGTGGTCTCTCAGTGCACGATTGCGATCTCCGCGCTCGGCGAAAAATTGTCCGCGTCTTCTGTAAGGTGCGGTGATTTGGGATTTGCGTGGATGCCCTTGTTGCAATCAGCTTCGGCTAAAGCATAGTTTTTCTGCTCTGCGTGAATGCGGGCAATTTGCCAGTAGATGTCGTCGTCTTTTGGATCGGAATCGATAATATTCAAGCAGCGGAATTCTCAAGAATGTGTCAACTGCGGCTATTGGGAGGTCAAGATGGTATCAATTCGCGGTTTAAAAGCCAGCCTGTTGATTGGCGAATTATTTGGTTTTAAATGAGCGAAATGCCCATTGGTAGGGCAATGCGTCATGTCGCACTAATTCGCCGATCAACAGGTGGATTCTCGTTGCGTCTGCATGGTAACGCTCCTTGTTGTGGGAATTACGAGTGACACCAACTGCCGCTACCTATATAATTCGGTTCTATCCAATACCCACCCCATTCATCCAAGGATTTTAGACAATGACTACACGGGAGAATTTCACATTAACGCCCGCCGAAGAAAAGGTGAAGGCAGACTTTTTGAATAATCAAAACGATGCAGCGAAAGATTGGGTATGTCACAATAGCCTGCAGCCGACAATTGAAGAGCAAATTAAGTTCTTTCAAAACATTGCACACCAGAGCGTTATCGACAACCAGGTGCCGGGTAAAACGCAGATAATTGTTGATGTAGACGCTCATCCACGCGAAAACACCCGATATCAGGCTACGCATGATCCAAAGAATTTCGGTAGGGCTTATGTTGCAATTGGTGTCAGTCTCCGCGACAAGAGTGGTTTCATGTCCCACCTGTGGGCTGACAAAAGGCTATTCACCGAAAAGATTCGGCTGGACACTCTAGAGTCTGATGCTTGCCCTAAGAAATGAAGTTGGACCCAAGCATCCCCTCATTTCCTACACGTAACCAAACACATCTGAAAACGTTTGATGTTGGAGAAGCATGGCCCCGAAAGCTTGCATAAGTGGACGTAGTCTTTCGGCAGGCATATTGGGGATGAGGTCGTAGAGCATCGAGCCCTGATTGAGCAAGGAATGGGTACGCCGCTTCACCGTATTTGACTTGAGATGGCGGTCATAACCAAGAGATTCACCAGTCGGCACCAAGCCAGGTCAAAAGTGCGACAGCAAAAGCGTTGAGCAACCAGAGTCGATCCCGACGTTCGGGATTGCTTAGATGCACAGAGCTCATGCCCATACCGAAGCGCAGATCTTTGGTATCACGGAAGCTAGGCTCGATCCCCCAACGCTTGGCGTACTAGTCAATGAGAGTGCGCGCGGAAGCATCGGTGAGGTTAGTGGCTAGGCACCAGGGTTCTTTCATATCTTTCGCGTGAACGCAGATTACCGTGCCCACCTTATATCTGTGTCCTGTGACCTGCGCACCACGCAAAGTGCGCGGGCGCCCACCCTTCCCTACCTATCTCAATAAAATCCGAAGACACAGGCTCAGGTTTCGGTGGCGTCGATTTTCAATTCACCAACACTACATTTTCCTCAGTCGGTTTTTACTTTCAACCCTGACGAGAATGGCGTCAGTTGCTGGTGGATTTTCTAAACGTTCTGCAACACATCCAAGCAGAGGGCTGACGTCACACAACAGTGGCAATAAACCGTCTGTGGTATTAATGGCACTGCGCAACAACTTCAATTGAACGGCAGGAGCTGCACCTTGTCCTTGCATGGCGAGGTTCTTAACGTCAGACTGAGTTCCTGATTTTTGTAATTGCGAAGCGAGAATATCGGCGTAGATAGACGCCGCGGTAAAAGAGCTGCCCATAAAAACAACTGCTGGATTCTTGGTCGGAGTTTCGGCGAGGCGCTGCTTTAGCAGAAATTCATCGGAAGCAAGGGGGTCGTATTATCCGACAACGGCAATAACACGCGCCAGACCTTCCAAAAAAACAAGGTGCTAACAACGACCACTAGCCACTAGTGATTGTGGCAATCTAAAACTGAGCAGATTTTTGGAAAATGCCAATCAGAAATTGAGCAGTTTTACTTTTACGCCGATAATTGAGAGGCCCCAAGATCTGGGGCCTAGAAAAACGACGGCAAGAATGATCGATCAAGACACATGGGTGTCGATTCGGCTGCTGTATTTGCGACAAGGCAAGAGCAAAAGCTGGTTGGCCCGAGAATTTGGCATTGCAAGAAATACTGTTGCGAAATACCTGAAGAAGGACAGCGAAGCTCCAAAATACAACGCTTCACAAGCTAGAGGTAGACCAATTTCGGATAAATGGGAGGAGCACGTTAGGGCAATCTTAGAGGAAGACCGAAACGCACCCCGCAAGCAAAAGCATACCGCAAAACGTGTGTACGAGCGACTGGTTGCAGAATATCAGTTCGATGGTTCTCATCGGACTGTGCGCATGATCGTCTCTAATCTCAAAAACAAACCAGGACAAGCTGTTTTTCTGCCGCTTCAATTTGAACCAGGCAAAGATGCTCAAGTCGATTTCGGCGAGTCTTACGCGGACATTGCCGGTGTTCGAACCAAATTGCAGATCTTCGAAATGCGGCTAAATTATTCTCGCAAGAAATTTGTGATGGCAGTGCGGGCACCGAATATGGAGTCATTCATGGAGGCACACGTTAGGGCTTTTGAATTCCTTGGAGGAGTGCCGGAGCGACTTACTTATGACAATCTTGGCTTGGCTGTAGTCCGCGTAGGGTCCGGCAAAAGCAGGACACTGACTAAGAAATTCAAGGAGCTGAAAGGGTTCTATGCGTTCGAAACAAACTTCTGCACCGTTGGCATTCAAGGCGCGCACGAGAAGGGAGGGGTTGAAGGTGGAATCGGTTTCAGTAGGAGAAACTGGCTTGTACCTCTGCCGCTTCCAGGGCGTGCGTTTGATCCTGGCACAGCGAGAACTAGCGTAATTGCCGATACATATCAAACCGTTGCGTACGACTCCAATCGATATTCGGTTCCGGCAAAATTCGTCGGAAAGCCACTGCGATTGCGTGCCTATATGGACAAACTTGTGCTGGCTGCAGGGGCGGAAGTGATTGCTGAGCACGAGAGGATTCATGAGAAGGGTTGCTACGGGCTCAAACCGGAGCACTATTTTGACCAGCTAGAGAGAAAACCGCATGCGGTGCCATTTGCTAGGCCGCTGCTGCAGGCAACGTGGCCAGCGGGTTACTGGGACTTCTACAAGAAGTTGGTTGAGCGAAAGGGTGCAGGTGAAGGAGGGCGTGACTTCGTGCGAGTTTTACGGTGCCATATGCAGCATGGTGCGATTCTTACCGCACAAGCAATTCGCGACTGTGACAGCGCAGGACTCGTTAGTGCAGACGCAATTTTACAAGTAGTGGCGCAGGCGCGATTTTCATCTTGTTTGCAGCCAGAGCCACTAGACATGACAGCACGTCCAGCCTTGAGCGAGTACGTAGTCGAGCTGCAAGAAACGATTCAGTACCAAATTTTAATCGGAGGGCAAAACAATGAGCACCGTGTTGCTTGACCAATATTTAAAGCGCTTACGGCTCCCAACTATTGTGAAAAACCATGAGGTGGTAGCAAAGGAAGCTGTGACTAATCGAGTCAGTTACGAAGAGTATCTTTGTTGCTTATCGGAACAGGAGGTGCAAGCCAGAGAAGAGAACACGAGGAAGGAGCGGCTCATCAAAGCGCGCTTTCCAGCGATGAAAACGTTGGACCAATTCAAATTTGATGAGATTCCCGCGTTGGACAAGAATCTGGTCATGCAGTTATTTACAGGAAAATATCTCGAAACAGCGGAGAACATTGTTTTCCTGGGCGGTCATGGGATGGGTAAATCACATCTGGCGATAGCGCTTGGAGTAGAAGCTTGCGGCGCCGGCAAGAAAGTTCGTTTTTACAGTGTTGGAGAGCTTGTTCACCAACTCTTAGAGGCTAGAGACGCAAGGCAAGTATTCAGGCTACAGCAGCAGCTTGCGCGTTACGACCTGCTCATTCTAGACGAACTTGGAATGACTGACTGCAAGCAAGATGGTGGCAACCTCTTATTCCAAGTGATCAGTTCTAGATACGAGCGTTGCTCAACGATCATTACAACAAATCTGGAGTTCAAGGACTGGACGAGTGTCTTCGGCACACAACAATTGACCAACGCACTCTTGGATCGGCTGGTGCACCGATGCCAAATCGTGCCAATGAACGGTGAAAGCTTCCGATTTAAAGAAAGCATCAGAAGAAAGAAGAAGCCGTCAGCTTCGTTACCGGAGGACAAACACTAATGAAAACTCAAGCTGACCTGCTCAATATTCGACTGGCAGAACTGCTCAAATTTCGCTTGCCAAAATCAGCCACTAGCGCCTGAATAATCTTTATGGACATCCGGTGCGCCTTCTTGGTGAACTGCCGTTCAGATTCTCCACTGATGGAGAGATTCCCGGTGTTCAGCTCATTTGCGGGTTCAAGTTGGGCTAGCGGTTGCATGCTTTGACTACGCCTAGTAAGAGGTAGTCAGCATACAAGAAACTGGAGCGCGTCCCATTTTAGCGGTCTAATATTGCTCAACGCATTTGACCGGTCTGACAGCAGTCAAGGCGCTGTATTTGGTGTCATCGGGAGTTTCATTTTCGAATCAAAACAAAAAGCCTCGAGCTATTA
>PLXC01000161.1 GCA_003151275.1 Candidatus Melainabacteria bacterium
TGTATTTGGCAAATTAAAAGTGAGCCACGTGGCAGTCGAAAAGTGAGCCACTTGGCATACATCAATTAGGGTCATAATGCATATTTACCAGTGGCAGATTCAGGAATTCTTGCAAATGGTTCAGTCGGCTTGCCAAGCCGACTGGTGCCGACATGAAGATACTGAGCAAGCTACAGGCTCAGCACCTTCATGTCGGTCCTCTTTTCTTGCGACGCAGGCTTTCTTTGAAGCGATAGCTTTCACCGTTGGCTTCCACAATGTGGCAACGATGATTGAGCCGATCTAGGACAGCAGCCGTTAGATTCTTAGTCATGAAGACCGATGACCAATCTCCAAATTCTAAATTGGTCGTAATGATCGTAGAGCTTCGCTCATACCGGGAGCCCAAAACTTGAAACAGGAGATTGGCCCCATCTTGCGTACCGTCGATTCGTCCGAGTTCGTCCATAATGAGCAGATCACATCGAGCCAGCTGTTGTTGATAACGCAATAGCTGTTTTTCATCTCTTGCTTCGATGAGCTGGTGCATTAGATCAGCCGTGGTAAAGAATCTCACACGTTTGCCGTCACAGCATGCTTGCATGCCGAGAGCAATCGACAGATGAGTCTTGCCTGTACCCTGACCACCGATGAGAACAACGTTCTCACCCACTTGCAGGTATTGACCGCCAAACAACTTGAGCACAAGATTCTTGTTTAGAGTTGGGATCTCCTCAAAATTGAATGTATCCAACGTTTTAATCGATGGAAATTTAGCCTGCGAGATCCGCTCCTTCTGCGTGCTTGCGTCTCGTGCTTGAATTTCCTGCTCCAGCAGGCAACACAAATAATCTTGGTAGCCTGCTTTGGTTGATGAAGCTTCTTCGGCCAAGCGTTCATACTCTTTGGCGATTGCCGGTAAGCGCAGACGCTTCAGATAATCATTAAGCAACACACTGGTTGTCACAGGCGATACCTCCTTCGGATGGTACGAGTGCGTGATACTGTGCAGGTTCTGGATAGATTAAGACCTTAACGCCAGCCAACTGCGTATACGTGTCAATATCGATTACCTCTGGCACCATGCTTGTCAGTCTGGCCCGATCAATCGTGGCAATAATGAAATCGGCACTGGCAGACCCTACCAGGGCGCTTTCCTTAATTGCGTTTCCGACAAGCTCGGCACCATATTTCACATGGCTTCTCAAAATACGAATGAAATCGCGACCAGCTGGCCCAGGGCCGACTTCTTCCACCATCTTCTGATAGACCTCCCAGTAGCCTTGAGGCCAGTTGTGTTGCACCAGCGGAAGTGCATACGGAACTGCGTGAGGCCGCTTCTCTAAAAGGTCCAGATAGTGCTCTGGTTTGAGAATGTATTCATCCTTCTTGTAAGTGCGTGGATGCGTTGCCACAAGGGTGAGCCCATCAGTGATTTCCAGTCGATCCCAATAGGCTCGCATGGTGAGCGCTTTACCAACATATTTCGGCGGCACTGAGTAATGACTTTCCTTTAGAGCCACTGTGCAGTAATTGTCGACCAGACCACGATGAGTGACCGCTGGATCAAACGGTCTTGCTGTCAGCGGCAAAAGCATCGGTTGTTCCGTTTGCCAAGCCGCTCCAATTGTCTGCGCCTCTCCATCGACCTGCCTCTCTTCATCTTTTGAACATTTTTGCAAGATGTAGTCATTCAGTTGAGCAAGTGAATCAAACGCTGGCACTGGTACCATCCAGTTGCGTCGGCTAAAACCTATTCCTGACTCCACGCCACCTTTCTCGTGGGCACCTTCAATGCCAGGCTGACAGAAGTTTGTCTTGAAATTGTAGTACCCTTTGAGTTGTTGAAACTCATCGGTGAGAACACGCTGTTTACCCTGTCCAACGTGCGCCACACCAGCGCTCAAATTGTCATAGCTTAACCGTGCCACCACGCCACCAAAGTATGCAAATGCTCTGACATGCCCCTCCAGGAACGCCTCCTTGTCTGTTGACGGGAAATACTGAATGAACTTTTTCCGTGAATAGTTCAATCGCATTTCAAAACCGTGCAGCTTGACGCGCTGTCCATCAATGTCAGCATACGATTCACCAAAATCTACCTGTGCATCCAGTCCTGGTTGGAACACCAGAGGTATGCTCGCTTTTGCTGCTGGTTTGTTCTTAAGATCTGCCACCACTAATCGGATCGTTCTCTCAGAGCCGGAATACCCCTCCTCTTCTACTAATCTGTTGTAAATTCGTCTTGCCGTATGTCGCTGTTTTCTTGGTGCTTGTTTGTCGCTCTCAATGATCTGTTCAATACGACTGCGCCATTGATCAGCCACTGGCTTTGCTCTAGACTGATTTAGCGTGTACTTTCGGGCATCAGGCTTTTCCAGATACTTGGTCACCGTATTGCGCGATATCTGAAATTCTTTGGCAATCCATCGGGTACTCCGTCCCTCTCTAAAGTGTAACCAGCGAATCGAAGTCCAATCTTCCAAAGTTAACAATAGAGCCGTCCTTTGTAGGTTCACACCCGGGCACGACTCCATTATCGTGCTGTCCGTTAAGGCACTATTGCCGCTATTCGATGCCACCACTTCGATAGCCTGTTTGGATATGTCGCCGGGCGTATGACGTTCTAAACTCTTCGTAGTTTCATTGCCGGAATTTACCGCTGCTTCTTCATTCATGACACACTTCCTTTGGTGTTAAATCTGGTGCTACTGCGACCTTCTGCTGCAAAGGAACTGCTGTGGTGCTTGCCTTGAGATAATTAGAGATAGCCGTTAGATCACGGGAAAGCCTTGAGCAGACCTTGCGGGTGTCTCTGAAAGCGGTTCTAAGTGGTGCCGTATTGTTTTCGCCCGGCAGATCAGACAGCACATTGTTTTCCCACAGCTGCTGAAATGCAATCTCATCTCTGGCAACATCGAGAATCGGTTGAATGTCGTCAGTAAACGAGACGCTCTCTGGAATTTCAACAAGGGACACAATCATATCGTTGATGCGCCGTGAATAGGAGTTGAACAGATCGGTTCCACCGGAAACTACAGCTGCAGCGTCTCGGTACAGTTTTTCCTTAACGCAAAAATCGACTAGCATCCGCGAAATTTGCCTTTTCCTTCCTGCGCTACTGGTTTGACACCACGCATGAAATTCTTGATCAGTCATCTTTTCACCTTCCTAAAATGACATTCCGCTCCATTGCGCGCGTCAATGACTCCGTTCCTTCAAAACGGGCGGCACTTTGCACTATTCGAAAGCAAGAAAACAACCGCCTATTGCTGGCGTACTTTTCTTCTTCTGTTAGAACGGCTATGTCTTGTGGATATCGACTGAGTCGCTTGTCCCGATCGTAAAACCGGTTATGCCAAGTGGCTCACTTTTCGACTGCCATTTCCCAAAAACTGGCTCACTTTTAGATTGCCACAAACA
>PLXC01000016.1 GCA_003151275.1 Candidatus Melainabacteria bacterium
GGTGAAGCCGCAGCTGAACACCTGCGAAACCTCCCAACACCGCGCCGGTAAAAGCAGCTTGATAAACTGACTGCACGCCTTCTGCAGGTGACATCGCTGCACCTGTCAAAGCGCTATGAACGCCCAGTCCAACTAGTCCGCCTCCGGCACCGGCTGCTCCTGTTGTTAGGCTCTTATTCAAGATGCTCGCGTTTTTCGCCGATGCACCTGTGAATTCGGAGAGTTTATTGGACATGACGTGCATGGATCCCAACGTGACACCGGATGTGATGCCCTGGAGCAATCGTTCTTGAAGTATTCTGTTTTGGTTGTGATTGGGTTCTAGCAGCGCCGCTTGCGCAAATCCGGCAGATACTACTTCTCCGGTTCTAAATGCCGAGGCCGTTGCGGAGGCGGATCCCAGTCCAAGACTTAAGGCAAATTCCTCAGCTTGAACAGCGCGACTGATGTTTTTTGTTACAGCAAGACAAGCTAGAAAAGGAACCATCGTCCCAGCCGCTGCCGCGACTTGCTGGGTGTGCCAGTCAAAGCTACCGAATTTGGCATCATCTTGCCTTTCGACAAGCTTCAATGTGTTCGCTACGTTTGAGCCAGCGGTGCGATCGATGATTTGGCTCATTCCGGTGATAGGATTTTGTATCGCCGTATAAGCAAGCGTTCTGGCAAAATCGGCCACGCCGCCATGGCTGTATTTTTCAGCCTCGACGTTAAATGGTGGCTGAACCACATCGAAATTGTCGCTAGAAATGGATTGATCTGCGTAAGCCAAATTTAAATCACCTTGCCACATACTCAAAATATGGTGAAAAGGTTACCAAGGTATTTCCAAGTGGCGACGTCTCTGCCCGGGAACGCAAGCCTCTTATGTCTTGCGGTCTGCCACTTCGGCGACCGGGTCAATCCCCGGTAGGGCTCGCACCCATAGTGCTGTCGCTCTTAGCATTTGAGCCAGGTGGTCCGAGTTCTCGCAGCATTCTTTCATACATGCGGCGGATTCCATTATTCCGAATGTCTTCGATGTTCATTCGGGTGAGATTGAAGGTAATCAATTCGCCGTGACGCCTTACGATGTAATCCACTTTGGTGCCGGCTTTACCGTCGGCTACGTTCCAGGTGGTGCGTTGAGTGTCCTTTCCTTTCAATACATGGTCCGCAATTTGCACAATTACGTCGCCGGGACGGATGCCAGCCAATGCCGCTGGGCAATCTGGAAAAACCACCGTGATTTTATCGATCTTGCTAAAAAGGCGTCTTGTGCTGACCGTGCCGATGATTCCATATTCCAGATTTCTGTAGTCCTCAGATGTCCATCTTCTTCCAAATAGACCGAATCCGGGCGAGCTTTTGCGCACAGCCGAACCTTTCAAGGTTGGAGTGGATTCTTTTTGAGCACTGGTTGATTGGTCGACTGAGACATCCATCGTTGCCTGACCATCAAGACCGTACCCGTCGCGGCAAGAGGTTGAGATCAGAAACAAGATAGGCAATAGCACTCGCCGGTAAGAGCATGCGCGCATGTTCATTTGTAGAAACTCGTCGCTCCTAGATAAGTGTCGCTAATATTCGTATCTAACCAAAAATTCGCTTCTATTAGGAGATTCAGAAATACTTCGCCGCTTTCAATTGAGCGATTATTTTATCGTTGGTTTCGGTATCGCTGTTTAGTCGCTTCAGTTCTTTTAGTGCTTTTGTTTTTTGATGCAGCAGGCATAAATCTCCAATATAGCCAAGCAGATTGCTTTGGCTGTGTTCTGATTTAAATTCAGCTAGGGCCGCACGAGAATGTCGCTTTATTTCTGTCGGAAACTGGGCAGTGACGTTCACTAATTTATTTCCCTTTCCCCATTGCCAGATTTGCAAGGGTCCGCCCATGTCCGGCTTCGACAGTGACCAGTCCTCCGTGACGAATTCGACTTGTGCATTTTCTGGATCACCGCGCAGATCCGCTAGCCGTGGGTTGTTCAGCCCCCATTCATGGGTTGAGACTTTCATTTTTCGAGAAGCGCGATCATAATAGAAAATCATTTCACATGCGAGTCGAGCGCTATCGACTATCCGTGTCACGCGCAAGTCGACCAATATTTTGTTAGATGGATCTATAGTTGAGGTCACAAAGGGACCGAAGCATTCCGGAGTAAGATCCTTCCTTCCCTGATCACTCTTGATTTCAGGCAACTCTAGTGGCTGAGACCAGACCACTCTCCGACCTCTCTTGATTTTTAGATTCCAATTGGATCCACCATGATCAGACAATTCTTGCTCCCAATGCAATGTTGCTTTGGTATTGCCAGCGGTGCCCAAAGAGATGCCTTTCATTTTGTTGCCGTGAGCTCGCGCATCGATTGGATTTATCGAAGGTTTCCGCTTTTGGTAACGTCCAGTCTCTTCGTCGTATGCGTATTCGAAGGCGTCTACCTTCTGATAACACTGTACTTGAACTAGAATCGCAGGGTCGTTCTCGCCCTCAATTGCAATGATCCGTGGACCGCTGATTTGGACGATGTCAGCTTTTCCCTTTTGACTGACAAAGGATTCTGAGTGCGCCAGCTTTCCTTTTCGCAAAATTCGTAGTCTGCCGCTGGTTTTGGCGTTTCCAGCCTCGAAGATGTGCTCGTTTACAGTCAACTTCGCCGAAACTGGTCCCCCATAGGACGTAAAGACGCTTTTCTGACTGGGATCCACCCAATTTGCCCGGTAAGTTCGTCCGCTTATTAG
The DNA here is from genome assembly GCA_003151275.1 of Candidatus Melainabacteria bacterium. The sequence goes on from PLXC01000016.1 coordinate 2,716, forward strand.
ATCGGCTTTTGCTCCCGGCATGGAAGTCATCAGAAGCAACATGAACGCAGTTGCACGACTGAACTTCCCCACCGGACTAACAAATTTTTGTTTAGGGCTACTGTTCGCCCACAGTACTGGACTAACCAAAAATGGTTTCAATTTCAGCTCCCTCACGGATAATGATTAGGCTTACCTTGACAGTCCTTGCGACTTCCCAGATGGTTGCCAAGGTTCGCCTCTGTTCTTTCTCCAACTACTCGGCTTAGCAAAAAAATAGAGGGGCAGCGTTGTAAAGTAAAGCGATCTTCGGTACCTGGTGGGGGTACGAGTCCTTCAAAATTTTTACCGATATCGGTAAAAATTTTAAATGGGGGTCTTCCTCGGAAAAGGAAACCGTCTTCGTTTTCTAGACAGACTCCGTATCAACCACTTTGTAACCGACTCCATAAACCGTTTCGATGATTTGCGGCTTTCCGTCATGCTCGAGCTTCTTGCGCAAATTCTTGATGTGTGTGCGAATGATTTCGGGAGATGCGTCTTCTTCAGCTTTCCAAACTCTGCTTAACAGCGCATCGGCACTAAATACGATATTGCGATGGCGCATGAGAAATTCAAGCAAAGCAAATTCTCGCGGCACCAGTTTTATCGGTTGCTGATTGACGGTGACGCAGAATTTGTCTCTATCCAATTCGACTTCGCCGACTTTGATTATGTTTGCACTGATCCCAACTGCGGATCGGCGTGCCAATGCTTTAACGCGGGCAGACAATTCTCGAACGTCGAATGGCTTGGTGAGATAATCATCGGCACCCGAACCCAGACCTTCTTCTTTGTTGGACATTGTTTGGTTAGCAGTTAACATCAGCACACCACCGTGCCCGCCTCTGTTTCGATACTCTCGACACAACTCAACGCCGGTGACACCAGGCAGGTTCCAATCGAGCACGAGCACATCGTACTCATATATGCGCAGCTTCTCCTGCGCCAACGCACCATCTTCTTCTGTTTCGACGATATGGTGATCAAGCTTGAGGCAGTCCATGATCACTTTCAAAATCTGTGGATCATCCTCCACAACTAAAATCTTAGCCACTCGCTCGCCTCGTTATCGGACTGTATCAAAGGTTGATCAATGGAACATACGTCGGGTCGCTTGGCTCACCAGCCGAGCAGCTTGCTGAGTCGGGCAGCTTGCTGCATAGACCACCCTAGGGAGAGTCGAACAGTTTCGCGGAGTCGGGCAGCTTGCTGCATAGACCCCCCACGGGTGCATAGTCCCCACTAGTGTGCAAATGCGCTACTCTGGTAGTTTTCACTAGTATGCATAAGCGCTCCTTGGACAGACCCCAGCGGTTTGCATAGACTATCCTCAGATAAATAGTCTAGCAACTACTGAGGTATATGGAATGGATGGTTGAACATACACCGCTTGGCTTTTCGGCAATGACGGATCCTGCTGACCGGCTTTCTATCCGAAACATGCAGCTAATAAGTCAGCTGACTGGTCTTTGCACGTTTTTGATCGGCGTTATTTCCCTTCTTGCCTGGACCTCGGGCAATCCAGCCCTTTCTGCGTTTAAGTCTATTCCCGCCTTTCCCTTTGTGATCGCCGGACTAGCTGTTTGTGCATTGCAGGCACGCAAGCTCAAGTCGGCGATCCACGTTTCGGGACTGATTTTGGCGTTCACTTTGCTTCTCATAGCCGCTCACGACCTTGTTGATCTTCTTACAGCATCCAATCAAGAATCGCTGGAGTCAATGTCGGGTGGTTTCGCCTTCTCTTTATTCAATTCGTTGGCTGCAAACGACGCGCTATCCTTACTTCTGATTAGTATCGCTCTTATTCTCGTGGATTTGCCAGCCAAGCGCTTTAGGCTAGCGGATTTTTTCACGATTGTGGCGGCATTCATGTCGATGATGACCTTGCTAGGTGTGATTTTCGGCATACCTGGATTTTGTGTCTTCATCTCGTGTCTACGCATATCTCTTCTTGAAGGTCTGACAATTGCAGCTCTTTCCTTAGGCGTTTTGTTTATTCGCCCGGAGCAGGGTCTAGCATCGATCATGAGCCGTGATACTGCCGGTGGTGTGCTAGCAAGAAGATTGCTGCCGGCAGCGGTGACAATTCCTTTAATTCTCGGCTGGTTGCGAATGGAAGGCGAGCGCCTGAAAATTTACAGTCCTGAAATCGGGCTGACGCTAATGGTGGCAATGCTTGTTTTGATATTTTTAACGGTTATATGCTGGAACGCTTGGTCAATCGATCGAATCGACCGAGCTCGTTTAAGAGCGATTAATGAAATGGAAGCTGAAATTGCACGACGCAAAGAAGTAGAGCAGCGTTTCAAGGATTTTTATTCCAACGTGTCGCACGAACTGCGTTCACCAATTACTTCTATCCAAGGCGCCCTACAGCTGATCGATCAGACCATGGATCCGCACAGCGCCAGCAATATAAAGGACTTGATCAGTACGGCCGATTTTAGTTGCGATCGTCTGATTCGTCTAATCAATGACTTGCTTGATGTGAAACAAATAGAAGAAGGTAAGCTCAGTCTTAAACTTGGACCACTCGATACTTTAGAAGTAGTGACCGTGGCTGTTGACGGTTTAAAAGGAATGGCGCATGACGCCAGCGTTAAGCTCAGCGTGGTGATGGACGTGTTGGGATATGTGTTAGCGGATGAAGACAGGACTATTCAAGTGCTGACGAACTTCATATCCAACGCAATCAAGTTTTCTCACCCTGGAGATCTTGTTGTAGTGAAAATCAGTCAACCTGCTCCTGAACGAATCCGCTTCTCAGTGAAGGACAGCGGACCAGGTATTGCTGAGGATCAGCAGCACAAAATTTTCGGGAAATTCGAAAAGATTGATGCGCACGATGGGCTGAAGCGAAAAGGGTCTGGTCTAGGCTTAGCGATATCAAAAGGTATTGTCGAAGAGCATGGTGGCACTATTGGCTTTTCTACCGAATTGGAGAAAGGCACTGAATTTTGGTTTGAACTACCGGTTGCTACTGAGCCTAAAACAGAAAGCGTAAGCAGTCTCCAAGCCGCGGAGAAAACTGTTTCTTGAACGATCATACTCAGGGCTATCCGCCCCAATTCACTGATAGCTCCGTGCGGCGAACTTGTTTCAGCCGCAGTTACTTGAGCGTTGCATTAACTTGTGTAGTAATCATCTCGTTAATGCTTTGCACCGCTTGTGGTGGCAAAGGCCCATCCATTCCTTCTCTAAGTGTAAAGGCACCTGAGCTTGACGGAGGAAAGGACTGGCTCAACACAACGAGACCGCTTAAGCTAAGCGAACTCAAAGGTAAGGTAGTTCTTTTGGACTTCTGGAATTTGAGCTGCGTCAATTGTTTTCACACAATTCCCATACTCAAAGCGCTTGAAGAGCGCTATCCCAACGAACTAGTAATAATTGGTATTCACTCACCGAAGTACAGCAGTGAGCGAGATACGAAGCTCTTGCGAGAAGCTGCGTTGCGAATGGAGATGGACCATCCGATCATAAACGATGCCGAGGATCAGCTTTGGAATGCGTATGGTGTGAAAGGCTATCCTACGATTGTTTTGATTGATCCAAACGGCGGTCTCGTGAAAATGATGATTGGCGAGCGAACCTACTCGCAACTGGATAAACAGGTGAAGCAATTAATCGATCAGTACAAAAAGGATGGTCAAATCGACGAGAAGCCGCTTACTTTCACAAAAGAGCGCTCACGAATCAAAGACACACCTCTATTCTTCCCGGAAAAGCTGTGTGTTGACCCAAAGCGAAAGATGCTCTTTATCGCGGATTCAGGACACAATCGTATCGTTGTCACGGATTTGGCCGGCAAGTTATTGAATGTAATTGGCACAGGCAGAATTGGGGCGCAAGACGGACCTTACGCTGGCGCTGAATTCCATCATCCTCGCGGTCTGACAATTGACGACGACAATCTGTATGTTGCCGATACGCAGAATCAAAAGATCCGGAAAGTGGATTTGAAGAAACAAATCGTCAGCACTGTATCTGGTGATGGGCAATTGACTGAAATTCTCGGACCTCCCGAGCTTGGTAAAGCAAAAGATGTGAGGCTTAACTCACCCTGGGACCTAGTTGTCGCCAAAAACAAAATCTACATCGCGATGGCAGGCTCGCACCAACTCTACCTGCTCGACCTGGCCAGCAATGACATGTCAGTTTTTGCCGGTTCTGGAACAGAAGAATTGCATGATGGTCCTCTTTTGGAAGCTGATTTGGCGCAACCGAGTGGTATCGCTTTCGGTGATAACAAAATTTATTTCACCGACAGCGAATCAAATTCGATTCGAACTGCCGACATTGATAGACGGATTGGAAAAGTAAAAACTCTAACTGGCAAGGGACTGGAGGACTTCGGAGATATCGATGGCACATTTGTCAAGGCATTTCTTCAACATCCGCTCGGTGTCGCAGTCGCGGGCAAGAAAATCTATGTGGCGGACACCCTAAATCACAAAATAAAAGCACTCGATCTCGATTCTAAGATGGTCAGCACAGTCTGGGGGTCCGGCAAACCCGGTGATGCTGATGGCGAATATCCACAATTCAATGAGCCAAATGGAATAGCGTATGATGGACAGAAGAATTTGTATATTGCGGACACAAACAACAACGCGATCAAGGTTGGCAACCTACAAACGGGGATGGTATCTACTTTGAAAATTACTGGTTTAACCGCGCCTGTCAAAGCGAATTGACAGTCTTATGACAAAATTCTATATCTTTTTACGATCCGAAGAAGAGGAAAAAAACTGCATCCTCTTCTGTTGTTCTAAGAGTTGAAAACCTGATTTTTAGTCGGCTTTCCCGGCAGTAAACGTGCTGAATTCAGGATAAAAAGCAGCTCAGAACTGACGTGAATAAACGCCGCAGTGAGAGGGCTCAAATAACCGAAGGCGGCCAATAGCACGCCCACTACATCCACGACGAGCGTTCCGATAAAGTTAGTCATGATAATTCGCCTACAACGGTTTGCTATGCGAATTGCTTCGACGAGACGACCTAGATCATTTCCAATTAGCACCACGTCGGCTGATTCCCTGGCAACGTCAGTTCCAGAGCCAATGGCGACGCCTACCGATGCTTCCATCAATGCCGGTGCGTCGTTTACTCCGTCACCAACCATAGCCACTCGACGGCCAGATGCTGTGAGTTTCTTGATGTACTCTTGTTTTTCGGCGGGCAATACTTCGGCCGCCACCTCTTCTATCGCCAGCTTGTCGGCGATATTTCGAGCAATTGACTCCGCATCTCCAGTTAGCAAGACAGAGCGGATGCCTAGCGTTTTCAAATCCGCAACCGCTTGTTTTGCTTCTGGGCGGAGTACGTCTGCTAAGTGGATGATTCCAATTATTTTCTGAGACTTACCGATCAGTACTTCTGACGTTTCCGTCCGCATCGTCGGTAATGACTCAACAGCATAGCCGTTCTCTTTAAATAGGCTCCTGTTGCCAACTAGGACTACATCACCATCGAGTTTGCAAATAATCCCCTTTCCAGGAGCATAGTTGAATTGTTCGGGCCGGCGAATGGAAAGGCTTTTGTTTTGCGCCTCTTGCATGATCGCTTTGCCTAAGGGATGTTCCGAGACCGACTCGGCCGAGGCGGCTATTTCCAAAACTTCAGCTTGGCAGGCGCCGTTCAGACATTCCAAATCGATGACCGTCGGCGTGCCATAAGTAAGCGTTCCAGTTTTGTCAAAAACTACTGTGTCGATTTGGCTCAACAGCTCCAAGAACAATCCACCTTTGATAATTGAACCGGCCCGAGCTGCACGCCCAACACCGCCAAGGATGGCCAATGGTGTTCCTGCGGCAATACCGCAAGCACCAGCAACAATCACCACTGAGATCGTTGCTTTCATATTGTGTGTCAGCAACAATGTAAGCAAGGCGCATCCGATCGCAAAGTAAACAAGATATCCGGCTAGTCGGTCTGCCGTCTTTTGCACTGGTGCCTTGGACAGTTCAGCATTCTCAACGGCATGAATGATCTTGCCGAAGGCTGTATCTTGCCCTATGCTATTGGTTCTCACATCAAGCGTACCGGATTGGTTGATAGTACCGGCATACACATGTGAGCCGGCAACTTTTTCCGATGGCATAGACTCACCAGTGATCGTGGACTGATCGATAAATGAATGCCCAGATATGACCATACCGTCTATCGGAACATTTGAACCGGGCTTAATTACAACGATATCCCCGATTTGTAGATGTGAAACTTTCTTTTTTTCCATCACATCGCCGCTGCGGACAAATGCATCTTGGGGCAATAACGAAACCAAGTGTTCAATGGCATTACGTCCCCGGCTCATGGTTAGTTTTTCCAATGCTTCGGCAATTAAAACGAAGAATGTGATCAGCAGCGCCGTAAACGTTTCAGAAATTGCCAGTGCTGCAAACAGCGCAATGGACATCGATAACTCCATTGTCATGCGCCTTTCGCGCAAATTGGAAAAGGCTTCTTCGAAGATCGGATATCCGCCGATTAGTGTCACAGCTATCGCTAAAACGTTGAAATAAGCCACGTGTTGCCAACACAGCAAAACGGCGAAGCCAACAAAGATAATACGGATTAGGTCGAGTTTCTCAAGATTGTGTGATTCGGGTTCGGGATGTTCTACCGCTACAACTGATTCCGCTTTAATATTTGTAGCCGTCAAACTAGTTGCCTCATTACTTCAAATAAGATTTGATTAGCTCGATCAAATCCTCTGCCGCTTGAGTCTGAGCCTGCTTGTCTTTCTGGCTAGTGCCAGTCGTTAGGATATGGGAGCGGATATGACCTTCCACAACTTCGGACATCAGACCATTCAGAGCGCCACGACATCCAGCAATGTGATGAAGGATGGCGGAACATTCCTTTTCGTCTTCTAGCGCCTTTTCTATAGCATCTATCTGCCCCCGAAGACGCCTGACACGAGCAATCAATTTCTTCTTTTCTTTGATCGTGTGCGCCATAAGGTCCTCTTTCTTTCCTTCCAACCATACCATAGGGGGGTAGCCTATGTAACATTACTGTGATCCACTTCCCGAGCTAAAATGCCTGGCGGCTGTATTGGATTGACCCAGATCGTCCGCATATTGCCGATTCCAGCGTTAAATGTGCCGAAAGGCTTGATGTTGCAAGAGAATGGCTTCCAGCAACTTTATGCAAATAGAAAATCAGGTATTTTTGATTTTCCTGAGACGCTAATGAGGCTTGGAGTGACAAATAAAACAGAGTTGCGCTTCAATACACCAAATTATTTTAGTCAGTCTGTTGTGGCGCTAAATTCTGATTTCATTTCTTCAACACAGCGTTCTGTCGGATTTCAAAATATGGAAGCAGGATTTAAACGCCGTTTGGGTCCACTAGGACCAACTAAATTTCAGATCGCAGTCAATCCCTTTATCTCGTTTCCATCAGGTTTTAGCAATCAGAGCAAACGAGTTGATCCGTTTATCAAATTTCCATTTTCGCAAGAGATTAACGAACATTGGGATATTGAAGGCATGGAATCATTTTTCGATCCTACCGAGATTAATGGACGGCGCAATCTTGATTGGCAAAATTCGCTCGTCTTAAATCGTTCTTGGGGACGCCAAAAAAACGTATTCATTGAGTACGTAGGCGATGTGTTTGAACACGGTTCAATGAGCAATCTGATTCACTTTGGCGGTGCCTATAGACCGACGCGGCGGCAACAAATGGATGTTCAGTTCGGATTTCGCATGAACAATGCCGCGCCAATAGCATTTTTTGGATTGGGCTACTCTTTTCTAGTGGGACCGCTGAACACTCCACGTTTAACACCGAGCAGATTTAAGCAATGAGTGCCTCGCGGGTTGGTATGCAAACAGAATCCGCTTTCTGGTCAATCGATCAAGCGATCGCGTTATAGAACTCCGGAATCATCTGGGGCTGAATGAGAGCTGCAAAGATGATCCTGCCCTCGCTTTTGAAACGCATACAAACAACCACCCAGTGAGCTCTCTTCACTGAAATTTTTACCGATATCGGTAAAAATTACGCTGGAGCGAAACGTTTTTTCTTTTTGATTTGAACTTTTTCCGAAGATTGCTCGTATTACTTGGTAATGAAGGAGAATGATAATGTTCAAATCGATGATCAGTATTGACGAAACAATTTGCAGGCTGTATGAGTTCTTACTTCTGCACTTTCCGACGGATGAAGATTGCTTGAATGAGTTGATACGACTCTTTATTGGAGCCTTAAAATGTAATGAATGCGGCAGCAACGATCTGGATCGAATTGGCAATAATAGGTTTGCCAAGTGTCGTCGGTGCAGAAAAACTACTTGGCTGACAGCGCGAACCTTTTTGGCTGGAATAAAAAAGCCCAGAGCTTACTTGCTCCAGATAATTCTCATTGGCAACGGTATCGCCATTAGTGCCTCGGGGTTAGCCAGAATTGTTGGTATCGCGAGTTCTTCTGCTCAATGTATTGTGAAAAAAATCGATGCAGCGGTTCAGAGCGTTATGGGTACGGGGGGAATTCAGGTGGATTGCCGACACTTTTTCCAGTGCATATCGAAGCGGAGCACGCACACTCCAGCCAAGGAGCATCCACTTGCAGAACTGGCTGAAGCCGGTAACGCAGCTCAGTGTCTGTCTAAGTCAGGAAAAAGCTTGAACGCAAATACAATGCCTAAACTCTCGGCAGACGAAGAACTAGTGTATAAATTGCTATCAGAGGCTCCCATTACTATCGATATGCTCGCCGAGAAAAGCGGTTTACCAATCAATAATGTATCTGCCGTTCTCACAATTCTAGAACTTGGAGGACTCACAAAAATGTGTCCTGGTAACAATTTCATAAAGTGCCAGCCTCCGGGAAAGCCAGCGCCAAAACTCAGTAAAAAAGCAAAACGTTTTGTCGATGCCAGCGTGGAGCTAATTCGCCAGACCTACAAAGGCGTAAGCAGAAAATACTTACAAAATCATCTAGCCTTCTGCTGGTCAATAAAGGATAGATCGCGATGGAGCGTGAAAGCTCTCGTGAAAGCATGCGCGAAATTCGGACCGATAACTGATGCAGAAGTCAATTCTTATGTGTCACCACCAGTGGTGCTATTGTTTCCTGTGCTTTAATACGTCTGACTCACTGGGATCGGAAGTTGAGTTGAGATGCAATAGGATTTCACTATCCGGCTGTTCGGACCCGGCACAATCGACCTAGAGACTATCGCTTTATTTTTCCCAATTCTTTCCGATACCGATATCGACCTTGAGTGGAAGTTGGAGTGGTTGATCCATCTGCATAGATTGGAGCACCACTTCTTTGGCTTGTTCGATTTCGTCTTCTGGAACTTCGAGAACAAGTTCGTCATGCACTTGCATGATCAATTTTGTCTTCATGTTGCGAGCGGTCAATTCCTTGTCCAATCGGATCATCGCCAGCTTCATCAAATCCGCTGCGCTGCCTTGAATCGGAGCGTTGCATGCAGCACGCTCATCAGCTTTGCGGACTGGGTCGCTACGGTCGTTTAAGAAGCGGAAGTATCGTTTGCGACCCCAAAGAGTAGAGACGTAGCCTGTAACCCTGGCCTCCTCAATTGTCTGAGTGAGGAAGCCGCGCACTTTGGGATAACGAGCAAAGTATTTGTTGATGTATGACTGCGCTTCTTTAGTCGAGATCCCCAAATCCTGTCCTGTGGCAAAAGCGCCTTGTTGGTAAACCAGGGCGAAATTGAGTGTTTTGCCTACTCTCCGCATCTCCGATGTGACCTGTTCGATCGGCACATCGTAAATTTCGCCAGAGGTGCGCGCGTGAATATCTTGATTTTTGTTGAACGCATCAATCAAAATTTCATCAGAGCACATGTGAGCGAGCAAACGTAATTCGATTTGAGAATAGTCCGCAGAGAGCAGAAACGAATTCGGATTCTGTGGGATGAAGGCTTTGCGTATGCGGCGCCCAACCTCACTGCGGATGGGGATGTTCTGCAGGTTCGGATTCGAACTTGATAATCTGCCAGTGCTAGTTGTGGTCTGATTGAATTCGCCGTGCAATCTGTTATCTCGAGGCGAAATGGATCGAGGCAGTGCATCCACATAGGTCGAGCGCAGTTTCGAAAGCTGTCGATATTCAAGGATCTTGGCCACGATTACGTGCTCTTTAGTCAAAGCTTCCAGCACTGTAGCATCCGTTGAATAGCCAGTTTTAGTCTTACCCTTTGTTTTCAAATTCAATTCTTCAAAGAGCACTTTTTGAAGCTGAATGGGACTGTTGATATTGAAAGGATGGCCAGCATGTTCGTAGATTTCTGATTCGAGTCTGGATAAGTCGCTTGATAGTTCAACAGAAAACTGATTTAGATATGGCAGATCCAGGGCGACGCCGTTTTGCTCCATCCTAGCCAGCGCGCCCGCTAGAGGTATTTCCATGTCGTACAAAAGATATCTTTGATCATGGTCTAATCTGGTTGCGTACAAGCGCGTTAGTTCTAAGGTGACGCGAGCATCATCGGCAGAAGTGGTGGCAACTTTATCGACCGCGGCGAAATTGATCGTTAATTGCTTGCGACCGGCTGCTGCTGAATCCGTTGAACGTACGGTGGAATACCCGAGCAGGCGCTCAGACTGTTCCTTTAATCCGTGCTTTTCATCAGGATTTACGAGGTAGCTTGCCAGCATGGGATCGAAAACGATATTCTGCAACGTTATATCTTGAAGAGATAGAGCGTTCATTTTTGCTTTGCAGTTCATCACTATTTTGCCGATCGACTTATTCTCAAGTAAAGGCTTTAGTGCTTTGGAAATTGCTTCAGGAGATAACTGATTCGCTTCTGCATGGTGGACTGGGATGTAAGCTGTTTCGACGGCCCATGAGTCTGGATTGTAGGCGTCGCTCAGTTTCAAGGCACCTTCGGAATCCAGCCTTAAATCATTGCTCCAGGCAAAAGCGTAGCCAAGGATTTCAGATTCAAGCGGGCTTGCTCCAGACAGTTCCAGATCGATACAGAAAACTGGAAAACTTGACAATTTTTTGATCACAGCAGCGAGGTCTGATTCGCTGATCACCACATCTGGTGTCGGTGGCAATGCTAAAGTCGCTATAGGCTCAATCACGATTGTGGTTGTCTCAATGGTTTTCACAGCCACCGCAGCGCCACCTCCGCCACTTCTGTAAGAACTGACTTCAGTTGTTCGCTCCGCCGAACCCGTGGCCACTCCGACCGTCGCGTATTCGTTGAAACGAGCCATAATTTTGGGCAGCCGATTTACCATCGTCTTGAATTCTAAATTGCGAAAATACTCAGTCACAGCTTCAAGTGGTGGCGAATTTAATTGACAATGTTCAAAGTCAAAATCAAGCTGGACATCCATAACCATAGTGGCACATCGTTTGCTGTCGAATGCACTTTGTCTTCCGTCGATCAGTTTTTGTTTGACTGATTTGGATTTTATTTCATCGAGATGTTCATAGATATTCTCAATGTTTCCATAGCTGGAAATTAGTTGCACAGCGGTTACCGGACCTATACCCCGGACGCCTGGAATGTTGTCTGATGTATCTCCGCACAGACCTTTATAGTCGATCACTTGCTCTGGCCAGACACCGAGCTTTTCAAAAACTTTAGCCCGGTCGTAGACGATTAGTTCTTTTTGCCCGGGCATTAAAACGCGAACGGCTTCATTCTCGTCGTCAACGAGTTGAAAGGCATCTTTGTCACCAGTCAAGATTTGAACTTTTATACCTTTTGCAACTGCAATTTTTGTGACAGTGCCGATCACGTCATCGGCTTCAAAGCCCTCTAATTCGTACAGCGGTATACCAAGGAATTGCACTGCATCTTTAATGAGAGGCCATTGAACTGCCAGGTCGTCAGGCATTTCGCTGCGATTCGCCTTATAGTCGGCAAACTCTTTTTCTCTAAAAGTTGGGCCGGCTAAATCAAAACAAACGGCAAGACCCTGCGGGCGTTGTTTTTCGATCACGTCAAAGAGCGAATTGAAGAAGCCATAGACCGCCCACGTTGGCGAACCGTCTTGTTTTCGCAATCCAGACTTGAAGAGAGCGAAAAACGAACGAAAAGCTAGTGAGCTGCCATCCACGAGAACCAGGGTTTCATCTGGCTTCATTTTATTCTCCTCTAATCATCTGCCGCGTGAACTTGTCGACATCGCCTCTGAGAGCACTCGCCCTTCGCTCAGTGAAGGTTGTTCAATCCCCAAGATGTTGGCGATTGTGGGTGCGATATCTGCAGGGCTTGAATTTTGCCCGAAGCGCCCATTTTGAACGTTGCCGCCTGAGATGATCAAAGGAACCTGCGTATCATAATTATATGGTGATCCAGTCGTAGTGCCAGTCGATTCGGACATGAAAATGTGTCCCGGCCGCGGCATGACAAATAATTCACCGCTTCTACCCCAGTAGTAGCTCTTTCTCACGGCGTTCATAAGGGGTCCGCTTGGCACCTGATTTGTGAAAAATTGTGCGGCAGTATATACCTCACCGACGCCCGGTATTGAGTGAGCCATTTTTGCGGAGAGTGCCTCTACATCTGGCTGTCGATACTTTTGTTTATCGATGGCATTGAGATTCAAGTATAAGTTAGGTGGTTCGAAAGACTCAATCCAATCTTCTGGTCCAAGTCTTGCATCGAGCGACGAATCAAGTAAAGTTTTAAAATTCTTGATGTCGATTCTGCTTGAGTCCATGCCTCGCTCTTTCAGAAATTCCGGGATGGGTGAAACTCCGTGATCAGAAGTAAAAACAATCAAGCAATTGTCTAGTCCAACCTTTTGCTCCAAGTGCTGAATCAAACCGGATAAAGATTGATCAAAACGTAAAGTCAGATCTTCGATTTCTTGACTATATGGTCCGAATGATCCACCTAATAACTCACCGGCGCTAAAACTCACAGCGAGCAAATCTGGGTCGGTGTGCAGTCCCAGGCTCTCCTTATCGATAGCGTCCTTGGCAAAGTCACAGAGCATCTGATTGGACCAAGGTGTCATCGCGAAGGTGTTGTAATAAGCTTCTCCAGGTGCGTTGGCACCACCTGTAATAACGTGAGGAAATTGTTTGCCGTCACCAGCAAGGCTCTTTTCGCTTGGATAATCGTCTCGGGTGGACGCCGTATATTGCGTTTCTGGCAACAGTCGTTGCCATGGTTTGCCGAGATATTTGTCGGCGTAATGCTGATCGTTAAACGCTTGGGCCCAGGACGAAAGTTCGGTTCCATATTGCGATGAAGTGACAAAGGAACCCGTGTGAATGTCCCACCAGTAAGCGCTATTGGCTAGTCTGCCGGCGAGCAGAAGTGATGACCGATCTTGAAGTGAAATGGCAATTACTTTGCTGCGACCGTTCGATGCCAATTTCATTTGGTCACCGATTGTGGTTCCTTGCATGAAGTGACTACTGCTGCCAGTTCCGTTAGCACCGATTATTTTCATGGTGTCATCTGACACTGCTGAAATTGTTTTTGATTTGCGGCGGTCGTACCAATCGTCACCGACAATCCCCGTTGCCCATGGATAGGCTCCTGTTGCGATTATCGAATGCCCGACTGCTGTTTGTGTGCTGGCATTTTCAAATTGACAGTGCGTGAAACTTGCCCCTCGATCCATCAAAAGTTTGATCCCACCTGAGGTGAATTTATCCGAATAGCGAGATAGATAGTTGTATGAAAATTGATCTGCAACAAGGAGCACGACGAGTTTCGGTCGTGACGTCGATTGGGCCTGCGTGGGAATCACATGCATCATTAGTGAGAAGGAGCAAACCACCAAGGCGATGATTCGCAGCCCGCTTTTCGTGTGTGATGTGCTGCTCGAACGGATTCTCAACTGCGACAAAAATCGATGCAAATTCTGGATGGCGACCAAAGTTCATACCTCCTTGGATCCCGCGGCAAGCGCCGCCGCTAAATGTAGAAGCTAAGTTTACTAAGCTCAGCTCGAAAAAGGTTTCAATCTCTTTGCAAAGAACCTGTCAGGAGGCGGATTATGTGCCCGGGTGCCGTACTATCTTGATAAGTCGTGCAGCATCGCTGTACAAGCCGAGCAGCTTAGCTGCATCGGATGGCAATCCTGGGTCAACTATCCCCAGATAACTTTATGATTTTCCGCTGGAAAATTGAGGCGACCTTACAATCATCAGCAGAGATAGAAGGTAACAAAATGAGCAAGGAACAACGGAGAAAGGTAATGAGCGAGAGAACAAAGCTTTTTAAAAAGGCGGTCTTGGCAGGCGTAGGCGCCACAAGCAACGTTGAACGTGTCAAATCAGCGCTTAGTGAGGCTATGGAAGACCTGGTTAAAGTGGGTCAAGAGCTATTAGATGAATTGGAAGACAAAGGCAAAGGCAAAACTGAGAACTTTCAGCATTTCTTGCGCAATTTACAAGACGAAGCTGGAAAGCGCACTCAAGATGCCGAGAAAAAAGTGACTTCCAAAGTTCACGGCTCAACCAAAAAAGCAGCGAAAGAGCTGGGTATTGCAACGCAAGAAGATGTTGCAGAAATCCTTGAGCGCCTCCACGCGCTTGAAGAAGCCGTTCACGGACCGAGCGAAGATGACGGCAGCGATGGAAACGAGGGTGGCAAAAAGCGCGGCCGTTCCAAAAAGGCTAGCAGCTAAATTTGTACCGACGGCAAAAATTCCTGGGCTTGGTTTTATACCGATGACGGTAAAAATTCTGGGCTCGGATTTATACCGATGACGGTAAAAATTTCCCCTAGAGCATGTCCGCCGGAACTGGCGGCATTTGCGGAATCTGAGCATTGGTTATTGGGTTGGTTAGCGATGTCTCTGACGAACCGTTAACAGCTGGTAGGGGCGTTCGTAGTTGAAATTCGCAAGCCAAACCAGGACAACCGTTTTGGTCTGGTACCTTGCACCAATCTGGGCGGTCTGATTGAATCGGGTCGCCGGTTGTCATTCCTGAATTATTTTGTTCTGTTGAAGCCACTAGATCTCGTATGACAACTGACCAGGTCACTTTGGGCGATGTGCCGGTTCGAATCGCGTCTTTGCAGTAATAGAAAAGTTGTCCGCTTGGGATTCGGATATTGCCGAATGGATATGCATTGGAGACGACGGGTTTTGGTAGCTCAGGGCTAAGCAAAGCGTCTGTTGTCAGAAAAATAACGCACGAGTTGGCCTTCTGTTTCACAGGCACGGATGCAGCAAACTCGTTGTATTTGTGCCCTTCAACAATCACAGTATCGGGGTTCAGACGGGCGCTATCGATGCTGGTGATCACGTCAAAATTTTTCGAAAGCCAGATTTTTGAGGCTCCCGACATTTCAGCTTCTGGTTTGAAGAAGTCGGATTCATCAACGGGTTTTGTGCAAGGTGTGAAGACAAACTTTCTTGAGATAATGAACGCTTTGGTCGGTTTGTCGATTCTGAAGACACCATCTTTGCAAAGCTTGAAAGCATGCGCGCAAAGCTCGAAAGTGGAGCTGCCAACTTGATTTGCGTTTGCCGTTGTGCGCAGAGCCAACATGTTGGTTTGTCGAAAGCTTGCTCGGTCTTCTTCATACGCGGAAATTGAAAGTTTTAGTGCTTCGATTTTTTCATTCGCCAAGTCTATTTGTCGTGATACCTCATTTGGTGTTGAACTATCTTTGGAGATGGGACTATCGCGACCTATTCGATTTAACCGATTGAACACGGAGTTCAATTCTTGGCGTTCAATAAAGATCTTCTGATCGATTTGCGCAAGGGCGGAAGAGGCTCTTGCTATCACCATCTTGGACACCGCGGCCGATTCGATCGCGGCTAAATTTGTTTCGTATACTGACTTGAGGTAATCGTTCACAAATCGTTCGTCGTATCCCAACCGTCCCGATAAATTGCAGACTCCGCTTTGATCGACAAACAGGGGCATCGCGTTGGCTGGAAAAACTGATTGTGGTGCACTGTACAGACCATTGGTGTAAATTGCGAAAACTTTGCTTAATGCTGTTTGTCCAACTCCGCCCGGTCCAGTTTGGTTCAAAATGGCGTATTGTCTAGCGCCTGTCTCAATTGCCAGGCAACTATTTGCTGTTGAATCGACGTTCGAAGGATTGGTATTCGATTCCGGTGCGTACTGCATCTTCGCTGCCGCACTGTTCCATTTCGCTTCGAGCAGAGAATATAATTTTTTCTCGTTAATCGAAGCACCTTGACGTTTTAACCAATGATACAGGGCTACGCTGAAAGCGTCTGCTGGAGACATTCCTGGCAGCACTGGCTGAAGTGATGGAGCCAGGCTGCCTTTACCCGGCACTTCGTTGCCGACAGCTTGTTGCCAATCCCCAACTCCATTGAGCTCAGGTGCTGTGAGTAACGAGATCGCTGAATCAAAAACTGGTGGCAGTCCGTCCGGGAAATTTAGCACCAGAGTAGAACGGATCGGAGCGTGCCTCGGTGACGAGATCACGGCGCAATACTTTTTACTGACTGTGTCGATTGGATCAGACGCATTTTTTTGTTTGGTTTGAAAAACTGCTTCCACCAGCACCGCATATGGGGCTTGATTTTTTTTCGCTGGCTCAAATAGTTCGGGCTTTTCCAGTAGACGAATCTTTCCCGTTGGCCAGCTATCTGCCGATGCTGTTTGTTTGTACCGGCCCAGCTTAAGCCGCACTTCAATTAGTGAAAGATTAGGAGATGATTTGTCTGCCGCGAGCATGCGATAAACGTCACGATAGATGTTGTTAGGTTTTGCAGTTGGATTGGCATATAGCTGTGTGGAATATTCCGCAGCCTGTGCCTCCATTAAATCGGGCTCGGCTGCTTCGTGCAATCGCATGCTAAGCTCGCCTTCGAGCTTCTTGGCTAGTTCAAAATCTTTCTTGATCAAGGCGGTCATGATCGGGCGTTGAAGATGTTTTGCGATCGACGCGTCGATCGACAATGTTTTATAGATGGTATTAAGCCCGGTGACTCTCATTTGGGTCGAGGAATAATTAAATGTGCCGGCGTCTTCTGAGACGTTGTCGCAAAGACCGATCTTGCCAAAGCTACTGCTTTCTACATAGACTTGCGAGAGCTGTCGAGCTGCATACAAGGCGGCAAGAGCGGCGGTATCCACCGAGCGCTTGTGATGACCGGAAATTCCTATCCAAAGAACATAGACAGCAATAAGAGTGCTCCCAGTTGTGGCAATCAGGACTAGCTGAACGATCGCTTTAAAATCGTTGCCTCTCAAGGACCGCAATGGACCTCGATTTACAGATTCTGTGCTGCTGTTGCGCTGCTCAATCTTTTCGCTGTGTTGATCCATAAAAATCCGGCAAACAATTGTTTTGGATGATAGCACTATTAAAGTTATGTTATTAGCTCTGCTACCATTGCTGATAGGCGGAAAAAAACACCGAAATTGAAATGAAACGCACAATATTGACATGCTTACTGCTGATAACAATGACAGTAAATCCAGCAAGCGCTCTACCCGAGAGCGAAGGTGCGGGTATTAAGCGTTTAATTGCTTTGACCAAAGCGCACTCTTATATAAAGGCGAATAATTTATTAGATCGGATGATCGAAGTTGACCCAACCAATCCCCAACTGCGACTCGCTGGCGCCCACCTTTATCGCCAGATGGGTTTGTTTGCACGTTCAATGTCAGAGTACAAACAACTCATGAAAGCGGATCCGAAATTGATTGAGCCTGTGATTGCTCTGTCTCAGATGTATATGGAGTATTTGAACTTGCCTCAAGCGCTTAGTCTGGCGAGAGTGGCAGTCGGCATAGACCCATCCAACCGAGAAGCGAGAATTGCACTTTGTTCGGCATTAATTGCAAGCGATTATTTGAAAGAGGCGGAGGACGAACTCGATAAATTGCAAAAGCACTCCGTCCAAGATCCTGAAGTCAACTATGTTGCCTATAAGCTCTACTTGAAGCGCGGACAATTGCCGAAGGCTCGCCAGGAACTCCAAGATGCAATGACAATTGATCCAAGCAACGGACAATGGTTGCTTGACATGAGTGAATTGTGCAAACTGCAAGGAGATTACGAAGAAGCCAATCGCTGCCTGCAACGTGGATTGGTCAATGATCAGTTCTCTGTCGACAAGCTGAATCAAATGGCGATTTTGCAGGAATATTTTTTTCGTGATTATGATCTGGCGATGGTGCAATATCGAAAAATTCTCGAAATCGATCCGGATTCCATTACGGCAATGGCTGGTTTGGACCGTTGCAAGACCAAGAAGAATGACCTGGCCGGCATGCTTAAAAACCAGATTAGAGCGCTGATCTCAAATTTTGCAAAAATATTATCGCCGTCGCCTAAACCGAACTAACTGACTCGTAGAATTCTAGAGCGCCGATCCGAAGAGTGCCCTCGGTCATTCCGACTGTGCGAAGTTGTCCGACTTATTGTGTGACCTTGCTCAAAACACGCTTTGGCCCGTGGATTGGGTCTTCGATCACGACTGTCTGATCGCGTTTGGGGCCGACGCTAACGATGGCGATAGTGACGTCCATTTCTTCGGCAAGGAAGTCCAGATAGTGTTGGGCATTTACAGGCAATTCTTTCAAACTTCTGCAAGAGCTAGTCGACTTCTTCCAGCCCGGGAAGGACTGATAGATTGGTTGCATACGCTGGAACGAACTGCCGATACTAGGCAAGTCTTTATAAGTCTTTCCTGTTTCACTGTCTTTGTAGGCTACGCAAACTTTGATTTCGTCGAAATCATCGAGCACATCAAGCTTGGTGATTGCCAGGCAATCCAGTCCGTTGATGCGCACAGAATAACGCCCGAGCACCAAGTCGAACCAACCACAACGGCGTGGTCGCCCTGTGGTGACACCGACTTCAGCCCATGCAGTTCCGATTTGTCTCAATTGCTCGCCAATCTCGCCTACTTGTTCGGTGGGAAACGGTCCCTCGCCAACGCGTGTCATGTAGGCTTTTGAAACGCCAATGACACGATCGATGATTGTTGGTCCGATACCAGCACCTATGCAGGCACCACCAGCTGTCGGGCTCGAACTTGTGACATACGGATAGCTGCCGTGATCAAGGTCAAGCAATGTTCCTTGCGCGCCTTCAAACAAGATATTTTTGCGGTTTTGCACCGATTGGAAAATCAATTCGGAGGTGTCGCAAACGTGCTTCTTCATCTGTTGTCCATATTCGTAATACTCTTCCAGAATCGCTTTAGGATCGAGCGACGGCAAGTTGTAGAGCTTTTCGAGAATGACGTTCTTCCGAGGCACCATCCAATCGAGCTTCGTTTTCAAAACTGTTTTGTCAAGCAAATCTTCAATGCGGATTCCAGAGCGGGCGCACTTATCTGCATACGTCGGTCCGATACCACGCTTGGTGGTACCGATTTTGTTTTCGCCACGGCTGTCTTCTTCGGCCGCATCGATAATCAAGTGATATGGCATCGTTACATGTGCTGTCGCAGAGAGCTTCAGGCGCGAGTCGTCAAGCCCACGATCGGTGAGCGATTTTAGTTCGCTGAGAAATGCTTTGGGATCAACTACCATTCCAGGCCCCAACATGCAGATTTTCCCTGGATAGAGAATGCCCGATGGGATCAGATGGAATTTGTACGTCTCTCCATCAACGACGACGGTGTGACCGGCATTGCAACCACCCTGATAGCGAACCACTACATCGGCATTCTTTGCCAACAGGTCCGTTACCTTAGCTTTCCCTTCATCTCCAAACTGCGCGCCGACGACGATTACGTTTGCCAAGCTTCTAGCCTCTCAAGTCCCGATAATTCCAATTTGACCACAGGTCTTAGCTGCGGGCTTCGCGCCGTAATACGCACGGCCACCTCCGCACAAACACGGAGCCGCGCTTCGACTCCGCTTTTTGGACCAGCAGATAGTCTAGGCTACTCGCCAAGAGCTGTCAAACAGCGCTGGGTGCTAATTACGTTAAGATTATTTATGCCCAGGGTTGTCAGCGCGCTAGTTTCGTCATCTGCTCAGCGTTTAGACTAATATTTGGATCGGCTGCAAACTACAGATGAGAAAGTGCATGAGTAACATCTTCGATATAGAACTGGCTCAAAGACATCCGTTTGCTTCGTCAATGGTTACCTCGGCAATTAATTCGCAGCGCTTATCACATGCATATCTTTTGAGTGGCAGAGCCCTTGAAGACAAATGGTCCTTTGCCAGACAGGTGGCGGCGCATTTGAATTGTGCCAATAGACTGCAGCTAGCTGATGCAGCTTGTCATCTAAGCGGTTCGCCAGAAAAGGACCACTGTGTAAATTGCAAGTGGATTAACCAGGGAAAGCACCCTCAAGCCTGGCTGACGCTTACCTCAGAAGGAAGTAAAAGTGGCAAGATCGCAGTGGAAAAATCCCGACTGCTGTCAGATGAATTGTCTAAACGTTCTGAATTTTTTCGCGTGGTCGTTGTTGAAGATGCTTCTCAAGACGCTTTCCATCGTCCCTCCGCCAACGCTTTGTTGAAGACAATTGAGGATCCTGGAGCGCGTTGTCTATTTTTTCTTTTTGCCAGGCGCGAAGACGATGTGCTACCAACAGTGGTGAGTCGATGTCAGGTTATCCCAATGCAGAGTCCACCGGAGAAGCCCACAGCGCTTGCCGCCGCCATTTTGAAAACAAGTGTAGAGGCAGTTCCTCCGACCACTGCGGAACTGCAAGATTTTAGCGACTCGGTGAAGCAAATTTTCAAGGCGCGTGACTCACACCTGACTCTTCATGCCTTAGATTTGGCCAGGCAGATTCAAATAGCGATAGAGGCGGTCGAGAACCCTATTGCTGTGCTTGATTTGGCAACGAACCTGGAGATTTCTAGAGTTGGCGAGAGGGCTAGTATGGATAGCGTGGCGGCGGGTTACCTCAGTGATTTGCTATCTTTAGCTGAGGAAGTAAAACTTCAAATAGGACACTATGTATCTTCGAAGGCCGCAATAGAAACGTTTGTTTTGTCCTGGTGGCGGCTGCGGACAACTACAGGATGCTAGCTTGTTGGTGATGACAGAATGAGAAGAACCGGCGTGACACACGGAAGTGATGGACCAGAACCAGGTTGGAAAGGTTTGCTCTCTTGGGGCACACTAATTCTTGTTGTTTTTGCCGGTGCTTTTTGGTTCACGATCGTCAAGCCCGAAGAAATTCGTATGTATCCAGGCGAAGGACTTGTTCCGGGCACAGTCGCAAACGAGAGCGAGATGATGTACTTGTGCTCGCAGAAGGTTCTCACTGATGTGGAGCAGATGGAGCCGTCGCGTCTGTTGCGAGAGGGCCAAACCGACGACGCGATCGGAGCGGCGCGCGACCTGATCAATAAGGATAAATGGAACGTCAAGAATTTGATGTGCGCTGGCAACGTCTTCGCCGCAGCTCCAAAGGAGAATGCTCTCAACGAAGAGGGCTACAACCTCCTTCTGACTTCCACTTATTTGTGTCCACAGAGTAAGTATGTGCGCTTGAATTATGCAAGAGCGCTCGGGCGTGGTGGACGTTTTGAAGAGGCCACCAAACAGTACGACAAGGTTGTGAAGACGAACATGGATACGTTGCCATCATTGGAGTTGGCACGGCTCTACATGAGTAATGGTGATGAAGATAAGGCAATCAAATTGCTCTCTTCAATCATTGAAAAAGATCCGGAAAATTCTTCAGCTCAAAAATTACTCGGAATTGCCGGGGCTCGCAACCATGATGAAAAAGCAGGCTATGAGGATTACATAAAAGGGTTTGCCCTGGCGCGCTCAGCCGGTTACCCGCTTGAAGCCCGCGAACTCGTTGACCGTAACCACGATTCTGTGTCGGATGCTATTAAACAGCAACGAACCATTGCTGATGCCGCACCAACTGAAGTGGAACCAAAATTGTTGCTTGTTGAAATGCTGATTGTGCACGGTGACTTAACTGGGGCACAGTCCGCGCTTGATGCTGAAAAGACAAAATACAAAGACAACCCCGAGCTGCATCGTCTTTATGCTGAGCTCTATCACCAATCCGGAAAAGAAGAGCTGGCGTATCAGGAGTGGCTTACGGCCAACACTCTCGAAAAACAGACTGAATAATTACGCCTTTTCGCTTTTGTCTTTTTCCAATTTGATCAGTTGCTCGTAAAGCGATCTCTCTTCATCGCTGAGGTTAGTTGGCACAACGATCTTGGCGCGAACAAGAAGATCGCCACGTGGACCCCCTTTCAATTTGGGCAAGCCTTTTCCTCGCAAGCGCAGCAAGCGGCCGTTTTGCGTGCCCGCTGGCACTCTGATCCGAACATTGCCTTCCAGGGTGATGACGCTGAGTTCAGCGCCGATAACAGCCTGTGCAGGCGAGAGGTTTATTTCTGAGATCAGATTGTCCCCATCTATGGTGAATTTTGGGTCTGGCTTAACTCTGACTTTGAGGTATAAATCTCCTGCAGGCAATCCTCCGCCAGGCTTTCCTGCCTCACCAGACACTCTGATTTTAGAGCCAGTGCGCACACCAGGCGGAATTTTTACTTCCAAAGTTCTCGGTTTTTGGCCAGGCTGTGTGATTTGCAGGGTCCGCATAGTGCCTTTCAAAACTTCTTCCAAGTTCAGTTCAATTTCAGCTTCTTGGTCATTTCGTCTGGCCTGAGCTGGCCCACCTTGAGGTCCACCCTGAGGACGGAAGCCGCCGGCGCCCGGCTGACCGAAGCCGGCTTGACCAAAAAGAGTCTCGAAGAAATCCGAGAAGGCGCCTCCCCGTCCCAAGTCACCGAGGTTGCCAAAATCGAATGTGAATCCACCAGCGCCTGCGCCACCGCCAAAATCCGGCGGCGGTCTAAAATCAGCACCGGCTTTGTAATTGGCGCCGAGAGTATCGTAGCGCCGCCTCTTTTCAGGGTCTTTGAGGACCTCGTAGGCCTCGCCTAGTTCTTTGAACTTCTCCTCTGAGGCTTTATTGCCTTTGTTGGCGTCAGGGTGGTGTTCGCGCGCCAGCTTCCGGTAGGACGCCTTGATGTCCTTATCCGTAGCATTTCTCGGCACACCGAGGGTTTGGTAATAGTCCTTGAATTTGACCAAGCGAACACCTTCTCCGTATGACTGTCCTAAGGGCCTAAGCGTAAGTTCTTAGACCGATTCGGGCAAGCGACTATTAATCATAATAATGAATTTTTGCCCAACATAGTTGCGGAGTGCAATGAAACCTTAACGCAGATAAGTGAATATTCGTTTTGCTCCACTAGTGTGCATAGGCGCTCCTAGGATAGGCTATCCTCGGATACCATTATCAAAGTCAATCCAATGTGGTTAGAGCATGAATTTCACTTCCATTGAAAGTAATCTCCGGCAAGGCGGGCGAGTCAGTCGCGCCGATGCTGAGTGGTTGTGGTTGAAAGCAAGCGACGAGCAGTTAGAGAAGCTGGCCAATATTGTGCGCGACCGATATCACGAGCCCCATGCCGCTACATATTTGTTGATGCGAATCATCAACTACACCAATGTCTGTGTGGCAAAGTGTGACTATTGCTCCTTCTACCGGCTGCCAAAGTCAAAAGAGGGCTATGTGCGCTCTAAGGAATGGATATTCTCTAAGATTGATGAGCTTTTGGAGGCGGGTGGGGATCTATTTGCTTTTAATGGTGGCTTTAATCCTGAGCTGAAAATCGATTACTACGTCGATCTTTTCGGATCGATACGCGAAAAATATGGAGAGCAGCTGGAGTTTTACGCGATGACCGTGGTGGAACTCTTGTACATCGCCAAGGTTAGTAAAATAACCGTACCCCAAGCTTTGGAGCGTCTGAAGCAAGCCGGTGTCAGATGGATCACCGGCGGTGGTGCCGAAATCTTGGCAGATTCTTTTCGCAAACGGCATAGCCCTTTGAAATACACCGTCGCTGAATATATGGACACGCAAGAGAAGATCCTCAAAGCCGGTCTTTCGACAACCGGAACAATGGTTATTGGTTTCGACGAGACGCTTGAAGAGCGTCTTGATCATCTAGAGACGGTTCGACAATTTCAAGACGACACCAAAGGCGGATTGTTTAGCTTCCTTTGCTGGACTTACAAACCGTATAACAATGATTTAGGCGGAAGCGAAATTAGTGCCGGTGAGTATCTGCGTCATCTCGCTTTGTGCCGCATCTTCCTCGACAATGTCAAACATATTCGCACCTCGGTTTTGACCCAGAACGCCAATGCCCTCAAGGGCTTGACCTACGGCGCCGATGATTTCGATGTACCTTGGGAAGACGAAGTTACGCAAATGGCAGGTGCTGTAATTGAGCGAGATGTACAGCGCATTCTTGGCTATGCTAAGGAAGAAGGATTTAAAACGACCTACAGACATGTAGGCACACATCCCGCACCGTTGGCGATACCAGCAGTTTCCTAGCGGTTTCGAATCGATAGTCGTGGATAGACTACCCTCGCGTATCATGTCCTCGGATTCCATATTAGCCAATTGACTCAGTGCGCAGTTCAACTGAGGGATCGAGCGGTCGCATCCAGAGTGCGTTAAGATAGGGTCGGATATGTGACTTAGTGTTGGATCCGATAGTGTTGGATCCTGTAGTGTTGCTCCGGTAGTGTTGGATCCGATAGTGTTGGATCCGATAGGATCCGATAGTGTTGGATCCGATAGGATCCGTTAGTGTTGGATCCGATAGTGTTGAATACGACTGAGTGATACGTTAGTGTTGGATACGACTGAGTGCTCGATACGTTTGCAGGGGAGATAAGTTAGGTGGGCATCAGCAAGCAAATCACTTGCGTAACGATCTGCGCTGTATCGATTATGTTGGGCTGTGCTTGGCCCGGCTTGTGTGAGAGTCCTTTTCTGGCACGTGGCATAGACGCTTTTAACAAGGGCCAATATTCAGAAGCAATTGGAATGTTTGGAGCAGCGAAGGCTACAGAATCTGACAACCCGACACTGCATTATTACATGGCCAATTGTCTAGTCCGCCTGAATTCTAAAGCCGATGCAATCCGGGAATACAAGCTTGCCTTAGATCTCGCACCACAAGGGAAAATGACTGAGTACTGTCAGTCCGCACTTCGAGCCCTTGGTGCATTACCGCCGGTGAGTGCACCAGTCACAACTAACAAAGTTCAGGCGAATCAAGAAGATGAACAGCGACCCATCCGGTCCCGACCAAGACGTCAGGACGGAACATCACAGCAACCGCAGGTAGTCAGCGTTTTGTGTGGTTGCCCGCTTTGTCACAGAGTGGACATGATTATGACTGACTTGCATAGCAAATATGGGGACAAGGTCGGCTTTATCAGGACTATGCAAGATGCACAGGATGAGAAGAGTAGGGACATCTTGAGCAGGTACCCAGTGAGAAAATGTCCTACTGTTATGATGTTCGACGATCACGGGCAACTTGCTGGTACTTACTCAGGGGTAATTTCTGAAGTTGATTTGAATCGAGCCGTTGAATTGGCCGCAAAATATAGCCCGACGACCCGTTTTGAAAGCCCGTTAGATCAGCACCTTGCAGGTATTAGAAACTCGGTAGTGGGAGAGGTTGAGGCTCGCATCAGTGCCGATCAAATTAGAGTTGATGCCGAGATTAGCAAAATTCAAAATGATACTCAGGAGAAAATCGGAAACATTCCCAGGGTCAGCGGAAATAGTCGCAATCGGTCAGGCTATTGGGCTGGCGAACGCAGCCAAGAAGTGCAAGACATTCAGGATGAATCTCAGAAACAAATAAAAGCTATCCAAGATGATTTCGAAAAGAGAAAACGTGATTGGAACGCGGCAGCGGAGGAAAAAATTCGCGCCTTGCAATCCACGCAATCAACTATCAAACCAGACCAACCTAAAGTCACTCCCCACTAACACGCCGTTAATCACCCTGGATCGCTAGTAAAGTAAATGCTAGTGATGCGAGCAAGTTTTAGCTCGCCCAAGCATTGACCATATCCCGTACCGGGAGTCCAGTTGACCGTGCCAGAAAATTCAGTATGGTGCTGACAGCTAGGAGACTTTCCGCCAATTACATTTGCCCAACAAGTGTTTGGCTCATCTCTCAGCGGAGGCTGTTCCAAAAGCGCTGGTTTAGCTAAGCCATCCAACATTCCAGGTGTCAGACTTTCGGCATTCAGAACGCCCAACCAACCCGGTAATGTGCCTCCGCCAACTGGTGCTATCTTCATGGTTGGTTTAGTGCAATCGGGCCCCTCGTAGTTTGGATAGATTACGTATCTCAAGAAGGACTGAGGACCCTGTTGCATTTGTACGGATTCCAAAAGAGTTTGCAATTCTGCCATCGAGAAATCGGGATCGATTTCTTGCACGCGTTGAACCATTTTAAGCAACGGTGTATTGTGATCGCCAGGCATCATCGTGTACAGCATCCATGCATTTGCCGCTTTGTATTCGTTCGCGAGTGAAGCATAGCCATTAAGCTTGCCACCAATGCCATTTGGTGGTGGTGCCGGCGGTGGTGGACGCAGATTGCGTTCATGTATACCCCAAACTGTTTCTCCTGGAGTTGTTCCGTAGCCTATTTCTTTCACAAGTTGCCACTGTCCGCTCTTGTCTTTGTCCAGATACCATTTGGAAAGATTCTGAAAGATTATCGTCATGTAAGCGTGAGGAATCGCCAGACCCCATTGTCGCTGCGGATTGGCTTGGGCGCAGGCGCTCGCCGTTAAGGAAGTGCCACCCTCCGAGACTAGTCCCGATTCCTGAAACGCATTTGGAACCGGATTAG
This sequence comes from Candidatus Melainabacteria bacterium, assembly GCA_003151275.1. Next base: position 29,344 of record PLXC01000016.1, read on the forward strand.
TGGCACCAATTGGCCCGGTTAGATTTCGACTGAAGGTAGTTTGCGAAACGAGATGCGGCATTTCGCCAATATGAAACGATGGAAAAGAAAAGTCTTTAGCATTTGCGGTCATCGCAGTGTAACCTCGAAAATAAGTCTTCCCTCCTCTCTGCACATCGTTCACCTGCGTACCACGAGGAAGTTGCCGAGTGTTGTAATATAGATTGCTCTCACTACCACGATCCATCATCGCCGTTGCCCATGAGGACTCAGTTGGCGAATCCGCAACAACAGCATTTTCTCCAAGTAGTTTGGTTGGGCTGTTGGCTGAAATGGAATTGAAGTAGCCCGCAAAACTTCTTTTGTTTTGGAGCACGCTAGCAAGTGCATTATTAGTATTTTGGGTTGCCTGATACGCATTGTCTGCATTTGCTAACGCCGAATTACTGGCTTGTTGATCATTTAGCATTTCCTGCTGATTGGCGTTTATGAGAAATGCTTTGCCCCAGATCCTGCTGATATTGCTGATGCTAACTTGTCCATTGCTGTTGGCTACATCATCAAATCCAGCTGGTGTGGGAACTTCCAAATCAGTCGCGTGCTTACTTACATTGAGAACTGCCGTGTCAACGGCATTTCGTACTTCGCGCGAACCACCCATTACCAGCATCAGTTGGAAGGCGCCCCAGATTAAGGCTATCAACGCGAAAGCACAAATTATTATGACGATAAAGCCAGCGCCCTTAGCATTGCGAGTGCGCGAATAAGACTTGATCATTGGTGAGGCCTCGGCGAGTTTCTAAATGCTTTTGCCGAGATTTTTCGGTAAGATCAGACCGGCATCAGATTTTTCCGTTCTTGGATTTACTTCGATCTTGAGCTGCGGTTTGCGCTTCATTATCTCGTATGGGGTATATCCTGCGTTGCAGCTTCCACACCACATTCTCTCCAGTTTCTTCAATTCGCCTAGTTGTCTGATGCCATTCGCAGTGATGTTTGTTGCGGAGACGTCTAAGCTTTTGAGATTTTTCAGCTTCAAAATATCTGGCACACTATTGTCACCAATTTTATTGCCGGCTAAGTAAAGCGTCCATATAGATGGGTTCTCTTTGCATAGTGTGGCTAGCCCAACTTTATCAACAAGTGTGTCTGACAAATCCAGGCTGTGTAGATTCTTTATTGAGCCCAGTGCGCTCATACCTTTTGACGTAACTTTAGTGTGAGCGAGATTGATGCCAAATACTGGACCAAATTTCGTTAACTCCTCGAGTCCCTGATCTGAAATGCCGGAGTTTTCTAAATTCAATTCGATGAGGTTGTGTTTACCCCCGAAAAGATGAAAATCGGATCCTGTCAGGTTTTTATTAAACGACAGGTCGAGACTAGCGAGCTTGGGAAGGTCCAATATGGGCTGTAAGAAACCATCTTGAATGTAATTGTGGTCGAGTCGAAGAATCGAGATGTTTTTCAGCTTGCTCAGATATTTGAGACCCGGTCCAGTAATATTGTTGTTTTGAAGATCAAGACGCTGGCAGGTGGTTGCTTGATCCAAAACTTGTAGGTCTGGATCTTCTATGTCATGACTGCCTAACTTTAAATGGTCGTGACCATTATTACTGGCTAGATAACTGGTGATGAATGCTTTGCCGCCAAGTATAGTTGGTTCATTGAGCATGCTGTTCTTTTCGGACTCAGCCATGAGCTGGGCTTCTGTTAAGGGTTTAGGAGCTCCACTGTTGCTGTCTTTTGCTGCGCTGTTTTTGCCAGGGACTTCTTGACCGTTGCTATTCTGTCCGCTGCTTTCTGCAACAGTATTCTTAGTGCCACCGGTAATACCATTGCGATTTGCCGAACTAATTCGTGGAGAAATGGAGTTGACAATAAACGAGGTTGCGATAGCCAGAGCTAATACTACTAGGGACCCTAATGAGATTATCAGCGGGAGCGGGCTGCGCTTACTTGCTGCATTGTCATTTTTGGAACTAACACTTCGACCAAGCTTGAAACTCTGCAAATCCGCTTCCAACTCTTCTGCGGATTGATATCGTTCGGCTGGTTTCTTTTCCAACAATTTTTTCACTATGCGTTCCAATTCATTTGGAAAGGAAGTGCCTAGTGAAGCTTCTTTTAGTGTTGGCGGCTCCTGGTTGGCGTGACTGATCATAATGTTGAAGACATTGTCGGACATGAACGGCGGTGTGCCACTAAGACATTCAAACATCACGCAACCGAGAGAGTAGAGATCAGATCTCTTTTCTATATTTGATCCAAGTGCCTGCTCCGGACTCATGTATGGTGGGCTGCCCATCGTCTCGCCGGTGCGTGTCAATTGCTTGTTCTTCGAGTCACCATCTTCGATGATTTTGGCCACACCAAAATCGAGGATTTTAATTTGTGGAGGCGTGGAAGCATTTGAAACAACCATCAAATTGCTTGGTTTTATATCGCGATGAAGCACTCCGCGTTCATGGGCATGGGTAAGACCATGACATATTTGAATCAACGCTTCCACGACAAAGGTCGGACTTAAGGCACTTTGTGATTCAATCATTTGGGCAAGCGTCTGGCCGACTTCAAAGTCCATCACCATATATGGTTGTCCGTGTTCTGAAAGTGCGAAATCGAGAACAACGGTAATGTTTTGATGGGAGAGGGTGCTGCCTGCCTTACCCTCGCGTTGAAAACGCATCAAGGCTTTGTCCGAAATCATGTGAGAGTGAAGCATTTTGACGGCAACAGGACGGTTAAGAATAATCTGTCGCGCTTTGTAGATAACGCCCATGCCACCAGAGCCAATCAATTCAATAAATTCATACTTGCCGTCTAGAACGAACCCAGGCAAGCACTGATTTAGCGACGTGCCGTCCACCGGACAATTGGTTTGTGTCGCACTGACAGCTAGACCACAGGTAGGGCACTTGTTGGTAAGCCCTTGAGTTTTTTGTTGCAAAGCATCGTCTTCCACGACCGTGCTCCGTTCGAAACGTTCTTTTGTCCTTCAGTTTTAATTCCCGGTTCCACGCGTTTCAGACAGCTCTCTTTAGTGAACCGCCAACGATCCATGAAACGCTAAATAGGCAAGCATTAAGAATGCCACTATAAGTAGTACCACCTGCAAGCCGAAAACAGATTTTTCGGTTGACTCAAAGTGTCCTGGCTCGATCGATTCAAAGAGTCCAAGCCGTTCTATTTGGACTTTTGTCTGACTGAGAGCTGCTCCTAACTCGTCCAAGTTCCTAAATCTCTGGTCCGATTTTGGAGCTATGCATTTGAACAATACCTCGTCTATACTGGCGGCCTCTCTCAAGTCCGGACGAACTTTGACTAAGGCAGGCGCGTTTATACGAGAATGTGTTTTGTCACTGTGGCCGAATTGTTCAACTGAGCCGGTGAGCATCTCAAAGAGAATTACTCCAAGCGTATAAATCATTGAGCGCTCATCCGGAGGCAGTCCACTACACTCTTCTGGGCTGCAGTAAAGTGAATGTTGTCCTTTGGCAATTGTTTCAACCGGGTGCGGTCCAAGCATCTTCATGATGCCGAAGTCCAGCAAGCGAGCTTGTTCGCTGCCATTTTGATGATCAGCAATGATAATGTTACTAGTCTTGAGATTAATGTGGTTTACGCCTTGACTGTGAGCATATCTGAGCGCGTCGCAGAGCGCTTCAATCACGTTGATCGCTCGAAGCGGCGCAATCGGCGATTCTCGTCCGATCAGTTGAGAAAGCGGTGTACCGCTTGCCCACTCCATGATCAAGAGAGGATTGTCATCGTTATCGCAATTCAATTCGATGGTGCGAACTATGTTTGGATGATCGAGACGAGAAGCTATGAGCGCAGCCCGGTTGGTGCGAAGTAGTGAAAACTGATCGAACCCGTTGAGAGCATTCGAGATTTTTACAGCGACATATGTGTTCAAAAGTTGGTGTCGAGCTTTGTAGACGCAACTTGTTTCGCTTGCACAAATAAATTCTTCGAGAATAAAATGGCCAGCTACGATCAAGCCCACCCGCGGATCTTGCAACGTAAGCAAGGAGGAGGGAAGGCCTTGCAGACAGGCGTGGTTCCCTACGAAATACTGCCCACAAATTATGCACAGGTCCGAATCCTGTTCCGATTTTACGACCGGCAATTCTTTGAGGAGCATGCTTTCTTCTCCGGAATGCTCCACCTTGTGCATGCTGTGCGTGTGTTTCATAGTAGGTATCCAATAACCGTTTAACGCTCTACTGGCAGGCGCCACTTCTTTTCTCTTGTCTTAGGGCGTGAGAAGCGTTTGATTTGTTTCATTCAGGGGAACGAATAAATATAGAAATTGCAGACAGTCGGTAAGCCCGCTAATATGAGAAAATATGACAAGACTGTGGGCTGCAGGCTATGGAGTATTGAATGGCTGAGTTGAGACGAAAACGTCAAAAAGGGCAATCGATAGTCGAACTGGCTGTCGGGCTCATCGCTTTAATTCCCATTGTCCTCGTTGTCTTCGACTTGGCGGTCATTGTCATTGGCGTTCAGCTCAATGATTCAACCTGCAGAGAAGCGGCGCGCGTTGCTGCCAGTGGCAAGCCCAGTGACCAAGCTGCACGCGCTGCCGCTGTTGTCGCTAGAGCCAACCAGAGAAGTGCCGGCATGCTTTCCAATTTTATCGTTGTCGCCGGTTACCCGCAAAGTACAGTCACGCAAGCCCAGGCTGATGCACCGCCATATGTGCCATACGGTGGGGCTCTCAACGGCACAGTGACCGTTCAAACCGAAGTGGATATTAAGCCTTTCGTTGTCCAGGCTGCGTATAGCGGAAAATCGCCTTTGACGTTTAGGTCTCAGCAAAGCTTTCCAATCACATATGTCGTACCAAACGTCGCGGTACCATTTCCTTAGGGCTCAGCTTCGGCTTGTTGGTTAAGCAACAGCTCTGAAATTTTTACCGATATCGGTAAAAATTTTTGCGGTAGCATGCTCACTCTCGAGGTCTAAACCGCTCAAAATAAGCAAAGAGTTGCCAAGCATTTCTGCTGAGATTTTAACCGATAACGGTAAAAATGATGCGGCAGGGTGCCATCTTCCAGAGTTTTCTGTCACTCTTGGAAACGGTTTACTGACGCACTTGCCTTTAGGCGTGCAGATACTTGGTCAAATCTTGCAACTTGCTCACATCAAGCTTTAAACCAGGTCCCATCGTGGAACTGAGGAAGACGGCTTTCATGTAGGTGCCTTTGACTGTCGCGGGTTTGACCTTGTTGATTTGGTCCACAACCGCAGCCAAGTTTTTCAGCAGTCTGTCATCTTCGAATGACAATTTGCCGATCGCCATTTGCACAAGTCCGCCGTCCTTCTCTGTACGGAAGGACACTTTTCCAGCTTTCAGCTCTTTGATTGTCTTGCCCACATCAAATGTGACTGTGCCGTCTTTTGGGTTGGGCATCAGGCCGCGTGGCCCGAGCATTTTACCCATCTTAGACAGCATTGCCATGGCGTCTGGCGTTGCCACCAATTTGTCGAAGTCAAGAAAACCTTCGCCTATTTTTGCCACGAGGTCTTCGGCGCCGACTACATCAGCTCCTGCAGCGGTTGCTTCAGCAAGTTTCTCGCCTTTGGCAACGACGGCAACTCTGACTTCCTTGCCTGTGCCACCGGGCAGATTGACGGTCGATCTGATTTGTTGATCATTCTGCTTAGGGTTAACGCCCAGGCGGAAATGAACTTCGACAGTTTCGTCAAACTTCACTGCAGCCTTCGTTCCCTTGAGCAGCGTGATCGCTTCTTCGGCAGAAAGTGGCGTGCGGTTTTCTTCTCTGACCTTTTGAAGCGTTGTTTGACGCTTAGTAGCTTTAGCCATTTTCGAAATTCCTTCGTGCTCAGTTCTAGTCTTGTACTGTCAGTCCCATGTTGCGGGCGGTTCCTGCAACCATCTTTTCCGCTGCCTCAAGAGTGGTAGCGTTCAGATCGGGCATTTTTATTTTGGCGATTTCAGTAATTTTTGCTTTGCTGATTGTTCCGACTTTCGTCTTATTCGGCGTAGCGGAGCCCTTTTCGACGCCCGCTGCTTTCTTTAATAGTTCAGATGCAGGAGGTGTCTTAAGGATGAAGTCGAAAGATCTGTCTTCGTAGACTGTGATTTCAACTGGGATAACCGTTCCAGCTTTGTCTTGAGTCTTGGCGTTGTACTCTTTGCAGAATTGCATGATGTTTACGCCATGCTGACCAAGCGCAGGACCGATGGGCGGTGCGGGATTGGCCTTTCCGGCCTGTATTTGCAATTTAACTTTGCCAACAACCTTTTTCACGGTGCTTGAGTCCTATAGATATGCGGAACTTATGATCTTATGGTAGTTTCGGGCTAGCGTCCACCACGTTTACACTTTTATAACCTGGTTGAATTCTAGTTCTACAGGTGTAGCCCGTCCGAAGATGATTACTGAAGCCTTGATCCGCTCCCGTTCCATGTTCACTTCTGTAACTTCGCCTGTAAAGTCAGCGAAAGGTCCGCCAGTAATTCTGACGTAATCGCCGACCTTGACATCGATAACTGCTTGCTTCTTGCCTTTGATTCCAGAAACTGCCATTTGCCGTCTGAGAATCTTGCGAATTTCTGAGTCTTGAACTGGAATTGGCTTCTTACCTGCGCCCACGTATTTTGTTACGCCAGGTGCTTCTCTTACTACACGCCATGAATCGTCGTCCAGAATCATTTCAACGAAGACGTAGCCTGGATATTCGCGTTCTTTCTTTTCAACACGCTTACCATCTTTGACTTTGGTCACCATCTTCTCAGGAACGATGACGCCGAAGATTCTATCTTGAGCGCCCATGGTGACAATGCGCTTTTCGATGTGTTCTTTGACCTTATTTTCATGACCAGAAGCCGTCTGCACAGCGTACCAGCGCCGTTGCCCATCAGTTTTGATAAAAGCCATTTTCGTGTCTATGTCCTTAACCCTCTTTATCGCGCTTCGCCTGTACAAGTAGATGTACGGCTTATCTGCTGCCTATACCACCACCGTGTAATCGTGCAAAGTGTTCTAGTGGACCAAAGACGATATTGCCAAGGACCCAATCGAAACCGAGCACCATCAAGGTGATCACTGCTACCAAAAAGAGAACACTCCAGGTTTCTCTTACGACTTGCCGAAATTCCGGCCAACTAATTTTTCGAAATTCAACTATTACTTCATGTACGAACTGACGCGCCTCACCGAGCGGACCTTGTTTCTTCTCAGTCTTCGCTTTTTTAGGTTTATCCGACTTGCCACCGCTGCCAGATCCGCCACTTGAGCCACTACCACCGGATCCGCTGCCGCCGTCGGCAGGCGGTTTGATTGAAGGAGGTTGTGCAGGCGTGGTATTGATCTCTGTGGCCGGGTCATTGACGACGACCTTCGGTTTCGTCGGATCTTTGCCTTGACCGGTTGGAGATTCCTTATTTCGCTTGATCGCCATTCTTAATATTGCTCTTTCTGCGACTCAGCTGCCGTTGTCAACTTGGTTATCCGAGGATAGTCTTACGCAGTTCGCTGCTGCTGCTGCTGCTGCTGGACTGATAAATTCGCGCCATGAAAGAATCGAACTCTCACCAAAGGTTTTGGAGACCTTCGTTCTACCGTTAAACTAATGGCGCCCATTTCGTCTCTTTTTAGATTCGCAATTGCGAAAAGCTCTACCTGCCCAGATGAGCAGTCCATTTGCCAGAGTCGTCTGAATCGCCCACATGCAAGGCAGGCCCAGACCTACTTCTTGGTCTCCTTGTGCTCAAGATGAGTTCTGCAATGGCGGCAGTACTTCTTGATGTTGAGCCTATCCGGATCATTCTTTTTGTTTTTCATGGTGGTGTAGTTGCGTCTTTTGCATTCACCACAGGCTAACGTGATAATGACTCGGTCGTCTTTCTTGGCCAAGGTTCTAACTCCTGCTTGTTTCCGTTATCGTGCCAAATAATTGCAAAATTCGGAAACTTCCACCCAAACGATTAAGGTTTCAGGCGCTCTCCGATGCAGATTTCGCTGCAGCCGGCTGCTTGCCTGGAACCCCTCACCGGATCGATTTTAACCGCTTGCTCTTGTAAACAAAAACAAGCCAGAAAAAAAAGACCTCCCGGGGAGGCGTCAAGCAGCAAGTATATCGAACGCCATGAAAACCTGTCAACAAGACTAAAATGTGATGCGATGAATTCCCAACGAAATTCTGTTTACAAGCCCTTGATCTCCGTGCTTGCGCTGTTTATGGCGCTCGCACTGACTGCGTGCAATGTTGCGAAACATGGCCCGGCGCCGGGCACATTGCGAGTCAACATCGGAACTGAACCGCCTGGTCTTGACTGGGAAATGGAGACAGATTCGACATCATTTGATGTGGTCTCGAACCTAATGACAGGACTGACCCAGTACACGCCTGAGTTGAAATGTGCGCCGGGATGCGCGAAGAGCTGGGATGTACTCGATGGCGGCAAGACCTATGTTTTTCACTTGCGAGATGACATCTATTGGACAGATGGAAAGAAACTTGTGGCAAAAGATTTCGAATACGCCTGGCGACGCTTGTTGGACCCGGCCACAGGTGCTCAGTACGCGTACTTCCTTTATCCGATTGTTAATGCTTTTGAATTTAACAGCCACAAGATTGCCGACCCAAATTTAGTCGGTATCAAAGCGGTCGATGACCTGACTTTTGAAGTCAAGCTGAAGAAGCCGGCTGCCTACTTTATTTATCTGACCGCTTTCTGCCCCTGTTGCCCCTCTCGGCAAGACGTGATTGAAAAGTGGGGGCGGCGTTGGACCGATCCGGAGCACATTGTCACTAATGGTCCCTTCATCCTCAAGCACTGGGCGCACGAATACAAAATTGAATTGGTCGCCAATCCTAAATATTTCGAGGGTCCACCAAAGATAGAGAAGATCAGCATGTTCATGGTGCCTGAGCAAGCTACCGCATTTGCACTTTACGAAAATGACGAACTGGATTTCGTGGACAATCGCAGTTTTTCAACGCCCGATGTTGAGCGTTGCAAAGATTCGCCCGAGTATAAAAACGTGCCGCTATTGCGCAGCAATTACATTGGTTTCAATGTCACAAAGCCACCATTCACCGATGCGCGCGTGCGCAAAGCCGTGTGCAAAGCAATCGATCGAGATGTATTTCCGCGCATTCTTCGCCGCAAAGAACGTCCAACCAGCAGCTGGATTCCTAAGCCGCTGCCTGGATATTCGCCGACGACAGGCGAGAAATTCGACCCGGTGGGTGCAAAACAATTGTTGGCTGAAGCTGGGTATCCAGGCGGAAAGGGTTTTCCAAACACAGTGATGTTGTATCCAAATCGCGATGACGTCAAAACAGTTGTCGAGGAACTCCAAGATCAATTGCAACAAAATCTTGGTATCAGCATTGGTTTGCAAAATCAGGAATGGAAAGTCTATTTGCAAACGTTGCATCGAGATCCACCGCCGATCTTTAGAGCAACTTGGGGCGCTGACTATCCGGATCCTGAGACGTTCTCGAATTTATTTACGACATACAACGGTAACAACACCACTGCCTGGAAAGATGCCAAATACGACGCCATCGTTGAACAAGCGGGAACCGAACAGGATCCGCAGAAGCGCAGGAAGTTATACGAGAAGGCTGACCATTACTTGTGCAATGAAGAATCCGTGATTGCACCCGTGTATCTGGCCACGCAGAACGTAATGGTTAAGCCGTGGGTGAAGGGACTCAAATTTAACGCGCTGGATATTCAATTCTATAAAGAGGTGAGCATTGAACCGTAAGCAATTGATGGTGATCGCATGGTGAGCATGATCTTGAAGAGAATTCTTCTGGCCATCCCTGTTTTGTGGATTGTTGCCTCGATTACTTTTATGCTTGTCCGCATTGTTCCGGGCGGACCGTTCGAAGGCGATAAAGCATTGCCACCAGAAATAGTGGCAAACTTGAAGGCCAAGTATCACCTCGATAGACCTGTGCCAGAGCAGTACTTGTTCTACATGCAGCGCTTGATGCAAGGCGACCTGGGGCTGTCTTACAAATACATTGGGCGTACCGTCAATGATATTTTGATTGACGCTTTTCCCGTGTCACTGCAACTTGGAAGCGTGGGCTTGTTGCTGGCGATCTGCGTTGGCGTGCCACTTGGCACCATTGCCGCGGTGCGCCGAGGATCTGCGGCGGACTTTGCGGCCATGTTTTTGTCCACTGCAGGCATATCCGTTCCCAGTTTCGTGATCGGAGCCTTGCTGATATTTGTATTTGGAATCTGGCTGAAAATATTGCCAGTCGCATTATGGGAATCAGGTCGCCATATGATTTTGCCGGCTATTACAATCGCGGTCAGTCCGGCGGCTTACCTGGCTCGTTTGACAAGAGCAAGTGTGCTCGAAATTTTGGAGAAGGACTGGGTGCGTACGGCCAGGTCTAAAGGACTTTCCAGCCAGAAAACTGTCGTCAAACATGTTTTGCGTAACGCGCTGGTGCCGATTGCCACCGTTTTGGGACCCCTGACAGCGATCCTCGTGACGGGCTCGTTCGTCGTCGAATACATGTACGCCATTCCGGGAATGGGTCGCTTTTTCATCACTGCAGTAGGCAATCGCGATTATGATTTGATCATGGGCACCACTTTGGTGTTCGCCGTCTTGCTGATTATTGCTAACACTGTAGTGGACATCGTCTACGTCATTCTCGATCCGCGTATGCAGGTGAGTTAGCGATGTCGAGAAACAAAGTTGGATTTGCATATATTTGGTACAGACTGCGCAGTATTCCAACTGCGCATGGCGCCTTTTGGATCATTATGTTCATCTGTCTGATCGCCCTTCTCTCTGGTTTAGGTGTGCCAATGTCGCACTACACCTATTCTCAAACAACGACAGATCTTCTTGCTTCGCCATCTCTCGAGCACTTGATGGGAACCGATGAACTCGGGCGTGACTTATTTAGCCGGATTATCTATGGTTCTCAGCTTTCAATCAGTATAGGAATGACAACAGCCTTCATCGCATTTTTCATCGGCACCATATATGGCGCTATAGCAGGATTTTCCGGTGGCAAGGTTGATAATCTGCTGATGCGCGGTGTCGATATCGCATATGCGCTTCCTGACCTGCTTGTAATGATTCTGATTGGTGTGCTTGTCGGACGCGGAACCACAGGCATTCTCATCTCTCTGGGTCTGGTAAGTTGGATGGGCACCGCCAGACTTGTACGCGCACAGTTCTTGCAGTTGCAACATGAAGAGTTTGTCGAAGCAGCCCGAGCTGCTGGTCAAAGCGGATTGTTGATTGTCTGGAAGCATCTATTACCCAATGCGATGGGACCAATTATCGTCGCTCTCACTTTCACCGTGCCATCGGCAATCCTTTCCGAATCGACTTTGAGCTTCATTGGCTTGGGATTGTCGCCACCTGCTTGCAGTTGGGGAACGTTGGCTAGCGATGGATGGCGTTCATTGCGCGGACATCCGCATCTGATCTTATTTCCAAGCTTTTTCATTTTCGTCACTGTCTTGTCTTTCAACTTTCTAGGTGATGGATTGCGCGATGCGCTCGATCCTCGAACGCGATTGTTCAACTACGGGAAAATTGTCCAAGATCCTGAGGAAGTAGTTGAAAAAGTCGCACCAGAACTCGCAGTTAAAGACTGAGGCTGAATAGGGTGCGAGTGACTGGCTCAGCTTCGCTTCACCTTTTAATCCGCTTAAAGCAAGAGAGTGCTGAGACAAGTTTCGGTGCCTTGAATTTTGCGGCGACTAGCCTTAACGCGCTTCGGAGCCTAGATTAAAAGGGTGGGTATGTCCCTACAGAACACCCTGGTTTAATATGTTAAGTAAAAAACGCGGGTTTTTATGGTGCTGTCGATGACCGGCTAGCAATACTTTCGGGAAATCGAGAAGTCCCGAAACCCTGATGTAATATTGCTTTACCGATTAATGTAGAGCAAAAAGTCGAAGGGTATTCGTCACTTTTCGCCAGATTTCGTTTCGACGATATTTGGGATTTTTCTCCCATAGATCGTGACGAAATTTTTCGCCAATTTAAACGTTGAAAATGGAAAAACCTTTCAGGGACAAAAACACTTGAACAGTGGCTGAATCTAAATCTGCGCTCAAAGACGTGCCCCGCGGTTTCGAAGAAAGGTTCGCAATCTTTCGCTAGTGTTCGTCCGAATAGCTCAACACTTCAGCACACAAAGTATAGAGCTCGCTTCTCTCGCGCTATTATGTTCTGAGGTTCAGGAGACCAGAACAAGTGGCAATACTCGTCAGCTGCCAATCGATTGGCAAGTCCTACAGCTCGCGTCCTCTTTTTTCAAACATATCCTTCGGCATTGAAGACGAGCAAAAGATTGGACTGATCGGACCAAACGGTGCCGGCAAGTCCACTTTAATGAAGATACTGTCCGGTGAAATTCAACCCGATGAAGGGGCAGTAGTGGCGCGCAAAAACCTTCGCGTCGCCTACGTTACACAGTCCGAATCATTCGACCCTGAGCTGACTGTGGAGCAAGTCGTTAAGCAATCAGCAGATCTAGCGCCCTTGGAAGACTATGAAAAAGCCGCGTCTGTCGATTCGACTTTGTCGCAAATGGGATTTCCTGATTGGCAAGCGAAAACAAATTCGCTATCTGGCGGATGGCGAAAGCGGCTGGCTCTCGCCTGTGCGCTGGTGCAAGAACCCGATCTGCTGCTTTTGGATGAACCAACTAACCATTTGGATCTAGAGGGTGTTTTATGGCTCGAGACTTTGCTCAAATCGATTAGCGTCAGTTTTGTGGTGGTCAGCCACGATCGGGCTTTTCTTGAAAGTGTCGCTAATCGGATGATCGAACTCAATCCGACTTATCCCGAAGGGTGTCTGAGCATCAATGGAAATTATAGTGAGTTTCTAATTGCTCGCGAAGAACGTTTGAATGCTCAGGTTCATCAACAACAAGCTCTCGCAAGCAAAGTAAGGCGAGAGATCGCTTGGTTGCAGCGCGGAGCCCGAGCGCGACAAACCAAGGCGCGAGGTCGCATCCAAGATGCCGGTAAATTGATTGAGGACCTCGCTGACGTGAAACAGCGCAATTCACTGAACGCGCCAATCGAAATTGGTTTTGATTCTTCCGGACGAAAAACGAAAGAATTGATTACAGGGAAAGGAATTTCTAAGCGTTTCGCTGAGAAAATTTTGTTCGGCAACCTCAACGTGCTGCTCACCACAGGCACTAAATTGGGGCTTGTCGGGCGAAATGGCAGCGGCAAGACAACCCTTCTCAAACTTCTAGTTGGAGAATTGCAGCCTGATGTTGGCACCATTAAGCGCGCCGAGCAGTTGCAGATTGTTTGGTTCGACCAAAATCGCGAACAACTTGATGAAACCAAAACTTTGAAACAGTCCTTGAGTTCTGATGGTGACACGGTTATGTACCGTGGTCGAAATCTCCACGTCACGACTTGGGCAAAGAAATTTCTCTTTCGCCCAGATCAACTACCAATGCCGATCAGTTATCTGTCAGGTGGCGAAAAAGCGCGAATTCTGATCGCCAACTTGATGTTAAAGCCTGCAGATGTGCTGATTCTGGACGAACCCACAAACGACCTGGATATTGCTTCGCTTGAGGTTCTGGAAGATAGCCTGGAAGATTTTCCAGGGGCTGTGATTCTGGTCACCCATGATCGCATGATGCTAGATACGGTGTCATCGCAAATTCTAGCGTTGGATGGATCCGGTGAGGCTCACTACTATGCTGACTATGAGCAATGCGAAAGAGCCTTGCAGCGTTCTGCGAAGGTCGAAAAGAAGGCTCAAAACGCCGATCGGAAATCCAGCAAAAACAACCCTAAAGATCGGGTCGGTTTAACTACCGCCGAGAAGCGCGAGCTATCCAGCATGGCTGATCAAATTGAACAGGTGGAAGGGAAAATTAGAGCAATGCAGGCAGAAATGGAAAAGCCCCAAATTGCCAGCAATTATCCGAAACTGAACGAACTTTCGAAAAATGTGGAAAATGCACAAAAAGATTTAGCCGGACTTTTCAAGCGTTGGGAAGAGTTAGAAGCGAAAGCCGCATACGACAAAGAACCCTCACCGACGACTTGATATCGGTTTGCGATGACTGGATCTCGGGGAGTTTAGTTTGTGCATCTAGGGCCGTGTTGGGATTTGCCAGCCCCGGTTTCTTATAGCCTCCCTTGCCAAGGTGGTCGAAATTTTTACCGATATCGGTAAAAATTCAAAAGGTCATGCCGGCTAGCCAATAGCCAAGCGGGGCGGTATTTCAGCCTAGCGACTGTCTTGGCGTGCCACGAAATTGACACCGCTTTGTTGCACACTTAGCATGGTCGGTTTCCGATTCGCCTTAAAAGGGTAAAAAACTAGCGAGAGGCTAATCCTCAGGGGGTATTGTTCAACGTGCCTTTGACTCGAATCGCAGACAGCAAGCCGCAAGTGCAGGTAACGAGCGGTTTTTGGGCTGTCTGGCTGGTCGCTGTTTTTTTTGTATTATCAGCCCCATCGGCCTTGGCCGACGATAAAGGCTGGGTTCTCACTCAGAAAAGCCTTACGCTTGGCGACCAGTACGTCTATATAAGTCCATCTGGCTTGAAGTGTGTCAATCCGAAAGCTGGGTTTGCGATGGTCAGCAAAGCGCCTGACTGGAATATCGTTATGTTTAACGATAAGACAAGAGTTTACTTTCAAACAACTCTGGATGCTTACAAGCGCACTTTGGCTTCCCGCGGATTGACCAGTGATCTGGCTGGCAGGCAATGGTCGAGAGGATCCGGAGGCAACATAGCTGGATTACGAGCAACTCAATATGTGATGCGGGGTGGTGGAACTATCTCTCGCATTGGCGCAGACGGAAAAACCAAGACGACCACTGTGAACGCCGCTGACTACTGGGTTTCTGACGACATTACGGTGCCACCACGATTGGCAGATTTGCTCTCTTCTGCGTATGGTCTACCAACTACACAAAACGTTCCGCTGCGGCTTGAGTGCACTGACGCTAAGGGACAGAAAAGGATGCTCGAGACTTATCGGATGCAGACAATCGCTTCCATTCCCAGCAGTTATTTTCAGTGTCCTGGCGGTTATAAAGCCGTTCAGAGTGACGCCGAAGTGATGATGAACGACGAACAAAAGCAAATGATTGATGACATGAGTCGCGATATGGGCGGCGGATTGGAGTCAGCACCTCAACCACAATATGCTCCTCAACAGGCTGCTCCACAACAGCCGGCTGCCACTACAAGTAGTGGCGGTTCCGATGGCTTAAGCAAATTGTTAGATGCTTACAAACGCACGCAACACAAGTGATCAACTGAGAGAAGACTAAGCATTACGTCATGCGATTAAATCTAAAACTATCACACAAAGGTTTGATCTTAGTTGCGGTGCCGCTCATTTTTGAAGTGATATTTTTGGCGACTTTGACATATTTATTGCGTCAGGCTGAAATTGAAGTTCAGAGACAAGTGCGTTCAAAGGCGATTATTTCGCAGGCTAATACATTATCCAAGCTGTTCTACGATGCCGGCGTGGCTATGGGTGGTTACTCGATCACCAAGAGTCCTTTGTTCAGCGACAGGTACGACAAGATCGTTCGCCAGATTCCGCAGGATTTGGATGAACTAAAAAACCTGGTCGGTGATAACCAGAGGCAACAACAAATCTTACAGAATTTGCAAGTAATCACTGTCACGGGCTTGAAAATTCTCGGAGAAGCTAAATCTGCAATTGATGACAATCGCGTGGATGTGGCGCAATTCAGAGCCAGACACATGTACAAAGAGATTCGCTCTCTGGCTGACAGATTGCAAGATGAATTGCGTGGACTGACTGAAGACGAAAGAAAAATTGAAAGCGAAGGTCCGGAAGCGCAAAATCGCAACAGAGCGATGGTAAAGATCTATCTGGTAATCGGCGTTCTGCTCAATTTCTTAATAGCAGTCGCTCTGGCCCTTTATTTTAGCAGAGGGATCAGTCGACGCTTGAACGTGCTGACCGACAACTCGATCCGCCTTGCAAGAGCCGAACCATTGAATCCAGCCCTCTCTGGAAGCGATGAAATCGCCCACTTGGACGGCGTTTTCCACAGCATGGCAGAAGCGCTCAACGAAGCAAGTCGAAAAGAAAGAGCAGTAATAGAAAATACCGCTGACGTGATTTGTTCAATTGACGTTGATGGAAAATTTGTTGCAGTTAGTCCTGCTTGCAATACGACTTGGGGTTATCGTCCAGACGAGTTGATGGGCAGGCGCTTTATCGAACTCGTAATTCCAGAAGATCATCAAGAGACTATTCGCGCCGTTAGAGCTGTGCGGGCAGAAAAAGGCAACACCGAATTTGAAAATCGCACTCGAAGAAAAGATGGTTCTATGGTGACCGTGCTCTGGTCTACATACTGGTCAGAATCAGAACGTTCGATGTTCTGCGTTGCCCACGACATTACCGAAAGAAAACTGGCCGAAGAAGCTACAAAAGCTTCTGAAAAAAGGATTCGCACAATTATAGAAAACATGCTTGTTGGTCTGATCATTGTCACCAAGGAAGGTTTCATTGAGTCAATCAATCCAGCCAGTGAGCGCATGTTCGGCTTCCGCGCTGAAGAGATTGTTGGGCGCCACTTGCTTTGTCTTTTCCATGATTCCAAATTATTTAGTGAGAGAAGTCAAAGCGATACGCACAATTTTATGGAAAATCTATTCTCCAGATCGCTAAATAGAATCGGAGAGCTTGATGCTCTCAAAAAAAATGGCGAAGACTTTCCGATTGAAATTTCTTTGAGTGAGTTTGAAACGGCAGATGGATACAGGTATCTTGCCAACATCCTGGACGTTTCCGAAAGGCGTGAAGTTGAGCGACTGAAGAAAGAATTCGTTTCTACTGTCAGCCACGAATTGCGTACTCCTCTAACCTCTATAAGAGGATCATTGACGTTGCTTTCCGTTGGTGCGCTCGGTGTTTTGCCTGAACAAGCCAAGAAAGTCGTCACCATTGCTGAAAGAAACACAATCCGTTTGATCACATTGATCAACGATATATTGGATATTGAAAAACTCGAGTCTGGAAAACTTGATATGGTTTTCGACACTATCTCGATGAACAACGTCTTGGATCGCTCAGCAGAAGCCGTTCGAGCCTTTGCTGAACAAAACGGTATTCGCCTGGAAATGGTGCCAACCAACGCCAACGTTTATGCAGATGGAGATCGACTGGTACAGGTTCTCGTCAATCTTGTTTCAAACGCTGTCAAATTCTCGCCCAAAGGTGCAGCTGTAACGGTGTCCGTATCTGAGATTCCAAACTGGATTGAAGTGAAGGTAACAGACAGGGGGCGTGGTATTCCTGCAAAGTACAAGAACTTGCTTTTCCAAAGATTCCAGCAAGTCGAAGCATCCGACGCCCGCAAGAAAGGCGGTACAGGTTTGGGACTAGCAATTTGCAAAGGCATTATTGAAGCGCATGGTGGCAACATCGGAGTTGATAGTGAAGAAGGGAAGGGCAGCGTCTTCTGGTTCCGCATTCCGCCCTCCCAACCTGTAGCCAAACCGGCGCTTCTGCAGACTCCTAGTGCACAAATTTCAGTTGGTGCTGCGATTCCAGCCAAGCCTGAAGAAAAGATGATTAGTTAAATGGGCGGGATATGCCGAGCCCTTTGCGGAGTCGGGCAGCTTCGCTGCAGTAGCCGAGCAGCTTGCGGAGTCGGGCAGCTTTGCTGCATAGACCCCACTAGTGTGCATAGGCGCTCCAAGGATAGACCCCACTAGTGTGCACAGGCTATCCTAGGATTATGCTGAGCAGCTTGCTGCATAAGCT
Organism: Candidatus Melainabacteria bacterium; assembly: GCA_003151275.1. Next base: position 47,112 of record PLXC01000016.1, read on the forward strand.
ATCCTAGGATTATGCCGAGCAGCTTGCTGCATAGGCTATCCTCGGATTATGCCGAGCAGCTTGCTGCACAGGCTATCCTAGGATAAGATCAACAAGCTTGAGAGCCTAAATCAAGCCACCCAAAGGTAGCCAACATGAAGATTCTCATTATCGATGATGAAGAGGACACTCGCAGTATCGCGAGTATGAGCCTCGGATTGCTAGGTGGTGCAGATGTGATTGAAGCCGCCAGTGGCAAAGAGGGGTTAGTGAAGGCAGCTGAAGAACTGCCTGACGTAATTATTTTGGATTTGATGATGCCTGAAATGGACGGCGCTCAAACTCTTACTAACTTGCGCAAAAATCCAGTAACCGAAAATATCCCCGTCATCTTTCTAACTGTCAGAGGAATGTTTGAGGAATTCGATAAGCTAAAAGAGCTAGGCGCACTTGCCGTGTTGACGAAACCGTTTGACCCCACTCTTTTGACCAATCAAATAATAGACATTTTGAAGGCTAATTCTGCGCTAAAACCCGAAGCCGGTCAGAAGGATTAGATTCCATTGCCGGGTATATCTTAATTCTAAAGACAAAGTAGGAGCGGACAATGAAAGTTCTCATCATCGACGATGAAGAAGATACAAGATCAATTGCAGCCATGAGCTTAAGCATCCTAGGTGGACTTGAAGTCTTGGAAGCTGACAGTGGACAAGATGGAATTTCTAAAGCTGAAGCTGAGCAGCCCGATGTGATCTTGCTTGATATGATGATGCCGGTTATGGATGGGTCCGAAACTCTCGTTGCTTTGCAAGCGAATGCGGGCACTAAAAATATTCCGGTCATATTTCTCACGGCCAAAGCGATGACCAGCGAGATTGAAAAACTAAAACGAATGGGCGCTGTCGGGGTGCTCACTAAACCATTCGATCCGACGATTCTGGCGAACCAAGTCCGCGCTATATTAGAGGGCTGAGCGATAAGATGCAGGCCTGGTCTCAAACTTTTGGTCAACTCAAAGAGCAGTATATTCGTCGTTCTTCTGAACGTATTGGCAAGATCATCGAGATGCTTTCGCAATTGGCCCAAAATCCTTCTAATGCTGAAGTGATTGAGCAATTGAGCCGGCAATTTCATTGGCTTGCCGGTTCAGGCAGTATGTATGGTTATCCCTCTGTTTCTGCGATGGGATCAGAAGGCGAAGATTATTGCAATAAACTTTTGCGTGATAGTGCTCGACCGCCAAAGGCTGATGTCGATAAACTCAAGACGCTGCTCAATCAACTAGCCAATGAGTTCACTGTCAATGATGATGCTGCTGAGACAACAAACCTCGGCAGTAGCAGAGGCGGTCTGGGTCGTTCTGAAATTGTCATTATCGATGAGAACCAAACTGATCTTTCATTGTTGTGTAAGTTAGTCGAAGAAGGCGGGATGACCTTCCGGACCGCGCGCACAATGGCGACTGGAATCAACGAGTTGGTCAGAGAAATGCCGGATGGATTGATCGTCGAAATCCCTCTGCCTGATGGCGATGCATATGAGCTTGTAGAGCACGTTAGGACACTTCCGGGCGGTGAAGACATAGCGATCATCATCGTCAGTAAGCAAACTGGTTTCCTCGACAAAGTCCGCTCTATCCACTGCGGTGCTGATGCTCACTTTGAAAAACCTGTCGACATGAAGGCGATGTTGCGCAGAATGCGTTATCTGCTGGATAAGCGAAGGCAGGAAGCGCCACGTATTCTGTCCGTGGAAGATGATCCAGATCAAGCTGCTTTCATTCGTGCATTTCTAGAATCCGCTGGCTATCAGGTTCGCACCTGCACTGATCCGAAAAACTTTGATTCATTTATTTCGTCATTCAATCCAGATCTTGTTCTCCTGGATGTGATGTTGCCAGGTATGACGGGCTACGAACTGGCCAGGTATCTCAGACAAGACGAGCGCCACGCGACGCTTCCCGTTGTTTTTCTGACGACGCAGGGAAACATCGAAGCGCGCATTGAAGCGGCGCGCTCTGGTGGTGATGATCACCTTGTCAAACCGGTTCCGCCTGCACTGCTGCTTTCGAGTGTCTCCGCGCGGCTTGAACGCTCGCGATTTTTGAAAACACTTTTGCACAAAGATGGATTAACGAACTTACTCAACCACTCCTCTTTCATGGAACAAGCGCAAATGACGATTGCGCAACAGAAACGCAAGTCCAGCTTTACTGCATTGATCCTTATTGATGTGGATTATTTCCGATCGATCAATGAACGACATGGATATCCAGGCGGCGACAAGGTTCTTGTTGCGCTTTCATTGTTATTGCGGAAGCGGCTCAGGCAGAGCGATATCATCGGTCGTTACGGTGGAGACGAATTTGGCATTATTGCCGAGGGCATTGACGAACAAGAAGCGCTGACTCTGGCGGCGCGTTTGCTTGCTGATTTCGCTGCCACTAGCCATTCAACGCCATTGCATGCCGGCTTCTTTGCTACATGCAGCGCCGGCATAAGTGTTTTGGATTCGAAAAGTATGGATCTGGATAAATGGATGCAATCTGCTTTTAGTGCGCTTGCAGCTGCCAAGCAAGGCGGACGCAACTGTGCAATGGCCGCGCAAGGCGCAACTTTCATTAAAGCAAGTCCAGTGAGCTAGTTACAAACTCGGTGTGTGGATCAGACTATGTGCGGATCCTAAGATGTGCGGATCCGAAGCTGCGTGTGGATCAGACAATGTGCGGATCCGAAGATGTGTGGATCCGAAGATGTGTGGATCCGATGGTTTCGATAGCTAATAGGAAATGGAGGCCGGGTCTCCAGACTCGCCTAGATACGTGATTATAGGCGGCTGAGGACAGCCGCGCTCCATTTCGATTTGGACGGATCAGACTATGCGCGAATCCGATTTGTAACGGATCCAATTGGGGGCGGATTCGATTATTACTATTCGGATCCGATTGTGTGCGGAGCAGATAAAGTACGGATCCGCAGACCTCAGATCTTACGCCACCGTATGCGGTGCATTATCGCGATGGCTGCAAAGGGGCTTTCAAGAGTGTAGAATAAACAACTCAAATAGTAGTTTCCACCGATCAAGTGAGTCGGCAAAAATGAACAATGTTGCCGTGCTTGGCGCGGGCAGTTGGGGATCGACACTAAGCTGGATGCTGGCAAATGCCGGGCGAAACGTCCGGCTGTGGACTCAGGATGAGGCGAAAGCTGAGCGCATCAATTCGACTCACCTGATCGAGCGGCCGCTGAAAATTGAGATTCCCCATCAGGTCGTCGCCTCCAGTGACCTTGGCGAATCTGTCTCGGATGCAGATGTCATTTTGTTTTGCTGCACCTCCCAGTCAATGCGTAGCTTGGCCGAACGTCTCAAGCCTCACCTGGCGACAAGTCGCGCCACCGTGATCGTCAGCGCTGTAAAGGGATTAGAGCTGTCCACTTTGAAGCGCATGTCGGAAGTGATTTCCGATGTACTGCCTGAATTGCCAGTATGTTCTCTTTCGGGACCAAATCTGGCTGCTGAAATTTTGCTGGGATTACCGACCGCTTCTGTGATTGCATGCGCGAATATAGGCGTCGCCCTTTCCGTGCAAAAGGTGGTCAGTCTGCCGGGCTTCCGTGTTTACTCCAATGACGACCAGATTGGAGTGGAGCTAGGCGGCACACTCAAGAACGTCATCGCCATCGCGGCGGGCGCATCTGACGGGTTACAACTGGGAAGCAACGCAAAAGCTGCTTTGTTAACTCGCGGCTTGGCTGAGATGACAAGACTAGCTGTCCGCCTTGGCGCCAAACCCATCACGCTGGCAGGATTGGCTGGCATGGGCGATCTCTTTGCGACCTGTGCGGGTCCAGTCAGTCGAAATTACCGATTGGGAATGGAGTTTGCGCAGGGTAAACAATTAGAAGAAGTGTTGACTGGATTGGAAGCATTTGCCGAGGGCGTACCTACTGCCGAGGCGGTTTGTGAACTTTCTAAACGGCTTGGACTCGAACTTCCCATAGCTGAGCAAGTTGATGCTGCTTTGAAAGGTAAAACTACTCCCAAAGGGGCGATAATGACGCTGATGGGGCGGCCCCCGTCAAGCGAGTATTAGGAGACTAAAAGTGACGAAGCGCGTTTTGATGCTGTCGTGGGAGTATCCTCCCCGTGTAATCGGTGGATTGGCAAGAGTAGTTTGGGCGTTATCCAAAGAGATTGCGGCTGCAGGTTGGGAAGTTCACGTGGTCACAGCCGATCATCCCGGCACTTACGAGCACGAGATGGATGGCTTAGTGCATGTGCATCGCGTCAAAACTCAAACCGATCCCAACCCCGATTTTCTAAGCTGGGTAAACCGTTTAAACTTCGGACTTCTGCAATATGCGATTCAATTGCATCGCAAGAATCCTTTCGACATTATTCACGCGCATGATTGGATGGTTACGGACTCAGCCTGGGTTATGAAGTCTGGATTTGGTGTGCCTGTCATTGCCACCATGCATGCAACTGAAGCGGGACGCATGACTGGCGTGCATACCGAAATGCAAAACTACATCCATCAAGCTGAATGGCGGTTGACTTTCGAATCGTGGGAAGTGATCGTCAACAGTCAGCATATGCACGCAGAATTGCAGCGTTTGTTTGGCATGCCGAAAGACAAAATTGTCGTTATTCCAAATGGCACCGATCCTGAAATTTTTGATTTTGAATTTGATCCCAAGCCTTTGCGCAATAGATACGCTGCACCGCATGAACCGATAATTCTTTTCGTTGGCCGATTGGTTCAAGAAAAGGGTGTGCAGATTATGTTTAACGCCGCTCCTGCAGTTATTTCTGAATTTCCGGGCGCCAAATTCTTGATCGTCGGAACCGGCTACCACATGGAAGAATTGAGAAGACAGGCTTACGCGTTGGGCATTGACCATCATGTTCGCTTCCTCGGGTACGTCAGTGACGATGATCTCAAGCATTTGTACAAAGTGGCCGACATCGTGTGCATACCAAGCTTGTATGAGCCATTCGGGATCGTTGCTCTGGAAGGAATGGCGGCCAATGTGCCAGTCGTCACGTCAGATAGTGGTGGACTGACGGACTTCGTCGAACACATGGTGACAGGATTGACGACTTACGCAGGTGATGCCGGAAGCTTAGCTTGGGGACTTCTCGAAGTCTTGCGCAATCCCGATCTGGCAAGTCGGCTGAGAAAAGATGCATACGAAAAAGTTCGACACATCTATAACTGGAAAGTGATCGCCAAGCGAACTCTTGAGGTTTATGAAAAGGTGATGATTGAGGCGTCTCAAATTGGCAGCGATGGAGTTGCATCCACTCCCGCTGCACCAACTGCAGTGGCAGCTCCAGCTTTGTCGCCGATCAAGCGCGTCAAGTAAACGTAATTTACGATCAAATAATTTGCGAGGGAAGAGGAAATGAAAGCGGTAATCATGGCTGGTGGTTCAGGAACTCGGTTGCGACCGTTGACCAGTAATTTGCCTAAGCC
>PLXC01000001.1 GCA_003151275.1 Candidatus Melainabacteria bacterium
GCAGGCCAAGGGCTCGCTCTTCTCGGCACTGCAGGAGGCGTACCCCAACGTCGACCTGGCGATTTACGACAAGAGCGTCACTTTCGTGCAGGGTCAGCGTCAGGACTACGCCCTGCTCCAGAAGCAGCTCCAGTCGATGCTCGCCAACTTCGACACCTGGCGCGGCAGCTGGCCCAACTCGATGTTCGCGGGCAGCTTGCCAGACCACTGGCTTACCTGCCAGAACGACGACGGCAAGCAGCTCACCGGTCAGGTCTGTGAGGACTACCTGAACACCATCTCGCAGCCGAACGGCTCGAACAATGGCGGCGGGCAGAACGCGGTTCCCATCCCGGGCGCGTAGGCTCGCTGTCGTTGCTGCATTGATTTGCTAGATTTCGCGAGGGCGACCTGGCGCATGCCAGGTCGCTTTTGCGGAACTAGTTTGATTATTTTGGGGTTTTAGATACTGTATTCCATAGTTGACACGCGTTGTCTTATCCTGAAACAATCTACACGTGGGATTGTCAGCCTTTTACTGTATGAATGAATAGAACTCGAGAGCAAAAAAGAGCCGCGACGAGGCGTTTCTTTTTTGCTTGAAGCAGTGAAGCTGAGTCTATAGCTCGCTTGTTACGGAGCGCACTTCAGCGAGTCAATTGCATGCAGTATGGGTGCCGTGTAAATCTGCCAGAGGAGGAAAGCACCGCAGGCGATGGCTGCGCTTGAGAGCAAGTGATTCAAAAGCGTGTGTTCCTTAGATGACTTGCCCGGTTCGATTCTGCTGCAGAAGGAGTGGTCGAGACCAACGCCTTGAGCACCATAGCGATTGCGCACTGCTTTCATGATTTGCATGGCGCAATAAGCGTTCACAGGCGCTGCAGCGGTCAAGCGGTGGCTTATTTACAATTTCGAATGGCACATCTTCGACAAAGTAAACTAGCGCGGCTTGCGCTGGTTGCAAAGCGTGCAGGCGCGGTATATCGGAGTAGAATGAAACTCAAGAACCCAAGAACCTAAGATTGCCCGTCACCTAGTTATTGGAGTCAGCCCGTGAAACATAACGTACCAGCCTATCTAGGCATCGTTCTTATCAACATTGTCTTTTCGAGTGCAGCAAACGCATCACAATTCCGCTTACCAGAAGAAATTGGTCGCGTTGAAGGTCCTCGAGATATGAACATCTTCCAGATCGAGCCAACTGTAATCAACGAACGTTATTACACAAGTGGACGCTCTGAGCGACATCAGTTCGTGGGCAATGTTTTGCCTGAAGGCGCAGACATTCCAGACAACGATGCGCCGATCTCTGTGGGCGTGCAGCACAAGCCAGCTTCGACTCCAGCTAAAGTTGAGCCGGTAAAGAAAACGAACTAGTTCGAATCAAACTCACTTAAAAACGGACTGGCCCTTGGGCTAGTCCGTTTTCGCAGGAGCCACGATTTGTGGCTCTTAGTGGGCGAAGAAGTAGCGAGTTAAGTGGAAGAATATGGGCGCCGCGAAGCATAGTGAATCGATGCGATCCATCATGCCGCCATGTCCAGGAATGAGGGAGCTGTAGTCCTTAACGCCGCGATCGCGTTTGATCGCCGACATGACGATGCCGCCACCAAATCCGGTGAGGCTGATCACCAATGCCATGAGTGCAGCCTGCCAGGGCTGAAATGGTGTCACCCACCAGAGGCTGGTTCCGAGCGCAACAGCGGAAAGGACCCCGCCGACAAAGCCTTCAACTGTTTTATTGGGACTGATGTGTGGCGCAATTTTGTGCTTGCCGAACATCTTTCCGAATACGTATTGCATTACATCGCTTATCTGTACGACAAAGACGAGAAAGCAGAGAAGCCGCGCCGTCTGAAATTCGTAACCTGGGATGGTGAGATTGAGAATCGCGGGAGCATAACTTACGAAATAAACGCAAATCATCAGACCCCATTGGATTACCGCAGTGCGAGCGAGAAAGTCTTTGCTGTCGCCTGAAAGCGCGCTTCTAATTGGAATCCAAATGAATGCGTAGACAGGGACGAAGATTGCAAATAAGCCGTACCAGTGAATCGCGATCAACAGATAATTTATAGGCAAGACAACAAAGAAGACCCACGCGAGTGAGCGATGATCAGCTTCTCGGGTCGGTGCCAGCCAGACGAATTCCCTCAATGCTGCAAATGATACGAGTGCGAAGAGCAAAAGCGAGGTTGTACCACCAGTCGCCAGAGCAATCGAAAATATACCGATCATCACCCACCATGCCTTGATCCTCGCGTTCAAGTTGGCGATCAGTCCAAGGACTTTTTCGGATTTTGCGTTTTTGTTGATTATCCAAGTGACAAAAGTCGACAAACTGAGCACACCGAATATGACAGCGAGCATAAATAACAACTGCGGATCCTTTGTCATGTCCATTAGCTTGCACACCTCTGTACGGCTTGTTTTGCGCGCAGCAGAAACTCTTCTCTGCGTTCGTTCGGAAGCAATCGGATCGGCTCGCCGAAAGTGATCGAACATAGCATCGGAATCGGAATGAACTCACCCTTAGGCAAAATCCTATTTGCATTTTCGATGTAAGTGGGTACCAGCTCGATGTCTGGTCTCTTTTTGCTGAGGTGGTAGAGCCCACATTTGAACTCTTGCAATTCTGCTTGACTGTTGCGGCCGCCTTCGGGAAAGATGATCAGCGAACTGCCCTGATCCAGCGCAGTGAGGAGCTGTTTTATTGGATTATTTGATTTGGTTAGTTTGCATCTTTCAATCGGAATTACGTGTACGACTTCCTGTGAAAACCAATTTCGCATTGGAGTAGCTGCCCAATAGTCCGCAGCTCCAGCCGGTCGAACTAACTCTCGGATTTGCCTAGGCAGCACCGAGAGTAATACCAGGCAATCGAAATGGCTGGTGTGATTGGCGAAGTATATGCGTTGAACTTGTTTGGGTTCAGTGCCTAACCATCTCACTTGTACACCGGTAAAGAATCTGACGAAACCGCAAATTGCGTTTAACATCACTTTTTCTCCATTTCGGATTTCAGGTGCGAGGTCCTTCTTATGGCTGTATAAGCGGTTCCTGCGCAAATTATTAGCAATGTGGCTAACAGCACTGACTTGTTTCCGAGCCATGCGTATTGCAGCGCAGCCGCTAAGGATCCGACTGTCAGGGCAAACATTCTATGTGGCTTGGCCATCGGACCTTGAAAATCCTGTGCAGTCATATAGCGAGCACCGAAAGCGCGTACGTATGCAGTTATAAGGGAGAGGCAGGCAGCAAGCCAGCCTAGAGTGATCGACAGCTCGCCACACGAGGCTGCGTAGCCTGCTCCTACAAGCAGAACCGTGTCTGAAATTCGATCCGGAATTTCGTTGTAGAGCTCACCGCTCTTTGTCGCTTTGCCGTATTCAACAGCCATGAGCCCATCCAGCATGTTGCACAATAATCTGAGTTGAATGAAAAAGGCGGCCAGAACCAGTTCCGACAATGTGCCTAGGTACGACGTTTGCGCCCTGGTAGCTACTAGTGAAGCCGCCCCGACGACCGCGAACACCGTGCTCATGATCGACACCTGGTTGGGGGTGATGCCTGCCTCGACGAGCCATGAAGCCGCTGCTACGCTCCAATTTGCGCTGCGCAGTTTAATAGGACGTCGTTGTAATTCGTACATTTTGCACCTTTTGCTTAGCCATACTCAGATCATAGGGACTGAGGCTATGGCGCCTGGCCGTCGCCGATCACTTTAAGAAGTGTTTGATACTACTCCATGTCGTTTAAAGCTGAGAAAAAAAGAAAAAAGAAAAGAGGAAGGTGATGTTGGGTTAGCTGGTGCGTGCCACGTATGTAAACGTGGCACGCCGCCAGTGTGTTCAGAAGGACAGCTTAGATGGTGAACTTCGCTGCTTGAGGTTGCTAACCTTGTCGTAGGCGGTTAGCTTTCGTGCGAGGACTTGGGACCGAAGAGGTGGTAAGTTTCGTCGCCGCGCACGAAGCTGGCCAGATGTGAGTTGCGCTCAGGGCAGCGCACCGACTGATCTCCGGTGTAGAGGAAGAAGGATTGGTTGGCTTCGCCGCCGCCCTCGCGTTCGAGGAAGGTGATCGAGGCAACCGCACCACAGACGGTGACGGAGAGGAATTGAAATTCGAGTGTGCTCAATTTGGCACGAAACTCGATGGAATTCCGGTTTTCGTCGATCGGAATTTCGATGGTTCGAAGTGTTCTGTTCATAAAATAAGCCGATTAATTGTTGCCTTGTAGTTGCTGCGGAATTACAGTGCTCCGCGGAAGTAAATCCAGGTGCTCAGCGTACCGATCACCGCTCCTGCAGCGGCGAAAATGCCTCCGCAGAAAAGAGCGACAATGATCACACAAGCGCTCGCGATCACGAGACCTTTCTTGGGCGAGACCTTCGAGGTGGTGCCAATCGGTCCAAATCCCGCCAGTCCGCAAATGAAGACAGCGAGCCACGTTGCCACGAATGAGTCGGCCCCCCAGGTGATGATTTGCTTCGTCGGACCGCCGATCACTTTGCCGATGAAGAGGATGGCGAGGAATGTGATGACGATGAGAGCGATGTTGAAGTAGAGTTTTTTCATAGGAGTTGTTAGGTAAGTTGACGGAGCGCCGGTTTCAAAACCGGCAGCACATGAGAATGTTGTGTTGTTGTTGATGTTGGAGGCCGAAAAGGCGACCGAGTTGTTTGCACTGCAAATTGAGAACGCACAAATGCACGAATGCACTGATGCACTCTCGTCAGAATTCAGGTATAAAACGCCGCAGCGTTCCATACCTGAACCCTGTCACCAGCCTCGAATCAGCGCGGGCGCGCTGACCAAGGCAGGTGCAGTGTTGGGTTCAGTTGGGGCAGGTGCTGCGGAGCACCACGTTTTCGTTGGGAAGAAAGAATTCGTCCCAACCCCGGCCAGTGTCGCAGTTACAAGCGTCTTTGACTACTTCGATGGCGCTGTCCGGCATCAGCCGTGCCATGCCATTTACAGTTTCCTTGACGCAAGCATGAGTGTTTACGCCACAGACTACGAAGCGACTTCCGGGCAGCTCATGCTCAACGCAGGCTTCCCAGAGTTCCTCAGAGCCATCTTCTGTGAATTTGAATTCGACGATGCAGCGATCGTAGTTGCGCAGCATGTTCATGATGCGCTCGTCGGTGGGTCCGTGAGCGTAGAACTCAATCACGATTACGGGACAGTGTCGTGCGATCGCGTAAGCAATCAAACGAAGAACTCCCGCAATGGTGGCACTGTTTTGACTGCTTTTGAAGCGAGCTTGCATGTCGATGATGACAAGGACGGCAATGTCCCCATCTCGGATAGTTCTCGTTTTCATCTGTTTGGTTTGGATATGGGTTTTGGGTTGGACGCTTCTGCTGGTTGCGGCAAGAGTAGAACTTGCCGCAACCACTAACGTTATGGCTTCGTCGTGCTAAGGCTTGCGAGTTGCATGAGCGACCACAATGTAGGCGGTCACGACGACGACAGTAACGTCAAAGCCGACTGCGCCGATCGCAACAGCTTCGATGCCAAAGGCGAGGAGTTTAAGGACAGCCCCGAAGACGCCGGCGATGAAAATTGCGATCAGAGCGATGCGGATCCAGTGTTTCAGTTTCATTCGATTAGGGATGGTTAGCGGGTTGAAGTCAGTTCAGTGACGGGTTGTAGTTACTCGGGATACTTGGGCATCGGCACCAGCTTGAAGCGCTGGGCCATGAGGTACTGAGCCAGGATGTATGCCGGTTGGCGTTGGCTCGATTGCACGGTCGGCACGACGCCGTTGTCCTGGATACTGGTGCCGTTAGGCGCCAAGTAGTACCCGGTGGTGATACCGATGATGGTGTCGTCGCCGACGTTGAAGTGGCTTTGAGCCATGCCTTTGCCTGCAGTTCTCTCGCCGACGATTGGACCACGTTTTGCTTGCGTCTTCATCGCTGCTGCGATCAGCTCAGGTGCTCCACGCGTTTCCGCGCCGGTGACGACGATCACGTCGCCTTTCCAGAGCCCCGACTGCCAGCCCGAGAGCTGCGTAACCGTTTCGGCAGTGCTTGCCTTGGCCAGTTTCCCATCAGCCGAGACGGCCATCGGACCTTTGCGCCGCAATATCACCCCGCCATCTTTGGCTTCCCAGGTGAGCATTTGCACATCACCGCTTTCGGTGACTTCGACGCGATGTCCGATCACGCCTTGGTCCATCAGCATTGCCGCGATTCGCATCGCTACTTCCGGGTCACCCCCGTTAACGCTGGAGACGTCGACGATCACTCCTTTGATGCCGTTCTTGGTCATTGTCGTCAGAGCCTCAGCGAACTTCTTAGGCGCATCGTCATTGGCCAGTGTAGCGAAGTCGATGATTTGACCTTCGGGCACGCCTTGTCTGATCGAGGGGTCCATCATATTGTGAACTTGGAACGGCTCGGCTTTCTCGACGATGTGCCGAGTCAACTCCACCTCCACTTCGGCGCTGTCTCGCAGCACAGTCAGTTTGACCTTGCTGCCGAGCAGTCCTAAGTTGGCGTACTCGGTAACCATCTTGCCCACGGGACCATCGGACTTTTTGTCGAAGTCGGGAATTGACTCCACGTCCTGCCCATCGATTCGCAGCACGATGTCTTTCTCCTCCAAGCCGTGCTTTGGCTCGATCTCGCCCTCCTTGAGCGTTAGGCGCAGCGTTGGTTTTTCCACTTCCTCGTCGAAAGCGAATTCAACCCCGATGCCGATCCGGCTTTTGGCTCGCAGCGCCATGATGGTGTCGTATTTGCTGGCGTCGATCATTTCGCCGAAGCGATCCTTCGTGGCAGCAAAGAGCTGCAGCATTGCCGAGCGTAGCTCAGCCTCACTGCGCACATTGTCGAAGGCGTGGTCGAGAGCGGTTAGAGGTTTTGCCACGTCACTGCGCAAGACGTAGAGCTGATGCGCCGTGTAGCTAGCACGAAACACTTTCAGCAATTCCTTGGGGTCGTTAGCGGCGGAAAACGCACGCGTTTCGCCCCAGTTGTTCGGGCGCGGCAGTGTCGACTTGCCCTGCGGTTTGCAGAGGATGACGAGCACTGTCGCAGCAGCCACCAGCATGATAGACATAAACACGGCGCGCTGATTTTGCAGGTGGCGATAAGCGCGTGCTTTAACGCCCAGCTTGTGACGGCTGGGGCTTGGTTGCTTTTGTGATTTCATAAGCGACTTGTTTATCCTGAAGGCGGCTGCGACAGCGCTCGTCACAGCCGCTCAGTCAGGATTTGGTTTTGGTGTAGGGTTTATTCTTCTTCGTCATCAGCGCTTGGTGCGGACTTCTGCTGCTCGGCGCGCTTCTTCAGCTGCGCATCCCAATCGTCCTGGTTCTTTTTCACTGCTTCGTCGCGCACTTTCTTTTGTGCGGCTGCCTCGGTGCGGATGCGAACGAGCTCTTTGTCTGCCTCTTCTTGAGCCGCTTGCAGCTGCGGATCATTGTCTTGGAGCATTGTGTGCAATGCGTGCAGTTCAGCGCGAATGGCCAGAATTTTCGCCTCTACTGCCGGTAAGTCCGCGGCAACAGTGGCATTGGTTCTGGCCGCTTCCACTTTCGCTAGCGCTTCACGCAGCTCCTTGCGGAGTTCGATGATGCGTTTGCCTTCTTTCTCGAGGGTGACCTGACGGTCGGGATGAATGCCCTCGAAGTCAGTCTCGCGTCCTGCAGGCAGGAAGAAGAATTTCGTGACGCGAACGCCACGTCCTTCAATTTCCATGTTGGCTTGGCCAACACCCTTGCCGTGGGATGTATCACCGACTATCACTGCCCGATGGTTGAACTTCAAGGCACCGGCCGTGATCTCAGATGCCGAGGCGCTGCCTTCGTTGCACAGGACCACGATCGGCATGTCCACTGGCACGGCGAGGACTTTCTGTTCAGCCGCCAGAGCGATGCCACGGCCGTTGTCTGCCGGTGACGTTGTGATCGTTGCGTCAAGCGTCGTGTAGGTGCGGATGTTGACCATCTCGTCTCCACGCCGTTCGTGCAGCGTCACAATCGATCCTTCCGCCAGCATCTCGGAGATGATCGTAATCGCGTAGTCCAATCTGCCACCACCGTTATTGCGCAGGTCGAGAATGATCTTCCCGTCCTTCACTTGGCCGGCGGCTGTTAGTGCGGCCGTCATCTCCTCCACGGTCTTTTCGGCCATGAAGTGATCCAGCTTGATGTAGCTGATGTTGTTAGGCAGTGAGCGCGTTGTCACCACTGGTGCCGTCCACTTTCCGCGAGTGACGACGATTGGTTGATCGAGTGGTGTCACTTTGCCTGCAGCGTCCGGGCGCGCCACAGTCAGTTCGACCTTCGTGTCTTCTTTGCCCTTGATCAGTTTAACGACTTCGTCAGTCGTCATCCCGGTCAAGTCCTTGCCGTCCACTTTCTGCAAGACGTCGCCTTTGAGCACGCCTGCTTTGCCCGCCGGGCTGTTCGGGAACGGGTCAAGCACGATTGGATGCGCAGGCGAAACGACGAGCAGCTTTTTGGCATCTTCGTTTTTGATTTTCTCGGCAAAGGCGTCCACGATTTCGAACATGTCTTTTAGCTCGATGCGGCTGCCGATGCCGACGAAGGTCGGGTCGGTTTGGCTGGCGTTCTCTTTCACCTCGTCGCGGTCGAAGTAATAATCGAACCGTTGGCCGAGGCTCTTGAGCACTTTGCGGTTGAACGCGTCAGCTTCTTTGTCGTCCTTGATGGTGCTGATTTGGTCCATCCAGGTCTTTGTCCACGCCTCGCGCTTGGCTTTGTCGGTGAGGGTGAAGTGAACGTTCGCCACGAGTTCGATGAACTCTTTGACGAACTTTTGAGGTGCAGACAGGGAGCTCTCGGTTGTCGGATCTTCGAGAGAGAATTCCTGCTGCTGCAGTTGGAGAATTACTCCTTGAGCAGAAATCGGCAGCGTCGTCACGTTCCAGAGAAGGGCCGTGAGCAACGCCACCATATATGGTAGCAGTCGTTTCATTCGTTTTATTAGGTTGTGGAGCGTCTAGGGCGGTTGTGCCCCCACTCCTGGTTATTTGGTTGACGTTATGGTTGCGGGCACAGCTTGGTTATCCGTGCCACAAGGTCGGTGTAGCGCTCAGCGCTCAGTTCCGCTCCACACTCGAGCACGCCGTGCTCCAGGGCAGTCAAAACCGTGAGTAAACTTTCACCGTCATCGAAGTCGAAGCGCCGCTCGCGCAGTTGCTCGACTCCATATGTGATAGCGAAGAACTCTTTCAACGCGGCGACGATTTCTCGTACCTGCTCTTTATTGAATGAGTGGAGTCCTCCATCAGCCCGTCCAGCTTTGAAGACGGGGCTGAAGACTCGCCAGGCTTTTTCAGCTGGGTCGAGTTGACTGTGTTTGGCGAAGCGCCGACGCAGCGTGCTGATCGCATAGCGACTGAGTGGCACCATGACGAACACGGCACCAAGGGCGATCAAAGCCCAGCCGAGCTGCAACGGTGGTTGCTGAGCGACTGAGCTTGTGTTACCCATGACCAGGTCTTTGCCATCATCGGCAGTGCGCGATTGGCTGATGATCAAATCTGGCGTGCTCAATTTTTTCCAATCGAGCGCACCGTTCGGTGTCAGTTCAGTCGCGGCGGCGAATTCGATCCAGAACAGCATGGGCTCTGGCTGACGTCGCGTTTGCACGAACATGGTGATGTCCCACAGTTCAGCCCTCGCTTCCGCGCCGCTGGCTAGCCGAACCGTTGTCTGGGTGGGCGCACTGGGCAGGTTGAGGGGAAGCTCGCCTGGGGCCAGCACACTTGCGTCTGCCAACACCCAGTCAGGATCGTTTTGTGGATCCACATCGACTGTCAGTCGCCGCGCCTTCAGGGCGGAGAGGTCGATGGACACTTTGCGTTGCTTGTCTGACTGCGGTTCGACGCAGTAGATTTTTACGCGGATCGGGATGATATCTCCGAGCCGGTTGCCGAAGTGCTCACCGTAGCGGTAGCTGGCAGAATCAGCCAGCGATGCGCCTTTCTCGTCGGTGTGCAAGCGGGTCAGAGGACCCACTTCAATGAAAATCCGCCCATCGGCCAGCCAACCCCTTTGAATCGGAGCGGGCAAGGCGTGGGTGGAGGGGCTCTGAGCGTGCGCTGCTAGAGTAAGCAGGCACAAACCCATCGCCAACGCTAGAAACAATTTTCTTGTCATTGGATTTGGTGGTTAGCGGTTAAGTGGAGGCAGCGCCAGGAGTTTGAGCACCTTGCGGGTAGCTTCGACGCCTTCGTTTGTCTTCACGACTTCGTATCGGATGCCGTGCTTGGCGAAGAACGCGAAGAGCTTCTGCTCATGCGCTTCGAATTCACGCGTGTATTGCTCACGATTCTTGGCTGTGAGCCACCATTTTGATTGCTTGCCCGTGGTTAGGTCGAAGACCGGCACGGGCACTGGGAATGGCCACCAGGATGGCGGCGTCGGCAGGGAGCGTTCGCGTTCGTCTTGGATGACGAGAGCGCGTACGCAGTGTCTGCGCGCGGTGCGAGCCAGGGCGTCTTGCTGTTGAGCCGTCATGTTGAGGAAGTCTGAGAGAATCAGAACCTCGCTACGACGTGGTGGCAGTCGGCGCAAAGCGTCGATCAAGCCGCTTTCCACTTTGCCTGAGGAGTACACCGGGTTGAGGATCTTGCGAGTCATGGTGCGCGTGACGTGCACAGGTGACACCGGGCGGGGCACCGTCCAGACCACCTCGTTATTGGCATAGAGAGCCGGCACCACATTGTCTTGCGACTCCTTGAGGGAGAGGCAGACGGTGACGGCGCAGCGGGCCATTAGCCCCAGTTTGCTTTCGCGACTGAAGCCGAAGTCGAGCGTGCGACTGATGTCACCGAGAAGGTGCACTTGCGTTTGCGTCTCAGGCTTGGTCACTTTGCAAAACAGCGGTTCGCCGCCGGTTCGCGCCGCAGCACGACTCATGATCGTGCGCGGGTCATCTTGCCCCCAGCCGAATTGACGCGACTGCCAGAACTCGCCGTCCATGCCCGTGAACACCGTGCGTCGGGAGCCGATTTTCGACGTCCGACTACGTGGTGCCACTTCGACGAACCCTTGTCCGGCCTCGCGGTGGATTTGATCCACCTCTGCCTCCAGGCGGGCAGCAGCAGCCGGTGACAGCGATTTTGTTGAATCGCTGCCCGGCATATTTTTAGTAGGCATGTTGCCTCCTTGGTTGAGGGTTTACCGAACGGTCGGAACGCACTCAATGAGCGCTTCCACGATTTTCTGCTCCAGTCCCTTGCTGCCGTTGAAGCGAGCATCAGGGGTGAGGGTGATCCGATGCTGCAGCACGTAGGGAGCGACTGCCTGCACGTCTGAGACATGCACTTGGTCGCTGCCGCGCATCGCTGCGTGGGCACGCGCTGTCGAGGTCAACCAGATGCTGCCGCGCAGTCCGGAACCGGCTTGGACCAGTTCTTTGAACTCTTTGGGCATGTGAGTGAACTCGGCGCAGTTGGGGTCGGTGGCGCGCACCAGGTCGACGATGTACGCCGACACAGCCGGCTCAATAGGCAGGCTCTGCGCGTAGTTGCGCATCTCGCGCATGCGGGTCGGAGTGAGCACTTGCACCACACCGGCGGCTTCCGCCTGGCGCACCGCATAGACGGCAGGACGGCAGGTGAGTTCGATTTCCAGCTCGCGGCTCAAGCGCTTGAGGCTGAGACGCATGGCGAAACGATCGAGCAACGCCTCGGGCATCGGGTAGGTGCCCTCTTGTTCGATCGGGTTTTGCGTGCCGATGACCAGGAACGGGTCGGCGCAGGGCATCGAGTGTCCTTGGATGTTGATCCGCCGACCTTGCATGACCTCGAGCAAGGCGCTGGCGGTTTTGGGCGCCAGGCGGTTAGTTTCGTCGACAACGACGATGTTCATTTTGTCGGTGATCGCACCGGGCTGGATCTCGAGGCGCTTGGTCTCGGGGTTCCAGGCTTTCGAGCCGATGATGTCCATCGGCATCAAGTCGGCGGTGCCGGGGAAGAAGCCGCCGACGCCATCTTTGATGGCGGCGCTGAGGGCTTCGGCGAGCGTCGTTTTACCGGCGCCGGGTAGGGCTTCCATGAGGAAGTGGCCGTTCGAGAAAAAGGCGATGCCGGCCAGTTGGATGACATCTTCCAGACCGACGATCACTTTCTGCACTTCGTATTTGTAGGCGTTCCAGTCTGTGACGAACTGGGCGGCGGGGCCGCTGAGCGGCAAGGTATGAGTCTTCATAGAGATGATTTGTTAGAACGTTAACGGTTCGGGTTCGGGTTAGAGTTAATGAGAACGCCTTTCACGAGAAGCGTGATGGCGTGTTAGCACTGCGGCGCACAATTAGTGCGCGCAGCATCAATAGACAGAAGCAGACCATGGCGGCGAGCAGTGGGGCTGAGGTCCAATAGAACTTGCCCTGGCTCTCTCTGGTACCGCCAATGGTGTTGACCCAATCTATGTTCAACGAGGCTTCGCTCTGTGGGTCAATATAAACGAACTTACCCCCGACCCGGTCCGCCAGCTTGCGCAAGGCTTCAGTGTCAACGGCAGTCGTTTCCTTCTTATTCTCCGGCGCGGCGAGCGGGAACCAGCCTACGCGTTGCAGGGTTTGGGGATGATAAATAGGCACCAGTTGTGGTTGCTTGCTACCCAATCCAACCACGATTACCTCCGCCTTCAGGGCTTTCACCTCTTTGACGGCGTTCTCATAGCTTTCTGCCCACTCCTGCTTTTCCTTTTCCGATTCGAGGTTGACACCGCCGTCCGAGAACAGGACGATGATTTGCCTCTTTTTCGGATCGTAGTCCTGACGCAGTGTTTCCACCGAGATGCGCAGACCTTCGATGAAGTCTGAGCCACCACCTGGAGCGCCACCTATGCGCAGCCAGCCTGTAGCCAGCATCCTACGCAGGGTGGAGTAATCGCGATTGAGGGGCGAAATCGGCCAGGGGTCGGCGGTGTAAACGGCGACGCCGATCTCGTTTCCAGGCAAAGCGTTCATCACCTGGGTGGTGAATAAAGCGCGCGCCATCGCTAAGCGACTGCCCCACGGTCCAATCGGAGCTGGATGCGTGCCGTCGGCAAGGGCAGGCGTCGGCAGCAGTTCGCGATAATCTTCCGCCGCCATTGAGTTGGAGACGTCGAAGGCGCCGACCAAGTTAACTGAACCGGCCGGAATCATGGTCGGCTGATTGTCCTCGTAAGGGTCCGCCAGAGCGCACATGAGCAGGAAGGCGACCAGTCCGTAGCCCAGTGCCGTGCCGATGCCACCGATCATCTTCGGCGTGCGAGTGGTGCGCTTCATGTTCTCCTCCTGGGCGTAGGAACGCCGCAAGAGGAGCAGGTTGATGAAACCGAAGAGCACGAGCAGCCCGATCACCGTCACCGCAATCCAGGAGAAGGTGAGGAATTCGGGTCGCTCAAACTGAATGTTGTGTTTGAACAGATTCATAATTCCTCCTTTCTAGAGGGTGTCGCGGTCCTTCTTGCCGCGTTGGTTGGAAGGATCGTCACCAGGTTTTGGCGAGGGCTGTTGCCCTTTCGGACCGCCGTCTTTGCCTTTCGCTTGACCGTCTGCTTGCCCGGTTTGATAGAGCTTTTCCAGGTTGTACTTGGCTTGGAGAGCGTCGTTACCCCAGATCGCCGCGTCTTCCGAGCTCAGCCCGATGTAGCGATTGCCGGGATTTAGTTGCAAGCTGAGCCAAAATTGCTCAGCCGCTTCCTTGCCCTTTTTCGCTTGCGCCAGAGCCACGCCTTTGTGGAAGCGCGCCCTTGCTTCGATGTCGGTGCGCGGTGCACCAAAAAGAAGCTGTTCGATGTAGCCGCTTGTCGCTTCGCGCTTGTAGGCAGCGCTTGATTCGTCGAGGAGCTTGACCAAGTTTGGCAGGTCGTGTTTGTCGAGCGCGACCATGGCTTGGTTGTATTTGTCGATCTGCTCGGAGCGATGTTGCAGCAGCCAATATCCGCCGCCGGCACAAAGCGTGCCGAAGACGGCTAAGACTGCTCCTGCATAACGCCAGTGCGCGATGCGCCAGGCGAGAGCGAGCAGCAGGGCACCGATGGTGGTGCTGACAACGAGCAGGTCTTGGGCGGATCCGCCCGAGACTGCCAGTCGCTGCACCGATCGGATCGTCAGGACCGCCAGGATTGTGATCACCAGTGGTCCCAGCCATTTGCGCATGGCAGCGCTGAATGTATTCAATGAGTTCTTCATAGTTGTGTGGGTTATAGGTTTTCTCTGAAGCTGGCCGCACTGAGGATGAACAGCGCAGCGAGCAACGATCCCGCCAGAATGAAGCGGCGGCGAACGTCTTTATCGACCGTGACAGGCTCTCCCTCAACGGTCGACTTTTCCAGGCGATTGATTACCGTGAAGGCGTTTTTCATCGCCTGTCCGTCTCCGGCCCAGAGCACCGCTTGTTGGAATTCAGGGTGGGCTGGATCGTTCGGGTTGACTGCTTCGATCAATTTGCGCATTGATTCGGTGGCGCTGTTTTGCACTTGCGTTTTGGGACCGCAGACCAGGGCGTAAACGTGGATGTTCATGCCCGACTGCGTCATCTGTTGGACCAGGGCGTCGTGCCGTTCAGGGCTGATTCCGGCATCACCGTCGGAGACGAAAATCATCACCTTGGTTTTGACGTTCTTCTTGCCCCATTGCTTGAACTCGTTGATGCAATACTGGAAGGCTCCGACTCTTTTCTCGTTTTCGGTTGGCCCTTCGAAGTTTGTGCCACCGCCCGATTTGGACGATAGATGCTCGACCTTGCGCAGCGGAATGCCTAGTTCCGAAGTGAGTGGATAAGACGGGTGCACTTCGTCATCGAAGGTGCCGACGCCAACGCGGTCTCCCTGCAGACCTTTGCTCAACGCATCCTGACTGGCTTCCATGCGCGAACGGACGAACTTCCAGGCCGCATACCGGGCCAGCGCAAAGCGCTCAGCCTTTGTGGCGTCGGCTGGCTTTTCCGGCGGTT
>PLXC01000052.1 GCA_003151275.1 Candidatus Melainabacteria bacterium
ATGGTAAAGCCTTTGAGAGAGGGCATGATAAAGTCATTGAGATTGCCCGGAGCTCCAGTTCCAAGACTACTGTCATAACTGAAGTTGCTTGCCTTGGTGCCATTGCTGTAGTCGATGCTAGTCAGTCTGTGCGCAGCATCCCAATGAAAATTGGTGCCACCCCGATCCTCAACTGTAATATTGCCGTTCTTGTCTGTCAATTCAACTTGACCGTTCAATTTGGTCGAGCCATCAGCATTCTTTTGCGGCTCTACACTGATATCCATAGGATTTTGGTGGTTCTTGTCGGAAGCCGCGTAATACTTGCCGCCAGAGAGTGTATAAGTCTCGGCTGGCTTGCCTTCCGGCTTATCGGTCATGCTGACCAGCGTGTCGCCATGATAGTCAAATGTCTTGGCGTCCTTACCACTGATTACGCTGGTCAAATGGCCACTTGCATCGTGACTCGTGGTGCCACCCCAGGCAGTCGTAAGAGTTGTGGAACCATCTGGATGGGTTACCGTTTCGGCACCGCCGCCATTGAGAGTGACCACGTCGGAGTTGGTCTTGCCAGTCGCCTTGCCGTTCATGCTTTCGTGATATTTACCATCCTGGGAGCTGTAGTTCCATGTGTCTCCATGCTTGGAGTAAGACTCTACATGTCCCGCTGCGTCGTAGGAGAATGTGGTGCCGTGCGACTTGGTAACCAGACTGGATTGTCCGTCGGAAGGCGTTTTTCCAGGTTCGCTAATGCCTCTAAATGCCGCATCACCATTGCCAGCCGAAACTATATCAAGGTGCGGCAAGATGCCATCTGCATGAAGTTTGTCATTTACTTGCGCCAGGTCAGCCTTAAATTGCGACTTGTCTACCTTGCCTGCTTGGGAATCTTGTTGGCGAAGTTGATTGACCTCGTCATGAAGTTTCGACGATCCAACATCATGGTGTTGATTATCGCTCTCTATACGATTGACCGTTTGCTGGACACGATCAGCGGAATTGGTTGGGGGTGTGGCCATGAAAAGTCTCCACGCAAGAAGAACAGCCATATGTAGTAACTAGCGAAGTCGCTAGAAGCAGACGAAACCAACACAGTGGCTAGTCTGGGAACGGCAGAAAGCCGTTGAAAAACTTGGGGCTCTTGCATTCTCCATCAGCTTGACAATTTTGTCATATTAATTCTGACTGGATGGGCAAGTACCTGCCACGACTTACAAAGTGCCGCTACACCGGCTTCGCCTGAACAGGTAGTGTGTTACGATGCTGAAATTCTAGAAATCGAAATTATCCTTCAGGGATCTCATCAAACAGTTGTTGGGTCGCGTGATCAAGTGTTTCGGAATCAACGCCTTATGAAGCATCGCTTTGGACAAAACCAGACTATTTCTTATTTCATCACCGGCGTTTTTTTGGCTAGCCCTGCTCTTGCTTGCTCCGCGGCAGAGTTGAGTAACAGCGAAAAAACGACGCGCAACGATGAGGTTGGTATCACCAAGGTGACTGCAGATTTGCATCTTTCTGCAGCTGAAGCGAAATTGATCGGTGACGCCATCTGGCGCAATGAATGTGGCGGGCGCATCGATGGATTAACATCATGGAACGCAGGCGAAGGCTTCCCATCTTTGGGAATCGGACATTTTATCTGGTACCGCGAGTCTGCGCCCGAACGTTTTGAAGAGAGCTTCCCAAGCCTGTTGGCATTTCTAAAAGCCAATCACGCAAGGCTTCCTGCCTGGCTTACCCCGGAAACTCATTGTCCGTGGAATTCTCGTGATCAGTTTTTGCGCGACGCGAACGGAAAGAAGCTCAGCGAGCTTCGCGCATTGCTAGTTCTTACCGTGCCGCTGCAAACTCAGTTCATCGTACAGCGATTGAAGAGTGCACTGCCAATGGTGCTAGAGAAAGTGCCTGAGTCAGATCGATCAAAGCTCCAAGAGCGCTTCTTTCGCGTGCTCCATAGCGGAAGCGCGGGCACATTTGCACTTGTCGACTACGTGAATTTCAAGGGTGAAGGAGTTAACGAGAAAGAACGATACAAGGGAGAAGGATGGGGTCTTCTGCAAGTTCTTCAAGGGATGAGCGACCAAGGAGATCCGTTGCAGCAGTTTTCCAAGAGCGCCGCAGCTGCATTGACCAACCGCGTATCAAATGCGCCGACAGAACGTCATGAAGAAAGATGGCTCGCGGGCTGGAAGAAACGCGTGGCGAATTATGCGTCTTTTGACAAATAAGTTTCGAACAGCAATCCGGAAACCAGGCAAAGCGACGTAGCTTTGAGATGCGGCGCGCTCGACAAATTCGAAATGAATTACTGCGCACCGGGGATGATGGCGGAAGTTGCGGCAGGCATAACGGCGGATGTGGCTGAGGTGTTTCGGCTCTTACGCACTGGCACGCCGCGCAATTCGGCACCATTAGTTTCAGCAAGCGAGTTACTTACCCATCTCGCTTTGTGAGAAGCGTAAGACAAAATCGCCTCAACTTGTCCCAAATAACTAACGATGTACTGAGCCCGGAAACCCCGTTGAATAAACGCTTCCAATCGCAGCCAGTTTTTGATCGTGGCATGCAAGCTAGTTACGTCTTTCAAGACAGCTTCGATGGCTTCTGGCGATGACTTGCTATTTAGACCATGCAGATTTTTTTGAATGGCATCAATTTGCTGAAGTACGTCATTGGTGCTGGCTTGGTCAGAAAGAATGTGTTTCTGCGGATCTTGCAAATAACGATTGACCATTGAGGCGAAATCATCCACCAACAATCTGCTGGCGCGCAGAGGTTCAGACTGCGGAGTAAGTAACGGTTGCCTGCGATATGGTCCCAATTTTAGAACGTTCACTTTCTTATCGTCGAGATGAGCAGCAGCGAACATCGTCGTTCCCAACGTGCCCATCTCACGAGCTGAATCAAGCTGCTCAACCAAGCCGGCTGTATCTAACTGTCGAATCGACAAGCCTGGATATACGAGAGCACGATCACCGGTAGATTCACGCACATAGCCAGCCGCTGTCGTCAGCTCTTTAGCAGTTTGGACGTAAGTCATCGGGTTAAGTGTGTCAATCCAACCATTAGCGACCCATGTCTCCCACTCTTGTTGAATTTGATTGATCCGCATTCTTCGCGGCATGGCATAGACAGCTGCCGAGATTCGCAGATTTGGTTTCGAGGTGCGCAGAGTACTCGATATGTCTTTAACGAAACTATTGATCTGGGCGATCTTCCAGGCTTGCCAAACTTGCCGTGTTTCTTCATCTAGATGATCTAAACTCAGCCCGGTTTCCTGCTCGAATTTCTGGCGACCAAGCCAGTTGAAACCCATTTCCGCATTCTTTCCGTTGAATGGATAGCGAATGTAGTCGAGCTGAATTCCATCGACAGCATAATTTTTGGATACTTCCATTATCAAATCTTTTGCATATCGACGCGCATCTGGATTCGATGGATCGATCCAAAACTCATGCTGCTTTGGTGGCAACAGAGAGCCGTTTTGCGCGGCGAGCGCCCAAGCGAAGTCATGGGTAGATAACACAGGTCCGGGATAATCGGCTTGCTTGCCCACAATAGGATTGTGTTTTGCATTGCCGACGTTGAAAACCCACATCCAAGCATGCAGTTCCATATTATGGCGACGAGCTTCCTTCAATGCGCTGCCCAACGGATCCCAACCGATAGTGTCAGGATTTTGAACCGCCAATTTGCTCGGATACATGGCGAAGCCGGCGTTGTTCGTTTCAAAATAAACAACGTTGATACCAGACGCTTTTAGTTTGTCGAATACAGCCGCCATTCCTTTTGGATTTTTGGTGGCGATAATGGTGCCTCGATCCAACCAAACAGATCGAGCTTCGACCGGACGAACAGGCATTGCCTGAGCGAAGGCCATAGAAAAATCTGCCCGTGCTTGCTGCAGGAATTCATCAGCTTCGTAATAGCGACGATCGTGATACGCATCTTTGAATTGTTTGACGTGGTTAGTGGCTGCATCAAGATTTTGCTGAATGACCTTAAAAGGAACAGCCAGATCAGCCTGCTTTGCAGTATTGATAGTCTCTTCGGTGCGCTTCGTTAAATAGTCCAGTTCTTGCTGAATCGTTTGAAAGTCGGCAAAACTGATTTGCACGGCAGACTGTTGGGTGATGCCAGGCGACAACTCTTCTAGCGCTACTTGCAACAAGTGTGCGTTGGACGTGATATCACCTTGCAGACCTGGTGCCCATGAAAGATAAACAGCGTTGTTTTTTCTGGCAGCAGCGGAACCCAGCTTGTTACCACTGGCATCAGACCAAGAAGCCAAAGGAGCAGCGCCTTCACCGAGCGTAAAGTCAGCCGATACGCTGCCGATTGGGAAGTCTTCTGCTACAGGGGTTGCACCTCTCGTCCACTGAAGCTTATGTGCATCCGTGGACGTCGATTGTTTGCCTACTGTTACGCCGGCTAAAGACTCGAGTGCTTGTCCATTAGCTAATGCCGTGCCACCAGAATCGGTGATTAAAAGTTTGCCTCCACCTTTCTGGAACTCACTCAAGGCGTTCACCACATCTGGTGGCTCATCAACCAGCAATGGAACGATGATCAATTTGTATCCGGAAAGGCGTGATGGTCCGGCGCTAACGTCGATGTCGCTAAGTTCGTCAAAGCGCATGTTAGCCGCTTCCAGAGCGTGCTTGAAGATTCCCCAATCTTCTTCATAAGTGCCAAGGTGAGCTTCTTGGTAGGCAATCGCATTACGAGAACTCTTCAGCACCGCTACTGGTGCAGCCGCAAAAGCAGGCGCGCAATATACAAAAGCGTTGCCCGTTAAACTTACCAATGCCACCATGGTGGCAGATAAAGCTTTTTGCACATTTTTTTGCACAGCAGATCGTGATGGTTTCCCCAATGCGTTCCTCCTCACTAGCGATCCCTCTTCATAAGTCTTTCGATGTCCCGTTTGGCGTCCTTCTTAGCTATAGTCTCGCGTTTATCGTAGAGCTGCTTGCCCTTCGCCAACGCTATATCAACTTTGCAAAGATTTCCCTTAAAAATGAGTTTCAACGGAATCAAGGTCAATCCTTTTTCCTGCATTTGCTGCTTGAGCTTCAGGATCTGCCGGGCATGCATAAGTAGTTTACGCTTTCTCAGCGGATCGTGATTGAAACGGTTTCCGTGATCGTAAGGAGATATATGGCAGTTATACAGCCATAGCTCACCGCCTTCGATTTTGGCGAATGCATCAGACAAATTGGCGCGCCCCTGCCGAATCGATTTAACTTCGGTGCCAACCAGTGCCACACCCGCCTCAAATACTTCGATCAGATGGTAATCGTGACGCGCACGCCTATTGTCGGCAACCGTTTTCACCAACGGTTTGTCGTCTTTGGTCGCTTTAGATTTGTCGGCTACCTTAGCCATTGCACCCATCTACAAAATTATTTGATAAAGATCCAGTATAGGGCATCCTGAGTTTATTTTCGGTCTCTCTAAAAGCTGATTGGGGGCTGATTGCGTGAGAGACGGTGATATATACGCGGCTTTCATGTGTAAAGTTGTCGATACTTAGCCACGCCGCTTCGCTGTGATCTCTACAATTCGAATAGGCTGGTGTAAATTATTGTTATCCGAAATATCAATGAGCAGTTCTAACGGCAGCGCGCAACGCGCTTGGCAAGCCGTGCTATCATTTTAAAAGCTGGAGATGGCGCATCTGACTAAGAGACCGAACATCCCATGATCAAAATCGAACCTCTTTTCGCAACCGATTGCACCCAAACAAGGGCGATTCTCAGGCATCAAAATGAGCCTATGCCCTATGAAAGTTTTTGTGCGGAAGATGCTCTCAGCTTGAAAGGACTTACGTTTTGGCAACACTGGATGCCATGCCGATTGCACTTAGCACCTTCCGTTTACATCGCAAAGGAAGATGGAGTGGTGCTCGGCTTGATTTCGCTTAAAACCTTGGGTAAATCGCGAGCCTGCTGGCGCATCGATCATCTGGTTGTCCATCCCAATCATCGTGGTCGAGGCATTGCCCAAGAGCTGCTCAGATTTGTTTTCGCTCTCTTCGGAAGCCAGGGTGTGAGTCATTTTATAGCGGAAGTTTCAGATCAAAATTCTGCTGCATTGAATCTCATGGGCAATTGCGGATTCCGCAGATGCGCCAAACTGACTCAATATCAGGTTCCATCAGATTACACAGAACCCGTCGCCGAAGAAGAGGCAAGCTACTTCCGACTGGCTCTGCCTGAGGACAAGCAGAGGCTTTATCAATTGCATCAGGACGCCTTGCCTCCTGATCACCGGCTCATCTATGAATGGTCACCTGAAGACTTCGCTGTTTCAGACTTACCGGTAGAAAATTTCGATAAAACAATTAAACGGCTGATCAAAGGCAAGACCTGGTTCTGGGTGTCGCAAGATAACGAACGCAAGGCGCTTACTTCCGCAGTGCGAGTCACTGCGCATCAGGAAGGAGACTTCCATCTTGAGTTCGCCGTGCACCCTGGCTGGCTTCACATGGCCGATGAAATCGTCGTTTTTGTTTTAGGCATGATGAAACGCGCCGGCATGAAAGGAGTCGTCAACGCAAAAGGTTACGATTACCAGCCGGCAGTTGTCGAAGCGCTGGAGAAAGCCGGTTTGGAACGTAACGGTTCGTTTTCGCTGCTGGCAAGAGAGCATTGGCTGCGCGCGAAGCAGCCTAGAGCGCTTAAACTCGATCGGGGCGTCTCTCTTGCGCCAATTGCAAACCCCGCTGTTAACATGCCAAGAACCGCCAACGGCGGCGGCGATACATAGTTTCAAAGTTGTATAAATAGATAAAGTATTTGCGAAGAACGCCCGGTTGGGGGTCGACATCTGTTAACCTGACATTTACTCATGACCTAAGGCCATGGGCGCAATGGACTGTTCGCAGCCAGGGCGGGCGCACATTGACAGCGGTGCCGGACTATCGGTATCATTGCCAGTCGCCTTTCGCTTCTTCCTAGGAAAGCCTACGCAGCCAAGCTGCCCGGCAATCCAGGAGTGCCAAGCAGCTTAGCTGCCTAGCATCAGAACTGGAAGTGAAGAGTACGCAATCAGCTATTCAGGAGCTTTTCGGTGCCGACCATCAACCAACTAATCCGCAGAGAGCGCGCAAAGGTGACTTACAAAACGAAGTCCCCGGCGCTTAAGTCTTGCCCGCAACGCCGTGGCGTTTGCACCCAGGTTAAGACCACAACGCCAAAGAAGCCGAATTCAGCGCTTCGCAAAATTGCTCGTGTTCGCCTGACAAATGGCACAGAAATCACCGCTTATATCCCAGGCGTCGGCCACAACCTCCAAGAGCACAGTGTAGTGCTGGTAAGAGGCGGACGGGTCAAAGATTTACCGGGCGTTCGTTATCACATCGTACGGGGCGCGCTCGACACCGCTGGTGTTAAGGACAGAATGCAGTCCCGCTCCAAGTACGGCACCAAACGTCCTAAACCAGGCGCTGCAGCAGCCGCCGCCGCCAAGAAGAAGTAGTTTCACAAGCAGGATAAATAGCAATGTCACGCAGAAGCAGTCCCGAAAAACGCATTCCCGAACCTGATCCGATCTTCGGAAGTCAGCTCGTACAGCGCTTCATCAACAGAATGATGCAACGCGGCAAAAGAAGCACCGCACAAAGACTCTTTTACGACTCACTCAACCTTCTTAAAGAAAGAAGCAAACAGCAAGAGCCAATGGATGTCTTCAACAAAGCTGTGAAGAACGTTACTCCACTTGTCGAAGTTAAAGCTCGCCGCGTCGGCGGATCCACGTATCAAGTGCCTGTTGAAGTGAAGCAATCACGCGGTGTTGCGTTGGCAACACAGTGGATCATCACCAACAGCAGAAAGCGTCCAGGTCGCACATTTGCTGAGCGACTTTCGGCAGAACTGCTTGATGCCTCAAATGGCGCCGGTAATTCTGTAAGAAAGAAAGACGAAACCCACAAGATGGCTGAAGCCAACAAAGCTTTCGCTCACTATCGCTACTAAAACTGGCTGATCGGTCTAACCGATCTATATATAGCTCAAGCGCTCAAGATATAGTTTAAGAGCGCCAGAGCGATAACCAGATTTGGTGGCGCCAAATAATTGTTGAGTTTTCAAAAGACTCGTCTAACGGCACTCTGCCTGAACTGATGTCGCGAAATCGGCTCCCTGAGTCGATTCAGCGCACAAAACCGGATCCCCTCAAGCTCACATCGCAGCCTTATTGTAAAGATACGCAAGGATTTCGAGCCATGATTGATGAAATTTTTGTGGAGAATTCTGAGACAACGTGTTATTTTGCAATAGGCTGTCAACAGCACGCCCCCCGCGGGGGTGCTTAGTCAGTCTCGTCAAGGTACAGGTAACATATGGACGTTTCGACCAGCGTAGAAAGGAAACCCAACGCCGTGCAATCCACCAGAACAGTAGCACTCAAAGACATTCGCAACATGGGCATTGCTGCGCACATTGATGCGGGCAAGACAACCACCACCGAACGCATTCTGTTTTACTCTGGCTTAATCCACAGAGTCGGCGAAGTGCACGAAGGAACTAGTGTTACCGATTGGATGGAGCAAGAAAAAGAGCGTGGTATCACAATCACCGCAGCCGCCATCACCAGCAGCTGGCGCGGGAAACGCATCAACTTAATTGACACACCCGGACACGTTGACTTCACAGTTGAAGTTGAACGATCGATGCGTGTGCTCGACGGCGTGGTCATTGTATTGTGCGCTGTAGGCGGCGTTCAGCCACAAACTGCAACGGTTTGGAAGCAGGCTAATCGTTACGAAGTACCACGTATGGTGCTCGTCAATAAGATGGACCGCTCTGGTGCTGACTTCTACAAGGTGCTCAGCCAAATTAAAGAACAATTGCCTGGACTACACACAACATGGGCCAATGCGCATCCTGTCCAACTTCCAATTGGCGCCGAAGGTCAATTTGTTGGACTCGTCGATCTGTTGGAACGTAAAGCCATTCTCTATGAAGAAGACGATCCGATGGGCAAGAAATTCCATGAAGCCCCTATTCCAGAAGATATGCGCGAACTGACAGAAGAGTACAGACAAAAACTCGAAGACGCAATCGTTGAAACAGACGATGAACTCATGGCTAAGTATCTCGAAGGCGCAACTGAATATACAGTTGATGAGTTGAGAGCCGCTCTGCGACGGGCTGTCTGCGGCAATAGAATTATTCCAGTTTTGTGCGGTTCTGCATTCAAGAACAAGGGCGTTCAGCCTCTTCTCGATGCCATCGTTGACCTGTTGCCATCTCCTGAAGACGTAGCAGCAATCAAGGGCCTGACTCCAGACGGTGAAGAATCGTTGCGTGCACCAGATGACAACGCACCATTTTCCGCTCTCGCTTTCAAAGTCATGAACGATCCGTTCGTGGGCAAACTGACTTTCCTTCGCGTTTACAGCGGCCATCTTGCTGCTGGCTCATATGTGCAAAACAGCACCAAGGGCAAGCGCGAGCGCATCAGCCGTCTGGTGCAATTGCAAGCAGACGACCGCACTGACGTTGCCGAAGCATTCGCCGGAGACATCGTCGCCGCTGTTGGTCTTAAAGACACCACAACAGGCGATACGCTCTGCGCAGACGCTCATCCGATCATTTTGGAATCAATGAACTTTCCAGATCCAGTTATCTCGGTAGCTATTGAACCCAAGACCAAAGCTGACTCAGACAAACTCGGCATTTCATTGGGACGTCTGGCAGAAGAAGATCCGACATTCAAAGTCAGAGTCGATCACGAAACTGGACAGACAATCATTGCCGGGATGGGCGAACTCCATCTGGAAATCATCGTAGACCGTCTATTGCGCGAATTCAAGGTCGAAGCCAACGTCGGCAAACCACAAG
Organism: Candidatus Melainabacteria bacterium; assembly: GCA_003151275.1. The sequence continues at coordinate 9,831 of PLXC01000052.1, forward strand.
TTGCCTACCGCGAAACGATCAAGAAGCACGTCAAGCAAGAAGGCAAGTTCATTCGTCAATCGGGTGGACGTGGACAATACGGACACGTTGTCATCGAACTCGATCCAACTGAGCCAGGTGGCGGCTTCCAATTCGTCAACAAGATCGTCGGCGGTGTGATTCCAAAGGAGTACATCCCAGGCGTTGAAGCTGGTATCAAAGAAGCCCTCCAAGGTGGCGTATTGGCTGGATATCCAGTTATCGACATCAAGGCGACCCTCGTCTTCGGTTCGTATCACGAAGTTGACTCATCTGAAATGGCGTTCAGAATTGCCGGTTCAATGGCCTTCAAAGAAGGTTTCATGAAGGCCAAGCCAATTTTGCTCGAACCAATCATGAGAGTTGAAGTCGAAGTTCCGGAAGAGTTCATGGGTGACGTAATCGGCGACATCTCCTCCAGACGTGGAAAGATTGAAGGCATGGACACAGCCGATCACCTCTCAAAGGTGCGCGCAACCGTTCCTCTGTCCGAAATGTTCGGTTATGCCACAGATATTCGCAACAAGACACGTGGACAAGGCACCTTCGTTATGGAATTCCTCCATTACGAAGAAGTACCGAACGCCATTGCTGAAGGCGTAATCAAAGGTAAACAAGCCACTACACACTAGGGCTTGACTGAAAAACTGATTCAAAAGGCGTGGCGAAAGCTGCGCCTTTTAATTTCGGCACAAGTAAATAGGGTAAACTTTAGAACGCTTGCCAAACAAGTCGTGCAAGCAAGAAACCCTTGGAATCAGGGCGCGGGAATATTTATGAAATACCTACACAGCGGCTATCTACTCTTCTGCGAAAAGGCGGATCATACCGACGATGGAAGAGTTGACGCGTTAGGTTTGTTTGATCTGTTCGTCGCCAAGAGCTTGCCTATCCCAATGAACGCATGGTGGGTTGTCGGCTTTGGCACTCCATACGAAAGACGTCAATATAAAGGCGGCGTCACGCTGGAGAATCCGGCAGGCGAAGTTGTTTTCGAGAAAGAATTCAGCGCCAACGATCCCGCAGACATCTTCAAGGGACATTACATTTTTAAGCCAGAGATCATCCTGGATAAAGAAGGATGTTGGACAGCAAAGGCGACTTTACGCAATTGGAAAGACGAGTCCATGTGGGACTTGGAACGCAGATTCTGGACAATGCTCGAGACCGACGCGCCACCGGATCCGTAACCTGATTATTCATCGTCGTCGTCTTCGTCCTCGTCGTCATCGAATTCATCAGCGTCATCATCCGTGGTGCCACCACCACTTCCGACTTCGACATAGCCTTTGCCAGTTTTTTCAATAATCAGATCGTCGTAATACTTCTTAGATGCCGCCGCATTTGGAAATGGCTTGGGCTTACTTTGTCCAGCGGTGCCAATCTTTCCGAATCGCGCTATTACCTCATTTCCGGCAAGAACAATCTCCCAAAATTTACTGGATGTACCTTCGGTAAATTCGAACATCCTTGGTGCCGTACTTCCAGCTGAAGTGGTGGCGGACTGAGATGCCCCTGCAGATTGCACCACTTTCTGAGGCGTTGCAGTAACGGGCTTCGGTAATGCAGGCGCTGCCGATGGTGCGGATGGTGCGGACGGTGCTACTGATCGTACAGATGCGGAGGATGGCGCAGACGGCGATATGGATCCGGATGCAGAGGATGCGGATGATCTCGGTGTCGCATTTGGTGCACTCGCATTCGGGGAGTTGCTGGAACTGCTAGACATAGCAGCATTACCAGTTTTAACACTTGCCATCGTCAAAGAACTTCCTAATTATGCTTCCCGAGCCATCTCGCTCCTCACACGGATTATCTGGTCTTGATTTGTCTGACGCCCAAACAAACTGTTTAGTGCTCGTCACAGACCCAGCCGTCGTCTCCACAATGCTCACATTCCTTCTCAATCCGTCGTAAACGAAGCTAGAGAAGTTATTCGTGCCGGGGTAGGTAATTTTGATCATTCTATTCTCAGCGTCCCACAAATAGCTGTTGGTGCCGTCTGAGGTCATGTTTCCGTTGAGATAGTACGTCAGGGTTGAACTGCTTCCGCTGTTTACTGAAAGCGCGTAACCATTTAGTTATGATACTGATACGATATCCATGAAAGGAACGCCTGGCGAATCCACATGATCGATCCAACCGACGCACCAAAACTGACAGGTATCGACGTTTCCAATCATCAAGGACTGGTTGATTGGAATTTTGTCGCGCAGAATGGAGTGCAGTTCGCTTTCATTAAAGCAACGGAAGGCGGGACTTATCAGGATCTTTTTTACCAGAAAAACATGCATGGTGCCCGCGCTGCAGGCGTACCAGCAGGTCCCTATCATTTCTTTCGTCCCAAAGGACCTGTTGCTCTGCAGGTGAAGAATTTTTTGGAAGTCGTCGGAAAAAGTGAGACTGGTGATCTACCTCCTGTTCTAGATCTTGAAGTGCCTAACGACTGGGGACATTTTAAAGTGGACGAGCGTGTCGAAATGGTGCGCGAATTTATAACTGAAATAGAACGAGCCTTAGGTCGCAATCCAATCATTTACATGAGTGCATCATTTTCCGCTGACATCTTAGACGAAGCAGAGATGCTAAAGGATTATCCACTTTGGGTAGCGCACCACACCACTGCGCCCAAACCCTGGGTTCCAAAGCCTTGGACTTTTTGGACATTCTGGCAACACTCAGATAAGGGCACCATCAACGGTATCAACGGTTCCGTTGACATAAATTGGTTCAATGGCACGATCAAACAATTCCAAAAATTTAGGGACTAACTTCGCTGGATGGTATCAATGATCAGTGGCGAATCGTATTTAAATGGGAGAGCGATGGTCCTCACCAAGTTGAAATTCGAGATTATCACTAAGGCGGTCAGTAATGGGTAAACGAATGTTGAGAGAGCCAACCGGCCCTGGTGAAATTTTGCTTGAAGAATTTTTGCTCCCAATGGGGCTGAGTCAAAGTGAGTTCGCTCGTCATATCGGCTGGACCCAGCCTAAGGTGAATGAGATCGTTAATGGCAAGCGCGGCGTCACTCCAGAGACTGCGATGGTGTTAGCGGATGCATTAGGTACCACAGCAAGATTTTGGCTCAATCTGCAAGTTGCCGTTGACTTGTGGCGCGCTGAACAAAAGCACAAGCCTGTTAAAAAGCTTTCCATCGTCAGTAAAAATTAGCTGTTCGAGCGACAAGACAGTATTGAACAACAAATCCTTATTGCTTGCTGCGCAGCCTCTAGTAGTCGTTGGTGTCATAGCATATCTGTCTAAAGTTGCGGCAAAATTGCGCCACGCTTAGCTTGAAATAGCCTGGCTTTCCTGGAACGGGATAAACGCCGTGAGCGGCATCAGCAGAGGGGTTTCCATCTTCATAAACCCCGTAAGGGTTCCGCAATTCAATTGTAGGAGGATTGGATGAGCCATCGAAACCCACTACAGAGTAGTTATGGTCATTCTTCAATTGCGGCAAACTGTACACCGAGCCTTGTTCTGTGCCTGCGGTAATTGGCTGGTGATGCTCAATAGCATATTTAACGATGCTCTCAGTCGCTTGTTCGTTTTCGGCTGTAATTGGTCTTGGGCCTCCAGGCGTTGTTGCAGTCGGTAATATGTAATAATCGTACTTGTGTCCTGTCAATGCTTCCATTGGTTCTTTCGGCAAAGCTCCATTGTCTTGAGCGTCAGGGATGCCATGCGTGCGATAACTTTGCCAAGCCTTTTCCATGAGTGGTGCCCAAGTTCCGTACTTGGAAATTCTTGCGTTGTCTGTGAACTCCGTTTCGCTTGGGGGCGACACAACAATTGGATCAGAGAGACCAGGAAACTTAACCGTATAGGTGCCATCGTTGTTGTTTGTAATCATGCGCTTTATCGCATCTGGATTCTCCTTAGCAAGTGCTCCTAAAGAGGAGAGAAAGTAGCAATCGCCTTGCATGCCCTGGTTAATTGCATCGATCGAGATGCAATCCGAATTCGGGAAAATTGATCGGTCGTTCAAGGGCAGGCCGATCCGTTGGTTCAACTCGTTAAACCCTTTCACTGCCTTACCAAACAGGTGGTCGCCAACGTTTTCAATACTAGGAGAATCTTTAGAGCCAAAATTAAAATTCTGCCCAAATTTATCTGCGATGTCCTTCATAGTAAAACCGCTGACGTCGCCCAAAGAGGGAAAAAAATCTTGCTCGTTTAACTTTAAGGTGAACAGTACGGCAGCATCTTTGCCAGTGAAAGCGCCATCCGCCATGGCTTTGTTCAAATCGTCATCAGTAATCTTGCCATCACCGTTGGTATCAAGACGAGGGAACAAGGCTTGCAATTGCTGCTGAAATGCCATCTTGTCTGTCGGCGGAGTTACCAGTCCATTGTCACCAAGTAGCGCCGACTGTTCATATTTAGTCCAGCTTCTTGTTTCATATGCCACCAAAGCCGAATCGTTGCCTTGAATCAACGGTTTCTCGCCTGGATTGAGGTGTGCGTTTTGAATATTATTCCAGTTTCCTTGAATGTTTTGCAGCAGCATCGCCTGGACTTGGGCGTTAGGATTAGAGTCAGCTAGTTTCAAGGCGTCATCAATATTTTGCTTGGTAATTGGCGCTTTCTCGTTTCCATTTTGACCGTTATTGCTTCCATTTAGGATCTGCTGATATTCCAATCCGAAATCTGCCGCAATTACAGGTAGAATGCCTGAGTCTTCGAGTTTCCTGTTTAACTCACTCATGAAAACACGACGCGCAGTGGGATCTGCAATTTTCGACGCAGCTCGATCAGCGGCTTCAACATCATTCAAAAGAGCTGTGTTATTGCCATCGTGATTCCTGGCAAACCCCTGTTGGGCGTCCGCAATTAATCTACGCGCCGCTTCATCAGCAGTAGCAACACCTCGCTCACTATTTGGCGAGGCTCCAGAATCTCGTTCTTTCGGATCTTTCGACACTGAAGTCCTCGCATGAGTGATTGTATATTCCCAATCCTGGACTTAAGGTTGCAGGAATGAAAATATCTAACCAAAATGGTTCATGCGATGCTATGCGTAAAAGCGCAATTCTCAGATGGAAAGCCGCAAAGTTAAGACTCCTCTTTCTTTTCATCTTCCTTTTTGGGCGGTGGTTGCTCTTTTCCGTAGTCACCCAGCAGGGTTTTGGCAGGGCAGAATTTGACAAGCGGACATCCTGAACAGTGAACGGCCAGTGCGATCGGACAAATTACCATGGGACCTCCAAATATCGTGTGTACGGGTCGCCGATCCAACCATAGCAGCTTTGCAGCAGGTCGACAGACAACCTGAATTCAGTGCATCTTTTCAAACGAAAACCATAGCAGTATTTATGGTGCCACAACAGTTGCACACGTTATCTAACAATTGCTCCCCTAGCTCGTCCCAATTGCTTATCCAGAGTCTGCACAGTTCAAATCCATCTAACTCATGATTGAATTGCGCCCTTGGCCAGATCAAGCTTGTGAGACCACAGCGCGATGCTCGACTGGTCTGACGACCAGCAGGTAGGTGCAAGCTGAGGCGAGCACGAACAGTAGCATGCTTACTGTCATTGCCCACGAGGAGTTCCCATCGTAAGTGTAAGAGACGATCATGCCACCGACTGCGCCCATGATCATTTGCGAAAATGCCATCACTGCTGATGCAACACCGGCAATCTTCGGCAATGGATCCACACAGCCGTGCACTACAGTTGGAGACAACAAGCCTGCTGAAAAAGTAAATGCGAATAAACATGGAAAAAGTGTTAGTGGACTAGCCAAGCCCGCTGCAGTGGTAAGGACGTTAATTATGGTCGCAGACGTAGAAAGTGTTAAGCCTAGATATAGGGACACTTTAGGTGAGACTTTACGCTTGCTCAATTGTCCATTGACAAAGGCACCACACATGATACCGAAAGCTGTACCTGCGAACATGTAGCCAAAAACTTGATTCGACAGCCCGAAGTGCTTCATCATCAATAAAGGTGAGTTGGTGACATAGGTAAAAATGGCACCAAAATAAAGAGCGTTCATTGCGGCATAACCGAAACTAAGTCGGTGTTGAAAAACTTGTCGATAGTCGGACCACAAGCCTTTGATTGTCAGCGGTGACTTATTCAATACGGCTGATTCCGCAAAACCAAAGTTCACCAGCAGAAATACTGCTGTACCCAAAAGAAACAGTAGTCCATAAATCCAGCGCCAATTAGTTATGGTTAAAATCCAAGCTCCTATGGTAGGTGCAATCATCGGAGCAAAACTCCTCATCACTCCCACATGTGCCAGGCGAGCACGCGCGTCATGCCCCTCGAATAAATCTCGCACAATCGCTGTGCTTAAGACTGTTGCAGCCCCCGACCCGAGCCCCTGGATGATGCGACACATAAGTAGTATCTCGATACTTGGTGCGAAAGTGCAGCCTGCCGCACCTAAAGCGAATGCGGAGCAGCCAAACAAAAGTATCGGTCGGCGGCCGTGCCGATCAGAGAGTGGTCCACAAAAAAGAGGTGCAACAGCGAAACCAATAAGAAACAAGCTGAGCGTCATAGCCGCGGCTGCATCACTAGTGTGAAGGTCATTGGCTATGGGATCCAAGGCAGGCAGTCCCATGTCGATCGAAAGAGGCGGCAGTACGCCAAGACAAGCGAGGAAAATCGTAAACCAAATTGATGTTTTGCTCATGATTCCCGTCAGGCCCTTCATTACGCCTGCTCTGAAAACACTCAGGATACTCTAGTATGCTTTTGTACTGTGTTAAGACTTGTTTTGGTATCTGCAGGGGCATCGAATGGACTGGTAGAAACCGCCAAGATTCCGAGGTTCTAAAGATTCTGGCAACATGTTTGCTGTTCATGTCACCACCGATGAAAGACATTCATTGGACTTGTCTATCGATTCCATAAAAACTCCGTATTGGACCGCTTCGGCCACTGGAGCTAGAGTCGTAGTGGAAGCGATTGGAGTGAACAAAATCATGAATGATCTAACAGTAGTGGTGAGTATGATAACGGCACCAGCATTTTTCTTACTTGCCTGGGCGTTGCTCTTGGAATTTAACGATTGGGAAATCAAATGTCAGATCGTACGTGCAGAGCGCGAAATCGAGACAACCCTTTTAGAGTTGCGCAATTGAAAGGCGCTGGTCAATCAAAATTTTATTGGAGGTGACTATGCGTAAAATATATGTTCTTTCAGTTCTGGCATTTCTTTTCACTGTTCGGGGCGGCGATTGCGCATTGATCCCGGCAGAGAGAGATGTTGTCGAAACAATAGATCAATCTCAAGTGAATGGGGGCTCTGTAACTCTGACCTCTCAGGCTCGTTTGCTAATCAAGATCAACAAGGACTTGTTGCACGGTTCTATATCCCCGCTGCAGGCTGTTAATCTGCGTCAAGCGATAGATGGTATAGTCTGGGAAGCGGACAGCTATCTTGTTGCCGGCAAACCAGCTCCAACTGCTGTTCTTCGGCAACAGAGCATCGAATTATCGGGTATTCAGGAACAGCTCAAGGGCTACGAATCTTCGAATCCTTTTCACGTATTGGCGGGTTCGGCCTTTCTGCAAGATCAGGTGAGGTCAGACGTGCAGAGCTGCTTAAAACAGGGAACGATAGTTGCCAATCGAGCGACCGACCTAACGAAGAACATCGATCTCATTAGCGCTGAAGAGGCCTGGTGTCTAACCAATAGAAGTGGAACGATCCCCGAAAAAGTTATTGAAAACGACGTCACTAAACTTCGAGATTTGGACGTTCAAATTAAGAGAAATCTTGGTGGCGCCACAACAGATACCGGATTGTGAATCAGCTTAGTGCCACGCTCGCTATCGGCAAGTTCATTGTGAACAGCTGTCATCCACTCTTGCAGATGTTTGCCCTGACAAACCGACCGCACCCATCCAAAGACTGATATTTTGTGCTTTTATACTGTGTTAAGACTTGTTTTTATCATGTACGAGGTCTCGAATGGACCAGGATTCGGGACCGTAAAATAGAATGCACTGCCTTGCAAAATGTTTGAGCTACGAACGCCAATAATTCCATGGTGTCCTTCTACGATTAATTTGCAGATTGCCAGTCCCAGTCCGGTCCCCAGTTCTGCGATAGGCTGTGAGCCGATCTGCTCGAATGGAGCAAATATCGTTTGGGCGAATTCAGCTGGTACACCTGGTCCTTCGTCATGCACCGATATCTCGACGGCACCATCTACTATGCAGGTTTCAACCTGCACAAGACCACCTGATTCAGTGTGTTTTAAAGCGTTGGACAAGAGGTTAACGACAACTTGCACCAACTTGCGCTGGTCTCCAATTATTTCAAAGTCGATCAGAGGTAATTTGATTGTTATTTCGCGGTCGTCTGAGAGAGATTTGATCATGCGAACAGACTGATCAAATACTTCGCTGAGTTGATGTTCAGCGATCTCGAAATCCATTCTTCCTGCTTCAAGTTTTTCGAAGTCAAGCAAATCATTCACCAGATCAATTAAATGTTCAATGCTTCTTCCGGTGCTGGTCAATTCACTTTCAGTGATCGGTTCGAGCAAACCGACTGCACCACTTTGAACAAGTTCAATCGAGCTATGCACCGACATCAGTGGCGTGCGCAAATCATGGCTAATCATTGCGATAAAATCCTGTTTAAGTCGTTCGAGCTGTTTCCGTTCAGTGATGTCGTGGATCACACAAAACAAATGTTGTTCGCGTTCAGACCAAATAGTTGACCATGATGTGTCAATCACTTGCTGATTTTTTTCCTTCAATTGCAACTCGAAGCTTCGACTTTCTCCATCTAAACGTTTTTCGTTAAGGAGGGAGTCCGCCCTTTGGCAATCTTCGTCATTTACCAAACTGATAATTGAAGTGCCAACTAGCTCTTGTCGATCGTATCCGAGCAGATCACTTACATAAGGATTTAAAAACGTGAACATGCCATATTGGTCCAGAGAGCAGACAACATCGGCGGCACAGTCGATCAGATTGTGCTCTTGTTTTAGCGCTTCCTCAATTGCGGCATCGACATGGTGAAACAATTCGTCAAGTTCAGCCAGCTCATCATTTCCAGTTAACGGTGTGTGCAGTGCTTCGCGCCTGGAAATCCTCTGAGCATTTTCTGACATTTTAGTAAGCGGCTTTCGAATTCCTACAGAAGCTACGTACGCCAATCCAATCGTAAGTAGCACTGTAAAAACGACAGCCGCACTCAAACAGTTATTGATTTGCTCTCTCATCTCAAGTCGTTGTACAGGCTCGGTGCGATGCTTCGTATCCTCGGATGCAATGATTGCCGAAAGAATATTGAAAACGTCGTCCACCGCCGCAAACAGCACGCGCTCGCTACCATGAACACCAGTCGAGTCAGCCGGATCCTTACGCGCTCTTGCCGTATACAGAAGCGGAATGAATTGTGCCGTAATTTTTGATAAGCGCTGAAGACGATCATGTTGTTCTGGCTCAGCACCAAGTCTGATTTCCAATTCCCGCGCACTCGTTTTGAAAGCATCGAGTTGATCTTCAGTGACAGGACCGGCATCAAGGAACTCGCCCATTCGTGTATAGAGATGTCTGGCAATCTCTCCAGCCGATAGCGTGAGTTGACTACACATAGCAATTATTTCTCTAGCAGAAGCTTGTTTAGCAACTTGCTCTTGCTCCTGCCAAAGTAACGACGACATGGTAAGCACCACGATAACCTGGAATACCAGCGGCACGCTCACCAGTAAAATTCCTTTGGAGCCAAGCTTCACTCGACGTTTTCCTCGTCTTTGAAGTTAGGAATCACGACATAAAATTTGCTGCCGATTCCTGTTTGACTCGTGCAGCCGATCGTGCCGTTATGCCCTTGAACAATAAATTTAGCGATTGCTAGTCCCAATCCAGTTCCCTTTATGGCCGAACTTGTTTTTGTTTTAGACTGCCGAAATTTTTCAAATATCAGTTCGCGGTCTGCTGCTGGAACGCCTGGTCCTTGATCTAAGACGCCAATCTCAGTAGAGTTGCCCAAGTCTGTCAATGACACCGTCACAGTTGACCCACGTGGAGAGAACTTGATTGCGTTAGAGAGTAAGTTGATTAGTACCCGAACCAAACGACGTTCGTCACCAAGTACGGCTGCGTCACCATGTGGTATGACAATGCTCACATCAAGAGATTTGGCCAAAAACTCAACAGAATCTCGAGCCGCCGAACAAACATCTAAAACGCTCACACAGCTGAGATCCATGACCACCTTACCTGCTTCCAATTTTTCCAAATCAAGCAAATCGCGAATCAAATCCATTAGCCTCTCGAGACTACTTTCGGCTTTGCTCAATATTTTCTTCGCTTCCTGAGTAAGAACTCCCCGCGCCCCTCTGTTGAGAAGAGAAAGAGTGGCAGAAATGGAAGACAATGGTGTGCGCAAATCATGACTAACTATGGCAATAAAACGCTGTTTCATGCGATCAGCCGCACGCCGTTCGCTAATGTCATGTGCAACGCAATAGAAATTGCTATTCTCTTTCAACCAACTGACTTTCCAAAGAACATCCTTGGTGCTTCCGTTTTTACACAAGAGTTCAGTTTCAAATTCTCCGTCCCTTCCAGATTGCTCCATGCGTTCCAGAGCGGCTCTGCAAGAGAGAGCGCTCTCTCTACTCTGTAAGGAAAGTAGCGACTCACCTAACAGTTCATTTATTGAATACCCCCATGAAGGCAAAGCCGCGGCACCAATAGCGGTGAATCTATATCTACGATCGAGAGAACAAATAACATCAGTTGCAACATCAAGGATAGCTAGCTCCTTGCTTCTTGTTTCGGAAAGAACGCGATCGGCCTCTTGTAGCGATTTTGCAAGCACACCAATCTCATCGCTTCCACTCGGAAGGCTGCTAAGCGGTGCGCGGATTCCGAGCAAACGCGCATTGTTCTCAATTTTTCTTAAGCGCAGCAAAATGGTATTTGAAAAGACATATGCCGCAAGGGCAGAAAGTCCTGCGCTTGTCAGGGTTCCCACAACAAGAGCGCTGATGACATAAACCCTTATTTGCGCCAGCTGCTCAGGTGCAACTGTCGACATTTTCAATTCGGCTTGCAAGACATTTTTCGATATTCGTTCAAATTCAATCAGGAGTGGAAGAGCTTGATTGCGCGCCGCGCCGAGCACTTTAAGGTCGATAACGCCGCCCACATTATACATTTTTCCAGCCTGCTGGGACACCTTAATCGTCTGCTCAAAGAGTGCTGGCACTTCGACGAGCGACTCTTTTAGCTCAGGACGGATAGAGGCGCTTTTTCTAATTTCCTCACTGGTCTGCCGAAATTGCCGAATGGCGACATCCAAATGAACATTAAGTAGGCTTGGGTCCTTAGAATCAGCTAAGAGAATTGACGTAGTGTGCATCAGATAGCTCTCAGCCATATGGAAATGGAGAAGCAGCTCCTTGGATTGTTCGTAGCGATCTGACTCCTCTTGGGCATACCTCAAAAGTGCCCCAAGCGAAATTACAAAAATCAATTCAAAGGTCAGCGGAATCAAGACTAGCAAGAGCAACTTGTGCCATACAGACAAATTGTTGCTCAAGGAAATTCGCTCCAGCCGATGGATTTGCCAATAATTTTAGCACCCGAGGTAATGGGTTCACATGTACTCCTTGTTTTAGGCATGGCAATAACAAACCAACGGTTTCCAGTGCTCCGCGCTCCATTTCTTCAAGGCGGGACTGGAGTGTGTCTACAAGGAGAATGCTAAAGACCGGTGCCGCTGAGAAGCACCAGTCCCTAACCATCCAGCTGTGGCTGACACCACTCAGCTTTAGCTGAAATTATTGACGTCGATGGTCCCATCATCGGCTTTCAAATATTCGAAACTGTTGTGCAACTGTGTTACATATAACTTTTCCTGGTCGCTTAGCTGGCTTGGATCAGCAAAAGCCTGGTCTATGGCATGCTTGTGAATGATTCCCTTTTTGTCGGCCAAAAACGAATGATGAGTCTTGCAATACTGCACCAACACACTTCTGGCTGCAGAAACAATTGGCTGCTCCCCATCGCGTTGGAGGCGATCGACAAACTGCTGCTTCCCATCGAAACCATCTTCGGTGATCTTATTTAGACTAAACGATTTGCCACCATCACTAGAGAACTGCTTAGATAACTCGCCCCAATTATTCTCCAATCCGTTCAACATCTTAAAACTATCGACAAAACTTCGATTATTAGATTGAAGCTTTTCACCGGGCACCATCGATTGCAGCAACTGATCAACCTTTTCTTTCACAATATTTCCGCTGCTGTCAGTTACCGCTTCAAGGATGCCCGGATTTTTTGCGAGAACATCAGCTGTAGTTGTCTCCAGTGATTTCTCGGCGGACTTTGTCGGCGAGTCAGTTGTTGCAGCTTTAACTGATTCAGGTTTGACTGTTTCAGGTTTAACTGTTTCACCAGCAATCATTTGGTCTACGGAGCTAAAGTTCCCCGCTAATTTAAGACTATCGAGTGTTATGGGACCTGCACCAATCGTTCCTCGTCCGCCTGTCGGAACATGTTCGCGCAATTGCATCACAGATGGATCATCCCAGTTTTTATCCAAGAATTGAACCAGCTTGAGATCCTCTGGAGTTTGATGACTAGACAATTGGTGATTTTTAGCGTCAAAGTCGTACTGCGCCATGTAACGCTGTAAGTCATCTTGATCAATCCTATGATCATTTTTGCCACCAGGAGCAGCATCAATGTAATCAAACAACGTGCTGGTCAATTTACCATCAGTAGTTTGCAGAAGACCACTCGTAGTATTGTGTTCCACGTTCAATGTCTGATGTTGTTTGGACCAAGCGTCCCAGTCGCTATCGTGAATGCGGCTTTGATCACCAGAGCCGACGCCTGCGATTTGACTAAATTCACTCGATAATACGGGCGCCATCACTTGATCTATAGCATTTCTGTCATTGCCAACCATAGACAATTCGAACAAATTAGGATTACCACCTTCTCCAATTCTATTTCGGTTCTCCGCTCCCCACGCTACTGCTATATCTGGCAGCGTATGATTTGCGACAAGGTTTTCTGTAAGGGACTTCAAATAACTTGCAGTGTCAGGAGGTGAGCTGTGCGTCTTAGCATAAGCATTATATTCATCCTGAAACTTGTGATAGGCAGAAGTCGCACTGTCAGCATTGTTTGTTCGATCAAGTTGACTAATAACATTAGCATCCGCTTCTGGTTTAGATTGCACTGTCATAACTCTACCTCTAAGAAACTTTTGATGGAAAGCCGCAAAGCGGATTCGCTAGTATCAAAGGTAGACACTGCAAGGAAAGTAAAACAGGTGACTTTATGCACAGGCTCTGCGTATTTACGCAAATTTATTGAAATGCGTAATCACGCATTGTTCAGACAGTGCAAATTCATTAAGGTAACGCGAATGCGAGATCCGAAACATTCAATTTATATAGCAGACCGCACCGGAGCTTTTTATGTCAGATCAGACAATCGAAATTTTTAAAAGCGCTAAGCCCGTCAAAGAGATACATGACTCACTCGATCCATATCGCCACGATCACAATACATCCTCGAAATCAAATCACGAGCGTTCATCAAAAGAGCTAGAAGAGCACGAACTATTACCACATTGCACTATATCTGATACCGCTACTATTAGTAAAAATCAAACGGCAACACCTCACGAGCACGCCTCAGAGATCAAAAGCGTCGCAATAATTAGCTACAAGGTTGTGAGCGGCGACTGCCTATGGTCCATAGCCAAAGACGTGCTGAGCAGCAGCGAGAAGCAAGTTCCTACCGATTCTCAAATTGCTATGGAGGTGCAAAAGATAGCCCAGAGCTCAAACATATCAAATCCGGATTTAATTCAAGTCGGGGAGGTCATTTCCATCCCTAATATCAAAGGTTCAACTAGCAACACCGACTTCCGATCCGTGGACTCAATCAACAGTCCGCCGCAAGATAATGCTTCAATGCTACCCGCCGCAAAAACACCCATCCAACTAACTGGAGCGACAACAAATACTGATTCTAAAGGCTCATCTATCACAGATCCCAACGGATATTTCATGACCCAATTCTACGATCCAAAATGGAATCCTAATGGTCCAAGCGCCAGTTTAAATTGCGGACCAACGAGCCTAGCAATGGCTCTGAAGCATTTCGGAAAAACTCTCAACGAAGCAGATTCGCAGAACGCTGAACACTTAATAGAATCTACTCGCATCGCCATGACCGGTTCCAACGACAATACAATTACTACGTACGATCAAATCCAGCATGGAGCTCAGATCTGTGGCCTTACAGCGGGGGCAGTGAACGGATTGGAAGGAGTGAGAGGAGCACTGGATCAAGGTAAAATGGTAATTGCTGGAGGCAATCCGGAAAGCATCGGTGCGTATGGAAACAATCTTTCCAGTTCTGATTATTCTCATTACAACGGAGATCATGTCATCCTAATTGTAGGGCGAAAGGGTGCTAGCTACATCATCAATGATCCACTTAGCAGAATAGGTTCGATAACAGTCAGTCAGTCAGAAATACAATCCTTCTTGGCTACATTCGGTACCACAAATGGTGGCATAGCAGTAGGCTCGTAAACCGTACAGACAGTTAATCTGCAAACTCTTTTATATATGGTACCGTATATAGTGCTAATGCCGGTTCAACTTTAATGACGATTACTCCAGGTTATAAGAGAACGATAAGAGTGGCAGCGACCGCGACGGTTGTGTCCATTGCTTGTTCTGGATTGATTCAGGCTCTAAATGGTTTGGAGCAGAACTCCTTTGTTGAATTGATGAACGCGTTTTCGCAGCTGGGAGCGCCTACGGCAAACGCTTCGAAGATTCCAGCCCCGCTTCTTGGTTCGATCATCGGGTTTCTCTTTTTTTCATTTCCTGCGGTATGGAGTGGACTTAAACTTACAGGCTTTGCACGAATCATGGCCACCGCTCAATTGATCATATTGGGGTGGGTTTACGAATGGGGAGTTTGGCAGCTTTTGGGTCAATCATCGGCGCCAATTAGTCAGGCGCTTGCAACGATCATCGGCTGCGTTAGCGGCGTGTGGTTGAAAGTGCAGGAAGTTCGCAAGAGTGATCGCGATGCTCGGCATTACGAATTGAAATTGCGAAATCAGGAATTACAAGAATCACGACTTGCTCTGGTCAAAAATGATGAAACCGAACGAAGACTTCTGGCCGCTGATCTTCATGACCAGGTCTTAAACGACTTGAAGGGAATCATGGAAAAACTGAACCAATATGGTTCAACGAATGACCCGGCGGTTTTACTGGTCATTGACGACAAAATGCGGCAAGTGATGGTGGAAATCAGGGAGATTATGGACAATCTCTGCCCTGTTGTACTAGAGCATTTTGGTTTGGCTGCGGCGATAGAAGAGTGCCTGGAGAAGGGTTCACAGCGAGCAGGCTTTGATATTCGGTTCAAACAGAGCGATGAGGCTGAAAAGCTCGTTAAAGACCTTTCTGACGTTGAGCAACAGTTGCTTTATCGCTTAATTCAGGAATCGGTGACAAACATCTGCAAACACGCCAATGCCTCGCTCGTGCAGGCGTCCATCGCTGTTGAAGACAGCGATTTACTTTTTGCGGTGGTGGATAACGGCAAGGGCTTGGATCCGGACAAGGCTATCGCCACTTCGCGCGGGCTAGGGTATATGAGGCTAAGGGCTGCATTAATTGGAGCTCGAATCAGGTGGGCAGCAGGCAAAGATGGAAAAGGCACTTCTGTTGAGATTCGAATCAACTCACCAGCCAATGTTTCCTGAACAACATTCAGGCATAACCCGCAAAAGATTTGCGCTTTTACACATTTAACAATGCGGACAATGCAGCAATAATTTGCGCTAACCCCGAACACGGCAAGAGAACTAGGATTATCAAGCTCTGCATTTCACACCTGCATCACGAAAACTTTATGCATGGGCCGGTACTCTCAAGGTGACCAGACCCCCAGACGCCCCAATCTATCCAACCAGGCTCTGCCAACGTTTTGATTGCGTCTAGTTCAGACGACCAATTTGAGACTTCCTGCATTAATTTCTGAGTTAAATTCGAGGAAATTGTGTACCGGCAGTGCACAGACCATATGGGGGGAAGGGGGCAGAGGACGTACGGACAGTTATCCAGATTCGTCATCAGTTTGTCATTAGTTAATCGCAGAATAGAGCATGACCAGCGCACAAAAACCACATTCAACAAGCAACGGGGCTGGCAATGACGCCGGCACTGGCTTGACTCATGTGGAGACGAACGCCGCCGAAGCGCAAAGAATTTCCCACATACTGCAAGAACTGGGACTGCCTGTTAACAAAGTTACGCTAAAAGATGGACACGTCGATCTGATCACGACAGCAGATCCGGAATTTATTAGGCAACACTTGTTTAACGAATCTATCTTGCCGCCCGGGTTAAAGACACCACTTATGGTGCCTTTGTCAAAAGATGATGTCGTTATAAGTTCCGCCTTAGACAGGTCGATTGGTCCGAGCATAGTCGACACTTTGGCGCATAACCCAAAGCTCGTAGCCCAAATTAAAGACAGCAACGGCATGATTGACCAACAAAAAGTCAACAAACTGATCACAGAGATAGACGGCTCAAACAACGCCGCGGTTAAACTTGAGCACCTCGGCATCAATCAAAACGACATGGAAACTTTGATTGCCTTGAACCAGAATTTTACAGATTTCTCCGGCAGCAACAACGGCAAGCTGGAGCTGAACACAATGACTAGAGCTGCATTTGACGGACAACAACGATGGGTTGACCGACTGGCAAGAGACGGCAATCTGCCGTTAGATAGTGTCAACACACAACGCATTGCACAGTATCTGCCAACTGATCAAACATTGCGCAGCGCGCTTAGTCCAAATGGAGATGGTGCCACTATAAGTAAGGACAAGGTCGATGTACTGTTCAAAGACGTAACAGAAAATCCAAGCAAATATAATTCGACCCCCGAACTTGTGGCCGCGGTTAAACAGCTGCACAACAGCTTCAACCAATTTTCGACCGATGGTAAAACCATCGATACACATACGTTGCTAAGCCCCATTGCTAAATCCGACTTGCCCCCAACTAATCCGCGCGAAGCGGCGATCGTAGACACTCTCGCTCACAATCCAAAATTGATGGCCTACATCAGTGACGGTAATGGCAATATTTCCCAAGATAAAGTGCAGAGCCTGTATGCGCGCTTAACGGATTCGAATGCGACGCCGCAAACATTCGCGGCACTGAACATAAAAGAAAACGAGCTTACAACGCTCAGTGAGCTGAACACCAATTTCTCGAAATTGACCGGCAGCACCGCAGATGGGAAACTGAATATTGACACCATGGCGCGCGATGCTTTTGGTGGCAACCAACGCTGGGTTGATCGACTAGCAAGGGATGGCAATCTTCAGCTTGATGATGGCAACGTACATAAAATTGCCTCCTTCCTTCCCCAAAACCAAGATTTGGCAAAGCAACTTAGTGTCAACGGAGATGGCGCGACGATAAGCAAAGACAAGCTTGATCAGGTTTATCAGGACGTGATCAGCCATCCTGAAAAATACAACAATCCTGAAGAAGTTGCGGCAATAAAACAGCTACATAACAGCTTTAACCAATTTTCGACCGACGGCAAAACGCTCGACACACGCACTTTAGGTGTGACGGCGACTAACGGACCAGTCGAAGCTGGCACCAAAGAAGCTCGGGATACTACTAAAACATTGGAGCCTGCTACGAAGTTACAGGTTACAAGCGTTGTGGATACTCTGGCTTACAATCGCCCTCTGACAGCATACATCAGCGACTCTCATGGAAATGTTTCTCAGGACAAAGTGCAGGCACTTCTTGCTAGTTTGAATGGACCAGATGGGGCTCAGTTACGACAGGAGCTGCACATCAAGTCCAATGAGATGACAACGCTCAACACTCTAAATGATAACTTTACTGGATTCAAAGGCAGTTCGAATGGAAGTCTAAATATCGATGTTGTTGCGCGGGATGCTTATGGTGGAGACCAGCGTTGGGTAGACCGTTTAGCTCGGGACGGCAACCTGCCTATCGATGACGGCAATCGACAAAAGATTGCGCAATATCTCTCATCTCAAGACCCTACCTTACTAAATCAACTTAGCACCGATGGAACAGGAACTACGCTTAGCAAGACCAAAATTGATCAGCTTTATCAGGATGTAACTAACAATCCCTCGAAATACAGCTCGCAACCGGAGACGATAGCAGCAGTCAAACAGCTGCATAACAGCTTCAATGAATTTTCAACAGATGGCAAATCAATTGATGTAGGCACCATTCACAATGCACGAACGACTGACTCTGGCGGTCCTACAGGTACGCAAAATACGAATACCCATTCATCGGACCTGATAACAAACAACAATCAAGGTGCAACTACGCCAAGAAACGGTGATCTAAGTTTCCATGGTTCCACCGCCAGTAGCGGGCCGGATGCGACGGTCATTTCGAATAATCGGAATTCCCAGTTCACAAGCGTGCCCCCGTTGGATAGCGGACCTGTGGTCACAAAACCATTGGGTAACGGCCTCAACAGCACTACCGAATCCGGTTTCAATCGCAGTGGTAATGGCGCTATTCCCGACCAAATTCTCACTCGCGCTGGCAATGGCACCATTGCCGACCAGGTTCTCGCTCTCAACGGTAACGGCTCCACTCCCGACCAAATTCTTGCTCGCACTGGCAACGGCACCATTGCAGACCAGGTTCTCGCTCTCAACGGTAACGGCTCCACTCCCGACCAGGTTCTCGCTCTCAACGGTAACGGCTCCACTCCCGACCAAATTCTTGCTCGCAACGGCAACGGCACCACTCCCGACCAAATTCTCACTCGC
>PLXC01000183.1 GCA_003151275.1 Candidatus Melainabacteria bacterium
TTGCCCCGGTATTGTTTGACCCTGGTCATGGATGCGGCTGGCAGCAAAGCGCAGCGGTTTAAATTTACCTCTTTATTTTTATAGTGTCAGTCTATATACATCCATCCACTCAGTTTCAGAAAAAGCAGCCAATACACATCCTTCCAAATTAGCTTCCTTCTTACTTTTGCCTAGAGCGAATAGAAGGTGGCTAGATTCTGCATCTGAGGGGTTTTTCACTCAAACCAGACTTGGTAAAAACTATGACAAAACATCCCAGACTCACTTTTGTTGAACGACCCTCGCCCAACTTCAACGACCGCAAGGGCCAATCTATCCAATTTCTTGTCATTCACTGTACTGCTATGGCCACCGCCGAAGCCGCCATCGAGCGCCTTTGCGATCCGGCCACGCAAGTCAGCGCACATTACGTCGTCGACGAACAGGGCACTGTTTATCGTCTGGTGGCGGAAGAAAACAGGGCCTGGCACGCCGGCGTCTCTTATTGGGATGGCAAAACCGACCTCAACTTTAGCTCCATCGGCATTGAGATCGCGAACCCTGGCGATGCTCCCTATCCGCAGGCCCAGATGGACGCTGTCATCGCCTTGAGCAATGACATTGTCAATCGCCACAAGATTCGCTCTTTCTATGTCGTCGCCCATTCGGACATCGCCCCCAACCGCAAGCAGGATCCAGGTGAACAGTTCAACTGGCAGTCACTTTCGGCAAACAACCTCGGTGTCTGGCCCGTCCCCACGCAGGGCGACTACAAGACCTCCGCTAAATGGACGCAAAAGGAAGTGCAGAGCGCTTTGGCCAAATTCGGCTACCGCCCGACACTTGACCAGCCGACACTGCTAACCGCCTTTCAACGCCGCTATCAGCCGGATGTCTTCAAGACACCGACTAAGGTCGGCATCGCTGATGTCGAGACAAAAGCACGATTGGCCTGTCTCATCCGCCGCAAAAACATTGCCGATGCCATGCGCCAACGTCCATCCAGCAAGCGCCGGAGCGAGAAATCAGGTCGTTGACCCCTTTGTTGATTCTTAGGGTTGAAGCGCCTGCAGGGAACTGATGCCAGATTAGCCTCGGCTTGTCTAGCATCGCCCCTGCAGGGCTTCAATTCAGGCTAATTGACCATTCCAGCCGTCTGTTGAAACGAGAACAAATGCGACTATTTCCTCAGACTGATTCAAAAAAAAATCATACTATGGAATACAGTATTAAATTTTCGGGAAAAATTTGACGAGGCTGCAATCCATGTCGAAACATTTGGTCGATGTCGAACTGAAACGCGTTGCCCTGGAGCGCGGTATTCTCGATCCCGACTATGCTTTGTTGGCTTCAAGGGAAAATGTCCGACTGGACGACCAACACGCTGTTCTAAATGCTGCTGCTGCAATCGATCAATTGAAGGAATTGAAACCGCATCTTTTTCGTGTTGCGGCTCCAGTTGCTCCACCTGCGATACCAAAGCCGGAAACGCCAAAAGCGATTAAGCCTGGAAGTCCAGAAGCTTTTGCAGCACTTGCCGCGTTCCGAAAGAAGTACCAAAAATGGTGATATCTCTCTGAGAATGGCTCACTGTGCGGGTTTCAAATTCTGACATAAATTGAGAGGGTTTTCTTATTTAAACAAACAAGAGAACCTTTTCTGTTTGGCTGGAAAGCACCAATATTGGTGCCGTTCGACGATTTATCGTGAGCTCGAAGTCTCCGCTGAACGACCGGATTTGCCTACCAGGTGCCTACCAGGCGAAAGGGACTACCCCTAAATATACTTCACCAGCACCCGTACAAACAGGAGCTGGTGATGCTTTGATAAATTCGGGACCGACGGGACTCGAACCCGCGACCTCCTGCGTGACAGGCAGGCGCTCTAACCAAGCTGAGCTACGATCCCAACTATCGGAGTTGTAGTCACCGTGACTCGCCAACAGCCGGGATTGGCAGTATATCACAGCAATTCTTCCACTCACAAAGGCGCAGTCCCACTTGTAAATCAGGAAGTACAACCTCTTATAGGGCTGTAAATCCTCGATATTGCTGGAATACATCAAATGCTTGGCAACTTATTAAGCCGAGCTTAATTTCGGCAGCTATTTACAAAAGTGGACATATATTATTGCCACTGAACCCTAAAGGGCTATGTGACAAGAATCCAAATTTAGTAATGACGTTGACAAGTAACATTTCTGGCAAAAATGTTTTCCTGACAAAGCACCACATTTAGCATCACATTAGGCGAAAGCTCGCAGCGCGCTGTACCACAAGCACGCGGCGATATTAACCAACACGTTTTTACGGCCTCACATCTGTGCAGGCTAAGGAGTAATCATGCGAACTGGCAAGCCAATCCTTTTATCCATAGGCACATTGATGTTCATCGGTAGCATCTACCCTACTTGCGTCAATGCCCAACCTCTGTCGGCAAAAACAGACTTGACAGTGCTCATGGATGCAGACCGCCTCCACATTGGCGCACGAAACACAGATTACGCCGAAACTATCGTCAATCGCCTACTAATCGATTCAGCGCAGAAAGGTGACGATGCGAAAACCGCTTCATATCTGACCGATCGTGGACTTTTGTACGCCTTGCAAAGCGACTTGAAATCAGCCCAACAACTGTGCACGCAAGCACTTGAAACGCGCAAAAAGCTGGGTGGTCCAAGCGCTCCAACAGTGGCAGACAGTCTCAACGCGGTGTCCACAGTGGCACTCTACTCACAAGAATACTTAAACGCAGAACAATATGCCAACGCCGCCATCCTTGTCGAAGAGAAGGATACTGAACGCAACGCCCTACGTTTGGCGGACAGTTACGACATTTTATCCCGCGCATATTTGGACGAGGGAAAATTTGCAAAAGCAGAAGCTCCGGCGACTAAAGCCTGGCAAATTAGGGTGCACGTGCTCGGTCCAGCAAACCAAGCAGTCTCACAAAGCTTGTACACTTTGGCGCTGTATCATGCGCAAAAGGGAGACTTTGAAAAGGCAAACACCTGTTTAGAGGAAAGTATCGCTCATGCAGATTCCCTGCAAAAGTCGACGAGCTTCCTTGCTCAAGCCATGCTGTTTGCTGCACAGGGCAACATTGAACAATCGAGAAAGTCTTACGATCAAGGGATCAAAATAAAGCAGTATGTTTTAGGCGAAAAAAATCCAGGGCTGTTAGCGGTTAAGTCGCTCTACATCAAGTCTCTGTGGAATCACCAGCATTGGGCCGATGCACTCGAGCTCAGATCGGCTTTGCCGAATTGGACGCAATCCGCGTCAGCATTAGATTTAGATGGACGTTTGCTGCAGCGCTCATTTGCACAAGCTGATCTGCCGCACAGATCGAACTTAAAAATCTAGGCATTGTCGCGACACTGATTGTCTTGGCGCTAGGATTTATTGCACTGATTTTGTTGGCTCCTCAATTTATGTACATGCCGAATGGCAGTGGATTAATCGAATTCTTGAGAACGACCAGACGAGAAGATTTAAAACCGACTCGACGCGAGGATCTATTAAAACAACCGCAACCGAAGGCCACGCCAAGCGCAACCTCACAGCAAACGCCGCAAGCACAAAGCGGCAAGCTAGCACTGCTACCGCAACGCGAAATGAAGCCTCACTGGACTCCCGAAGAATGAAGACCTCAAGCAGAAGGATGTAGCGGTGGTGTGTCCAATGCTTCGAAAAGCCTGGACTCCAGCGCACCAGCGGTTTCGAACACTTAGATACAACAACTAGTCGCGGTTAGGAACAGCACCGTAAACAACGCCATGTTCAAGATAAAATTTGAGCAGAGTCAAGGCCTCACCCCAACCGGTTGAGCATTGCATCATCCAGTACAAGTCCTTCTCGGTATTCTTGTAACCAGATTCGACCACTTCTACCAAAGTGCCTTTATCCAGCGACTCTAGGTTGAATTTGACTGTGGTCGGATTATCGCCCGTTTTCCATTGAAAAACTAACTTGTTTGGTGGGGTCAACTCTACAATTGGGCAGTCGACGTCCAGTTCTTCATTGTTGGCGCCGCATCTGACAAACTTTAGCTGGATTTTGCCGCCCTTTCGCAGGTCTACTTTAGTTCCTTTCGTGAACCAGGCATCCCAACCTGCAGCGGTTGTTATATGTTCAAAGACCTTCTCGATTGGAGCCGCAATAAAGCTCTCCATCACAATATCCGGTACTTTTACGCCCGTAACTAAATTCGACATGATTAAGCCCCAACTAAAAGACAGAAGTGTCAGTTTACCACCAACTCTAAATCCCAAGTCTTATCTTTGCGAAAAACATACAGCCCCTCCGAATTAAGATCCCGCCTTAATTTTGTCAGTTCATAAGAATGTTTAGATTTAATCGCATTACCATTCTTCGCACTTCGGGTGCGCACTATATATGGTGCCAAATTGAGCTTTGTCATGGCTGCAAAGACTTAACCGATCGATTCGCCATTCAAACAGACGCTCAAACTGGAACAACTGGCCAGAATAAAGCTAAGCGCTGATTACACCAAAAGG
This sequence comes from Candidatus Melainabacteria bacterium, assembly GCA_003151275.1. Next base: position 4,499 of record PLXC01000183.1, read on the forward strand.
TTGGCGGTCCAAAGACCGGACGATTTGGTAATTCGTCAATTGTGATGAGGTTGACAGCCAAGAGATAGTCACACTACGATCAAGATGTTAATTTGGCTTAATCAGAATCCGTGCTTTCCAGAGGTCTCAAATGCTCAAACACGACGGCAATGGCCAGAAAACACGCAAGCATCCAAGAGCCGCTCGAGGCAGCATGATCGCCCTTATCGCCGCAGTCATTGTCGGCATCGTTGTAATTTTGATTTTCTTTTGCCTGAATTACTCAAGACTCCTGGGGAGCAATGCCGAGCAAAAGAAGGCTATTGAAGCAGCCGCTCTTTCGGCGGCTACCGATCTAACCAACATAGTTATAAACACTAAAGAAGTTGGCTTCGTATCCTTGTCGGATCAGGCGCCGATCGGCACTGCGACTGCCGCTGGAGACAATTATTGTCTACCGGTACACGGCATCAACACACTGCTAGGCACAGCGCGTGTCGACGCCATCATCGCTGACCAGATCGACGCTCTTGGTGGCTCTAAGGTCATGGGACTGTTGGCAGCCGATGATCTAGCCAATGCCAAGGCCGCAATCACACAGCTTGAGGCTGTCTTGACACAGGCATGCACTCCGAAAGGCTCTCCAACTGCAAAGGACAGAGACGGAACCCTTCTGAACGTCTATAAAAATGCTGAGAATATCTACATCCAAAACTGCATTCGCATGTCGGGCTCATCGAACTATGTTGCCAACTCCCTTAAGCTGACAATGGGCGAGTTAAACAGTCCCTCTGAGACAAATATTCCTGTGCCTCAACCATCTGGGGCTTACCCTGTTAGTCCCAGTCTGCAACAAAACGGCACCTACAGATCCTTTGTTGATATTCCGTACAACGCATCTTCAGGCAAAATGGATTTTGTCTTCGGCGGCATCGGATCTAGCACCAGACTATGCGACGTTCGCGAGTGGGTGGCCAGTGCCCCGAGCCTGCCCTATCATGTGCCGACCATCGTCAAAGCCGAGGCGGACGAGCTCATCAAGACCTCGCAAACGCCTAATGGCGCCATCTTTCATAGTGCTGCCTGTGCGCAACCATCAAGCGTGTTTGACGTCACACCTGCTCCTGGTGCTATCACTATTGAATTTCCTGATGGACCCGTGCCTGGATTGACTAACCCTGCCAGTCTGCTCACCTCCGCATATTTAAATGCAGGCGTTGATGCTGATACTGAGTCGGCAGTAGGGGACTACCCTTATGATCCAGGCTCAAGCCTTGACCCAGGTTGCCCCGCATACCCAGCCAGCGTCGCTGGAAACAAGATTGGAGATATGTGGCGAATCGCTCTATATGATTGGATTCGTCGCGGCGGCGCCAAGATGGATATCGATTCGGTGGTCAACATACAGAAAACGCCTTTTAAATCGCCCGCGGTTCCTCAGCTTGACTGGGTGACTGAGCTGGACTCCACACTGCCAATCAAGAATACGGACCTGACCAAATTAGTCGGTGGACCTCAAATTCCATTTGGAGTGATGCATATCTACAAGTTTGATGCAACCGGCACAGTTCAGTACAAGAGTTTGCCTGTCGCTCCTTATCCATATCAGACAGTGGCTGATCAGCAATTGTACGGGGAAAAACTGTCCGGTGCAGGCAAACCAGGTGATTTCATCACAGGCTTGCCTCAACTGGTTTTCAATAACGTCGTGTTGCCAGGTATGGGTAACGGGGGCGGCGGCAAAGGTGGCGGCAAAGGTGGTAAGAAAGGCAAAGGCAAATCCATACCTGGCGGAATCATTACCTTCACGCCCCAGTTTGACGTTTATGTTCGGGACCAATGCCGCTTGCGTGGTTCGCTCTCGGGGGGCAAACATGGCGGTGAGCCGCTAAACGATACTCTTGTAGTGGCGGGACCAACAACCGCAGCGGATCGCCTGGCTGCGACTCCCCCCGGTTCAGGTGGCGATTATGGTGCCGGCGGTCAAGGAGCCAACCAGCCATCTCCACCAAAAGGTAGTGGTGCCCACCCGCTACTCACAGCTCAATGTGATTTTGGCGATACGTTGCCTCCAGCCGAGCCCACTTTCACTTATCAAGTAAATGGTGGAGTTCCTGTTGTTCGTCCAACCTATCAGACCACCGGTCTTGCCGGCAGCATTAGATTCCGCAGAATGATTCAGGTTGATGCCAACATTCTCAATGTCTTGACAGGAGTCCTCTTGCCTAAATCTGACAAAGGCTATGTGGGCGCCAAAACTGGGTCAACGTTAGGTATCACGACTTATTACACCCCCAAGAGTGATACAACCACTGTCACCAATGATGCAAGCCCAGGCGACAAATAGCTAAAAGCAACTAGAATGTATCTTGAAACACAACAGAACTGTGTTCGAATTGTGTTGATCTCTTGGCCTAATCATCCACGGAGGACTACGAGTGTACGAAAAGAGAAATTGGCGTCGTGCTGTTGCTTTGAGCATCACTCTTGCCGCAACATTTCAACTGGAGGCGATCACACCTGTTCATGCGGCAGCGACTAGTGAAGACATTGTCTCTCTAATCAACAAAGAACACATTTTGGCTCCAGGAGCCAGGCTTAACGCCCAAGTCAAAGGTGACATGGCCACTGTTTCCACTTTTCGACATGTCAAAGCGGATGACAAGGATTTGAAAATTGATGCTGTTCTTATGTCGAGAGCAATCATGAATCTCGACTCAAGCATTAATCGCGTCATCATTTATTTTTTCAACAATGTTAATCTAACAAAATATAGGCAAATAAGCGTTTCCACTGGAGACGTAAAAGCATTCGCTAGTGGTCAGGTAAGTAAGGACGATTTGCTTACTTCGCTGCCACTTGAATCTAAGCAAACTGAAGATCCAAATGCAAAAGTGGAAAACGCCATGCAAGCTGGTGAAACGGTGGGGGTAGGACACAGGCTGGATAGTGCAATTGTAGGAAACGAGATTGACGTCTCGACAGATCTCAATGCTTCAGCAAGTCTTCGTGACATGAAATTCGCCGCTTTGCAAATTGCCGAACGAGCACTAAGTGTTGCTCCTGCCAATATCAAAACAATAAAAATTGCCTTTGCAGATCCATCACATCCCGCCACGATCAAGAATGTTGTCTTGGACTCAAAGACAATTCAAACTCTCAATGAATCAGTTCAGGCAGTGTTCGCAAAAGTGACAATTACAGCTGGTGCTGGTGCTGCTGCTACAACTGCGACGGTTGTTCCAGGTTTCCTTAAAGACGAGCGTCAAGCCCTCCTTGAACGAATCAATGAGCTCGCCAAGAATGGCGTCGGAATCGGCGTAATTAAGGGGATTTTCGACGGTATCGAAAAGTCGGTCGCTGCCGGCACTTCAGAGTCAGACGTTACGAAGCTGGTCGGCAACCTGTCTAGCAATTTAACTGCACTGGAAAAGGCGAACAAGGCCGCTAAAGCCATGCAAGCAACGAAGACCACCAGCTCAGGACCTCGACCGAAAATCAAACTACCAACCCGGAGAATGAGCCGCTGGGCAATCGGCATTGAGCCGCTTCAAGATGCTTCCATTCTGGCCGACCCAATTACATATCTTGGAGAAATTGAAAAAAGATTGACTGTAGCCGACGCCGCCAAAAACATGCGAATTGAAGATGATAAACGCCTTCATGATGGTCTTCAATACTTCATTCAAATATTGGCGACAGATCCCTCCAAACAATCACAGCTGGTGGAAATTGAACGGCGTTTAGCGAGAATTCAACAAAGACATCCCGAATTTTAAGAACTTAGGAATAAATTGCGCGCGGAGGTCCCAAGCGTGTTCGAAAAAAAATCATCCACAGTTGCCACCATCATTGGTTTTGCAATTGCCTCTCAATTGGGCATGGCTGCCAGCGCCACCACCGGCGAAGACATCGTCCGCGCCATCGACAAAGAGAATACTTTGGGTACTAGCACTCGATTGAACGCAAGAGTAGACGGAAACACAGCCAAAGTCTCTATGTATCAAGTTTCTAGCGCTAACGACAAAGACTTGAAGATTGACGCGGTGCTCATCTCCAAAACGGCTATGGGAATGGATCCAGGCATTACAAGAGTAATCGTTTACTTCTTCAATACTAAAGACATGTCCCACTATAAGCAGACAACTGTCACAACAGGTACCGTGAAGGCATTCGCTAGTGGATCTATCGGCAAAGATGAGTTAATAGCCTCACTACCTTTAGAAGAACTGGAAAACGTAGATCCGAACTCAAAAGTTGAAAGTGCGATGATATCAGGCTTTAGCTACCGCCTTAAAACAACTGTTGAAGGAAATCGCATTGACATTTCAACCGAGCTTGATCCAGCTGCCTCGGACAGAGATCTAAAATACGTAGCTTTGCAAATTGCTGAAAAAGCGCTCAAAGCAGCTCCCAAGACTGTAAATGATGTCAGCATCGCTTTTGCCGATCCTGCTCAAGCCGGTGCGATCAAACAGATTAGTCTGAACGCAAATACAATCAACAGTCTCGACAGTTCGTTAAATACAGCTCTTGCCGAGATCTCTGTAACTGAATCAAAATCGGAATCGACAAAAATACCAGACAAATCGGAATCGAAGTCGGATGCAGCCAAAACAGGTAGCGAAACACATGCCATCGCTGGTCCCCTGCACACTGAGCGTCAAAAATTAGTCGACCGGATCATGCATTTGAGCAAGAGCCACAAGGATGCGGCAGAGCCATTACTTGCCGATTACTTGGCGATTGAGAAGCAGCTGTCTGAAGGCATTGACGAGACGACGCTTCAGGAGGCTGTGAAGCAGCTGACCCAGAAAGTCGAACGAGCAGAAAAAGAAAAGAAGTAAAAAATATCTCGACTTATGATGGCACCGCTGCCGGCGTCTCCTGAGTGATCTTTATTTCCATCAAATGGAATGGAGATTTGTCAGGCAGTTTCTTGCGCAATAAAGGCATTGCAACATTGAACACGGGCGTGCCACTAGAGGTGGTGCCTTGCAAACTGCCGCTGTGCGCATGTCCATGAAAAACAACAGTAACTGGATATCTGATTAGTGGCTCTTCCAGGCGACTTGTGCCCAGATAAGGATAAATTTCCAACGGTTCACCTTCTACCGTGCCCTTTATCGGCGAATAGTGCAAAATGGCGATCCTTTCATTCGTTCTCAAACGCGCCAAGGCTGATTCCAATTTAAGCGCTTCTTGTACAGCCTCGTTAACGAAGGTCTTGATGGCTGATTCACCCCATGGTCCCAATGCACCGCGCCCAAATCCACCTACGAAGCCCTTCGTGCCAGCAAATCCAATCCCGAGAATTTCCACTGCTTCGCCGTCAAGAATGGTGACACCGGCATCAGTCAGAATTTGTTTTACTTCTTGTTCTTTGCCCGATTCGTAATCATGATTTCCCAGCACTCCGACCATCGGGATTTTTACTACCGATAGCTCTTTGACAAAGATTTGCGCTTCTTCAGGCAGTCCATAATCCGTCAGATCTCCGCATAGAACAAGAATATCGGCGACGTCTGTTATTTCCGAAAAGACTCCTCTTAACTCTCCGTGGCTAGTTTTCTTGCAGTGAGTATCACCGACTGCAGCAATTCGTATGATGTCTTTCATAAATCTCCTACTTGGACAAACTTTCGCAGGTGTTAAGTGATGAATTCACAACGGGCTGACGTAAGTAATGCCACATAAGTTGCTGTTCAGCTGAATTCACAATGTCGACACTGATACTACACGAGTGGGCTACTTTCTGAAAAATTTTACGTCCGTTAAATAGTCCGCAATGGAACCGGATTCTAAGGAGTATATGATGACGAGCACCGCTAGAAAACAATCAGAACTCGAGCAAGGCACACAAGATTTCTACAAACGAACATTGTCACTTCTACTCGAATCCAAAATACCATTTATGCTCGGAGGCGCCTATGCTTTGTCTCAATACATGGATTTCGAACGCCACACGCGCGATCTCGATGTATTTGTTTATAGAAAAGATGCCCCAAAGATTCTAGATGTTCTTTCGACGGCTGGATTCAAAACCGAAATGACGTTTCCACATTGGCTTGGCAAAGCATTCAGCGGTGAGGACTACGTTGACGTCATTTTTAGCTCCGGAAACGGTATCGCAGAAGTCGACGATGCCTGTTTTGAACACGCCAAACCGGCATCGTTGCTGGGCATCCAAGTCATGGCACTGCCCGCCGAAGACATCATTTGGTCAAAGGCTTTCATTATGGAGCGCGAACGATACGATGGCGCCGATATTGCCCATTTACTCATGGCATGTGGTCATGAACTCGACTGGAACAGACTATTAGATCGCTTCCGCGATCATTGGCGTGTTTTGCTCAGCCATCTAATCCTGTTTAGCTTCATTTACCCAAGTCACCAGTCGCAGATCCCCGACTGGGTTATGAAGGATTTGCTCAGTCGAGCGAACGTTGATTTAGAAAACAAACCACAGTCAGACAAAGTTTGCCAGGGGACTCTTCTCTCTCGAGGCCAATATTTGGTGGACATCGACAAATGGAACTATGAGGATGCCCGCAAGGAGCCTCGAGGCAAGATGAGCGCTAAAGACATAACTCACTGGACCGGCGCTATCGAGCAAAAGTAGCATTTAATCTAAACTTGGAAAATATTTCTAGTTTAGACGTGATTTTCCGTTTTGGCGGGTATAGATACTTTAGCTTGGACTACTCCGTTTCTTTCTTAGTAAAAAACCGGGAGTGTCCAAGCCTTTCTTTTGCCTATCTTTCGAATCCATCTTGCTCTGGGCTGCGCTCAGACATAGGCTCAAGTGTGAGTATGGGAGAAACAGGAGTGCTCCCCAAGGACATGCTTGAGTCAAGACTGAGATGCTCCATTAGCTCGATGCGATCAGATGTCTCGACATCTTTAGCCAATTCGATTCTAGACATTACTGCGTGCTCGCTGGTTGCGGGAGCTGTAAAGTATAACCGCCTTGAAGAAAACGGAAATCAGACTTAATCTTCTAGACAGAAAAACTTTTTTCTAAAAGTGTTATTTCTGTTTCGCCGGGTATAAAACTTGTAGCTTGGATTGCTCCGTTCTTTCTTAGTAAAAACCGGGAGTGTCCAAGCCTTTTTTTCGCCTATTTTTAGCAAACGCAAGAAGTATGTCTCACTGCTGGCTAATATTTTCTATGCTCTGAAAGGTTGCACCAGAAAGCAGAGACAATACCAAATATGAAAACCAAACTCCTATCCTGGCAAGGAATCCGTGTTCTTTCTACAGCTCTGGCACTGCTGCCGCTCTCTGGTGCGGCGTGTGCCGATGCGCCGAACATGCTCGATCTGCGCGTGCTTGAGTACTGCAATAAAAACGTGGAAAAGAGCATCGGCAACGGGCAATGTGCCGCGCTTGCGGTTCAGGCTTTGCGCTATGCCGGCGCTAGGCCGAAAGCTGGCAAGGGCTATCCAGCATGGAATGATTACGTGTGGGGCAGAGAAGTATGCATGATAGAGGGAACGCCTGAGGGAACGAAGGTAAGCTCTGGCTCGCTAGAAAGCGTTCAACCTGGTGATATTGCTCAATTTAGCCAAGTGAAATTCATTAAAATGCATGCAGCGCATCACACGGCGGTAGTGGATTCGATCAACAACAAGCATTTAGGTCTAATTCAGCAAAATTTTGGTGGCAAGGGCGGACCGATCTATAAGGGGGCGGTGCGTGTCGATAAACTCATGCACGGGTGGATCCGATTCTATCGACCATTGCCAAACTGATTCCCATTGTTGTGCGCGGGTGCGGGTAATCAACGTACAACTCGCTGCGGAACTCACTTGCTAACAGCAAATTGTCGCATGAGATGCAATTCCCACTATTGCTTCGCTTCTCTTATCGGCGCTGAGGGTGCAACACTCCGATCGTCACTCTCGGCAAATCCTTACCTGTATTGAGCAGTGTTTGATACATCAACGCAGCAACTTCACCACGAGTAGCAAAATCGATGGGACGAATCAAAGACGGATCCGGATAGTTAACGATAATGTGACCGCCGGCGGCAATCGAAACACTTTGCTGTGCCCAAGTTGGAACTTGTGATGCATCGGAATATGAATTTAGTTCGTTCGCGTTCGGCGAAGCATTCTTCAACGCCTTTGCGAGAATCACAAGCGCTTGGGCGCGCGTGATTTTGTCTTCTGGACGAAAGGTACCATCTGGAAAGCCGGTCACTAAACCAGCACTGCTGACGGCGCTGATCACATTCGCAGCCCAATGTCTCGTAGGCACGTCTCGGAATGTTGACGAAGCGCCGGCGCTTGGAACTGAAAGCGCTTTGGCAGCAATCGCGGCAAATTGTGCGCGTGTGATCTGATCATTTGGCTTAAATGAACCGTCTGGGAAACCGCCTATGATTCCACGAGAAGCGAGACCTGAAATATAAGGTTCTCCCCAATATCCTTGAACATCTTTGTAAGTGGAACCAGATACGGTGCTGTCTAAAGTAGTGGATTCATTGGTATTTAAATTCGATTGACTTCCTGAATTATTGTACGAGGAGTTATCGAGCCCGCTGTCGCCGTTGCCACCTCTTGAACCACGTCGCGGCGGCGCGATTGCTACGTCATCAACGTTGCCCGAATTGGAATTTGTATAGCCATTACCCCGTGGATTGCGATCATTTCTGGGATACTCCGAGCTGGTGTCAGGACCACCCGGCGGTACTCGGTAACCAGGGCGGTTCGGATCATTGTTCCGAGGATAGTCCGCACTTGTGTCAGGACCACCTGACGGTACCCTAAAGCCTGGGCGGCCTAGATCATTGTTTCGAGGATACTCCGAGCTGGTGTCAGGACCACCCGGCGGTACCCTGAAGCCAGGGCGGTTCGGATCATTGTTCCGAGGATACTCCGCACTGGTGTCAGGACCACCCGGCGGTACCCTGAAACCAGGGCGAGTGAGATCGCTATTTCTAGGGTCGTTAGGGTTTGTGTCAGGTCCTCGATAGGCGGGTCCATCAGGATAACCAGGACGACCTGGGGCGCCGCCACGATCTCTCCCTTGCGAATTGTCACCCGGAAGGGAGGCATTAGGAGATCCTGTATTAGCGCTAGAAACGACGCGGGCGCTTAAGGACTCATCGATTTTGCGTTCTAATTTATCAAGTGAAGTCGCCAAGGCATATATTTGCGAACCACTGATGTTTCCTGATGTCGTATAAGTTTGCTGAGTTGCTGCGATCTGAGCCAATTCCGCTTTTAATGAATTACTTTGCTCTGCCGTCAGTAGGTTAGCTGAATCATTTATTTTCTTCTGAAGAGCTTCGCGACGTGAGGTGATCTCAGGAATAGCTGACTGAGATTGAGCGATCTGCTGCGTGATACCTGCTTTAATGACATCAAGCTTACTAGTTAACAGCTCAGCTTGTTTTGGACTAATGGTTCCATCGCCTGTGCTCTTAAAAGCAGATTCCATGTCTGCTACAGCACGAACTTCCTGGTTGAATTTGTCAGCATCTGGTTGGGTTAGCTGATTGGCGACGCGAGCATCTGCAATCTGTTTTCTAAGTAAACCTTGATATGCTGCAACATCGGGAATCGTAGCCTGCTTAGCTTGCATCGTTTGATTGACCTGCGTTGCAAGTAGATTCAATGTATTGGTGTACTTGAACATATCAACAATGCTCATATGAGCCCCGGTAGCTTGCGCGGCGGTCTCTTCTTGTCTAATTTTCCCGATCTGAGCCTTGAAACCAGCCACCTGCGGCGGAGTTAAACTGCCGTTCAATTGAGCCGAATTGAGTTCATTGGTCAAGTCAGTCAGGCGCGATTCGAGGTCAGTCCAACCGTGAACGCTTGAAGAAAATTGCTGCAAGATTTGAGAAATATCCGCTGAATAAGCCGGAGATCCGCCAATTACATGACCCGCGATTGCAATTGCAATTAGACTTCTCACGAGTCTCATAGTGAATCTCCCTTTCGTAATGTCTTAGTTAATCTACAATCATTGCACGTCTTTCGATCGTCGATATTAATAACGCACGAAATGTTAAAATCAAAATCCTGAACTACAAGAAGTTGACTGTGCATTATTGGTAGTGCAAATTATAAGACTAGACCAGAGTCTAATGAATACTGGTGAAATTCTGACAACGCGATTTATTTAGCAATAGCACCTTATTTGGTGCGCGAGATCTATCATCATAAATCCGCGAACGATCTCTAGCAGCGATGCTGCTCAGCCGAAAGGTACTGAAGGCGACGGAGCGCTTACTATTTAGACTGAACGGGCATCAACAAATAGCGGTAGTTATCATCGCCCACGCCTTTAATGATGATAGGTTTGAGAGGACCAGTCATCTCAAAAGAAACGTCAACTTGGCCTAGGCGTTGCAGCACATCTAAGAGATAGCGAACGTTGACCGCGACATCGAGAACTTGTCCCTCGAAAGTCATTGAAACTTCTTCTTGAGCCCGACCCAAGTCTGGCGTATTAGCAGTGACTTGCAGTGTTTCGCCTTCAAAGTGCATTTTGATCAGGTGCGTTCTGTCATCTGACATAACTGCAACACGCTCGATCGCCGACATCATTTCTTCTCTGCTAAAAGTTGCTTGATAAGTATGATTGGCTGGAAAGAGTTCTAAGTATCGAGGATATTCGCCGCTAATCAATCTTGTTGATAAATAGTGAGAGTCTGTCTCGAACACGATTTGACCACTAACCAAAGCAAGTCGAACTTCACTTGAGGAGCCCTTTGAGCCATCCAACAACTTGACCAATTCGTTGCATGCGCGAGCAGGAATAATCGCTTTCAAATTGTGCGGTCTGTCTAAAGTGGCAGTTTGGGTTTTACCTTCGCCTTCGACTTCCTTGTCGCCATCTGCTTTCTTGCCACTTGGAACGGATACGTTCAAAACTTCGCTACGATTCGCCAATCGACTTCCGTCTGTCGCAGCACATTCAAATTTGCCGTTCTCAATGATCATGTAGATGCCGCCTAAGATGCTGTTTTGTTCAAAACTTGCAGCAGCAAATCCAGTTTGTACAATTGCCTTGCGCAAAATATCTGTAGGCATCAATACGCCTTCAACCGAGCGAGCGTCAATAAATCTAGGGAAATCGTCTGCTGCCAGGCCAACTACATTGAATTTGGAACGTTGGCAGGTCACCGTTGTTTCAAGCGTTTCTTTGTTGATTTGGAAAACTACAAGTTCGTTTGGCAGCTTGCCTACTATTTCGAGTAACTTCTTTCCCGGAAGAGTGATCGTGCCAGGGGTATATACAACGCCTGTCGTCTTGGTTTCAATTGCCAGATCAAGATCTGTTCCCTGAAACTTGATCGTGTTACTGTCGACCGATTCGATCAGCACATTGCTCAATATTGGCTGAACTACGCGAGTTGCGACTGCGTTAGTCACATCTTTCAGCGCTTTTGCGAGGACATCCTTTTGTACAGCAAAGTGCATAATTGAACCTCAGGTTGAATCTTGTAGCTCGCACAGCGTCTTTAACGCTGTTTCGATTGAACGCTAAATGAGCGTCTTCGCAAGTTCACTTGCTTCGTACTCAAGATTATCTTCCTGACAGGCGGTTTGCAAGGTGAGAACGAAAGGAATTCACCCCTCTTTCATTGTTCTGCTTCTGTTAGGTCTTTAAATACAGTTATATAGAAGTAGCAGTGCAAGCGGTTTTCTGTAGATAAGCCCGGAAAGTCTCGTCACCGTTGGATCACTCATGTCAGTTTCTCTACTGTCAGGTGTTCAAAAGTCAAAAATAAGGAGTTGGCTTCTAGTCTGCATTACACAGCTAGTTTACAGAATATAAACACGTTTTGAACAGGTTTTGAACAAGCACTTAATGTGTGAACTAGGTGGCGATTTGCCAAATCGGCAGTCATAAATTCAGTCCTTCGGGGATCTGCTCTTTGCTTCTGAGATCCGCATATAGAGCCGATGTAGATTCAGCCTCTGCTTAATTAAATGATCACTTCGGTGCTAGGTCAAATTATGTTTGTAGCTACGAGATCGCCCAGTAATGAGGTGGAGATCCGCATATAGAGCCGATGTACATTGAGCCAGAATTTTAGATCGTTCAGCTTAATTCTTTAATTCTGCTACGAGATCGGAGAGTACTTTCATTCCAAATCGTCTGATCATCAGCGCTGTAGCGTGTTATCAACTATTACGTGTTCAATCGACGTTGGATAACGTCGCGAAATGCATCTATATAGTGATTATCAAAAGGCAGATTTGGTTGCGAAACGCGCTTAGCCGTTCAGTTGTCGCGTCAGTAGCTTTACCGCGTGGGCTAGGTCAGGATCAGCCGGCATCTGCTCCTTAATCCTCGAATAGGCGTAAAGGGCAGACGTGTGCTTGCGGTTTCCGAATGCTTGACCGATGCGCGGAAAACTCATTTGCATGATTTCATGGGCCAGATACATGGCTACATGTCGAGGCAGAGCCAAATCTTGGGATCGTCTAGCAGAGCGCAAGTCACTAGATTCAACTCGATACTGGGCGGCTACGATATCAATAATCTGATCGATGGTCAGAGTTTTCTTTTGCTTCTCGGGTCCAGAAGGTTGGAGGATGCCCCGCAAGGCAGCTGGGGTTAAATCTGTTCCTGTCATGCTTGCGTACGCGTGAGAGCGAATCAGAGCGCCTTCTAGTTCGCGTATATTCGTAGTGAATACACCGGCTATATAATCGAGCACATCATCTTGCACGCTGATTCCATCGATCTCACATTTCTTTCGTAGAATGGCCACTCTTGTTTCGTGGTCTGGTGCTTGGATATCGGCTGCCAGTCCCCATTCGAACCGACTGCGCAAGCGTTCTTCTAGCAGTGCGATTGCTTTAGGTGCCCGGTCTGATGACAGCACAATCTGGCTGCCATTGTCGCGCAGCGTATTGAAAGTGTGGAAAAACTCTTCCTGCGTAGCGTCCTTTCCTTGAATAAATTGGATATCGTCAACCAGCAATACGTCGACGTGTCGGTACCGTTTACGAAAATCCAACATCCGATTTTCCTGAATCGAGTTGATTAGCTCGTTGGTAAATTTCTCGCAGCTTAGATAGCGAACAGATAGATGAGGAGAATGCTTAAGGACCTCATGACCAATGGCTTGCATTATGTGGGTTTTGCCCAATCCGACACCGCCGTACAGGAAAAGTGGATTGTAAGTCTGTGCAGGGCGTCCTGCTACCGCCAGAGCTGCCGAATGAACAAAACGATTGTGCGAGCCGACTACGAAAGTATCAAACGTGTACTTGGGATTGAGATTGCCCCTGTTGTTTTGGCTTGTCGCTTGCTGGTAGCCGCTCGGGGAATTGGCGTTATGGCTAGGGTGTCTGTTCGGTTCCGGAGCGTTCTGGATGACTGAGATGTTGGCGATGCTGGATGCATATGAATCGGCTTTGATGCTCTCATCGACTACGACGCGTATGGTCAGCTTTTCGTTAGCTACTTCGGAAATGGCACTGGCCAGCACTTCCTTGTGCTGGTTGGCGAGAATGCCTACGCTAAAATCGTTGGCCACGCCAATAATCGCTTCGCCATTGGTAATCTCCAACAACTGAGCCGGTTTGATCCAAGTTTCCAGGGTTGGCTTGGGAAGCGTCTTCGAAAGAATCTGCAGCGCTTCAAACCAGACCTCCTTTGGGGACTTCTGGAGGCGGACATCAGCTTGCTCTTTTATGGTCATCTGCAACATATCCCTGGAAATTGTTCATACCAAGCCCTCACTGTGAGGGTTCTATGCGCGGCACTTTCGACTTGATTAAGGGAAAGTAACGCGCGAAAAACAGCCGACACAATACAGAGTGGAACCAAAGAGATATCTCCAAGATATGCCAATACAGCTTGTGGACCGGGTTTGACAAGTAGACACGTGCGGCTAAATTACCGCGAAACGCACAGCTTGTTTCGTAAAATTTTTAACAG
>PLXC01000182.1 GCA_003151275.1 Candidatus Melainabacteria bacterium
TCAGCGCCAGGCAATTGCTTGTTCAGGATACAGAAACTGTCTGGAAAGCTCTACGATTGTTTGAAGCCGGGCACGCCGATTTCGCCGACTGTCTGGTCGAGCGCATGGCCAACGCTGCAGGATGTAAAAGCACCGTCACGTTCGATAAAATGGCGGCGAAAGCTGGTATGACTTTGCTTAAGTAAACAGGTACGAGATATTGCGCACTGCTTGTACAATCTGTTCATTGAACAAATTCGGACGGTGCCACTACTTTGGTTATGGACGCTGAGGGCAGGACCAATGCTATGCGGACGTGGACCAAAACTTATCCGCTTGCGTGCGAAGCGATTCCAACTGTCTTTCAAGCTGGACTCTTAATGCCTCGCGCTCGTCTTCGCTAGTTCCGTCGGGAACTTCGATCGGATCACCAAAAACGTGCAGAATTGGGCTGCCCCAATGCGTAGCCATAAAGCTATCCCAGCCCCACATTGTCATAGCATTTCGTGATGAACTGGTGAAGGGAATAATAGGCAAGCCCGTAATCTCAGCCATCTTGATGATGCCCGGCTTCACTTCATAGGCGGGACCGCGAGGTCCGTCCACCATCACAACGAGATGTTTACCAGCTTCAGCGGCCTTGACCATCTGAAGACCGCCTTTGACAGCACCCTGCTTTTCGGATCCACGTGACGCGGTTAAACCAAGATTCGTTATCGTGCGGGCGATAATTTCACCGTCTCTGCTTGGACTGATCAAAATAGTGACGCGTGAACGATTGTCTTGAAACCGCAGCAGCCCTATCATTCGACCATGCGGAACGGCGAACAAGGCCGATTTTCCTTCGTCCAAAAATTGTTTTGCCTTCGGAGAATACAATCGCATCGTCGAGTACGAGCTGTCGAAATAACCAATCCCGTGCGTGCAAAAAGCTTCGAGGGCGTCCAGCCGCAATCCGTCAAGAAAGGGCACCTTGCCCAAAAGATTGCGTACTCGAAATTTCGCCATTACACTCGGTTGTACACGCGCTTCAAAATATTGATCGGCGCTTTCTCCGGCAAAACAAGATCTTGTTTGTCGACGATGATCGTTTGCTCGAGAGCGAACTGTCCAGACAACACTGAATGGCTGACCATATCAGTGAAAACAATCCAGGAAGAATTAGGCGGAAATTGCCAGTTATCCTTTCTGCAAGACTGTTGAAATTCGTTGTTTTCTTTTAGAAAGTTATGAAAATCAAGCATCCAACTATCATAAGGTGAGGATCCGTTCGCTTTAAATCCAAACATTTTTGCGATCGAAGCGAGAGGCGAAGGCGCACTCGGTGTGACCTTATCGAGATCTCCAGGCACTTTAACGCTGTCATGAAAAGTCTCCGCTAACTTTTCAAATGTCTCAGATGTGTTCCACACGCGAACATCGGTCGGATTGATATTGATGAAAGTGCGTAAAATTCGGTCACCAAATATGGGGCGAGTCGGAAACGAGTCAACGTGCAAGAGGTCATTACGAGCGCGCAAGCGCATCTTTCTGCCCTTCTCTTCGATTGGTCTAAAGCTGGCGAAATCAATTTTCCAGTGTCGAGCGTATGGCGCAAGAAAGCTCTGAAGAAAGCGAATTGTTTGATTATGGAAGTCTGCCATAATTCTGCGCAATTCTTCGGCTTCTTCTTTAGTCTGCGCACCGAAGCCTGTGACCCGATCTTCTTTGGGTCTATAGGCAATATTTTTGTGATAGTCGGCGTCTTTTTGTTTTTGGGAAAGCAAAAAAGCTTTGTCACTTTCGCTGAAGTTGAAAGGCGTCTCGGGAAAAAATATGACGCCGCCCTTTTCCAAAAATTGGCAGGCGGTTTCAACATCTGCCTGAGCGCCTTTTACAGACACAGCGGATGTGCCGTCGGTCATGAAAACTTGGTAGTCGATTGAAGTGGTTGCTGTCATCTGATTGAGTTGGATTTTCTATTGACATCGATTGACAAGCTTTAGGCGTGCAGTCGACTCATGACAAGTGTGCGAAGGGTGGGAGTGAAAAGACCTCTATAAGCTTGGTCACGACATAATCTGGCTGACAAGGAATGGAGGCATTATAGCCTTGTTGCAAGTATACAGTTTTGATGCCTGCTGACTTCCCGGCTAAAATATCCTTATAACTGTCACCGATAATAATAGCTTCATCGGCACTGAGAGCGTATTTCCCGAGCAGGTCCGAGATCATTCCTGGCTTTGGCTTGCGACAGGCACACAGATCTTTATCATCATGAATGCAATGAACAATTTCTGTGAACTTAAATCGAGCACCCATTTGATCGCTAATTTGCTCTAAATTTTTGAGTTCGATCAAGCCTCTGCTTACATCAGGTTGATTCGAGACCACGAACAGGTTCAAAGGCACAGAGTCAATGCGGCGGTAGAATTCATCGAAGTCATGCCGTATAACAAATTCGGCTGTCGAGCGAGGCGACGAAACAACGCCTTCCCTCATCACAATCTCGTTGATTACCCCATCCCGATCTAAAAATAGCGTTTTGAGCATGAATAACCAGCACCCACAGTCCGAAGGAGATCATACATTGTGTCAGGCGAGCTAAAGAAGCTTATTCAGTCTGAGGCTCTACTGGCTGCTTTGGTGTTGCTAGTTCTTTTGAACTTGCTTTTCTTCCCTGTAATCTGGGGCGACAAGACGCTAATTCATAGCGCTGGTGACGCGGCGAGCATCATGCCGTATGGTGCTTATGAGCAAAATAAAGAGAACAAGCAATCCCGTCGGTCCAATGATGACGGTGCCCCAGCCTGGTTTTCAGAGCCGAACTACGCACTCTTACACGACTGTTATTTTACGCGTTCAATTGCGCCGTTGTGGAATCCATACAATGGATACGGAACGCCTCTGCTTGCGAACATGCAATCACAGCCATTTAACCCGCTTATTTTGCTTGCTTGCCTGCAGCCGAGCCCCAGGGCTGATGACCTTTTCGTACTGGCAAGACTTTTGCTAGCCGGGATTTTGACCAACCTATACCTTCGCCGTTTCATAGGCGCTTATGGTGCCATATTTGGTGCCATCGCTTTTATGTTGACTGGATACTTTACCATGTTCCTCAATATGCCTGAAATCAGTGTCTCGATGTGGATGCCGGGCTTGTTCTATGTACTCGAACTGCTTGCCCAAGCCGTCTCGTTTCGCCGCGTGGTTGCCGCTGCATTCTTCACAGGGATGGTATTGCTGGGCGGTATGCCGGAAGTCTCATTTCTTGTATTGCTGGTTGGAGCCCTCTACTTTTTTGCCCGAATTCTGAACTGCCAGGCGCGATCGGAAGACAAAAGCTGGGGCAGTCTGGCTTATGTCCTATCCAGCTTTTGTGGGATGGCCATTGCATCCCCACAGATTTTACCGTTTATCGAGTATGTCCGCGAATCATCCAACACGCACCTTGGAGGCATAGGGGCTGGTGGAAGTGAAGGTCCTGGATCAGTGTTTCACGGCAACTTTTTAGTACATTTTCTCAATTATCTCGATCCCCTCATCTACGGTCCGCTCGGTAATGCGAAAGTGGTTACCGGCGTGGGCTATGACGGATTCAATGGTTACTGGGGAGTGATTGTATTCGCCTTCGCCTTGGTCGCAGCAGTCGCGGCGATCGAAAACTGGCGAGCGAAAGATAAAGACGAGCAGTGGAAAAAACTGGTACCTATTGTTTGGTTCTTCATCGCTTTAGTCTTTCTCTTCCTCGGTAAAAAGTTCGGACTGCCTTTGTTGAGCTGGATTGGGACATTGCCACTGTTTCGACTGGTGGTATTTTGGAAGTATAGCGAGCCGATTTTAGGCTTCGCGATGGCCACCCTCTCCGCCATTGGTTTCGATCAATTAGTAACTGGAAGACTCAAGCGTAGTTCGCTCTTAATCGGCTTTTCCATTGCCGCGGCAGTTCTGCTTTCAGTTGGATTGTTTGATAAACGATTTCTCTGGGGCGATCACTCGGTTCACTTACTCTTCAATAAAAGTTTGACAATCTCCCTCGCGCTAATTTGCGCGGCGCTGGCAATCAGCTTTCTAGCGCTTGTCCAGCCCAACTTGAGGATGCGGTCATCCAGATTGCTCTTGCTTTTGCTTTGTGCAAACCTCTCCTTGAGCTTTATGCTGCCGATGTTCTATTGGTTTCATCAGCTCGCTAAGCGCCAGTCGGATCCGTACAAAGGCGCGCCGTACATCCAGTTCCTGCAGTCCAGCCTAAAAGACTCCGAACGCGTTCTTGGTTTCGACGGCATTTTATTTCCTAACTGGTCGAGCGCATTTCAAATTTGCGACGTTCGCGATCTCGATGCCCTGTATCCAGCTCGCTACCTCACTTTTGTGCGCAACTTTTTGAGCGATAAAGAGCCAAATGAGCTGGCAGACTTCAATTTAACTACTCGCTTCCATGGCATGGAGAAAGAAGCGGATCCACTATTCGCAAAGGCTGAAATGTCCACTCTCCAGCGCTTTTGGTATCTGTCTTCAGTGCGTTATTTGCTTGCTACGCGAGATCATTTTCTTGGGCAACCGACTGAGATTACGCGCGAAATATTGGCGCATTCTCAACGCGAGCAAGAACAATATCTGCGGTTGGACGCATTCACAATTGATAAGCAAACAGAATATGTGTTATTCCAGCATCCGCGCGGAGACAAGGTTTCTGACACTGTCAAATACGAATGTGTAGTCGACAAAGACAAACCTTGGCTGGATTTTTCAATAGCAATGGATCCATCTGTCTACGATATCGCATATGGTGACGGCGTGAAGTTCACGATATATGTTTCTAACAAGGGCGGCGAGACAGAAGTATTCTCAAAATACATCGATCCAAAGTCCACAAATACTGACCGACATTGGTTTCCAGAATCCATCGATCTGTCAAAATCTGTCGGCACACCAATGACGCTTCTGTTTCGAGTTGATGGCGGACCATCACATAATACCGTCGGCGACTGGTCTGGTTGGGCTGACTTGCATTTTTCCACGAAGGGCAAAAGTCTTGCGCAGGCAACTCCAAAAGAAGCGCCAGCCCTCGTATACGACAAGGAGATTAAAGTCTATAAAACGGCTGATGTATTGCCCCGCGCCACCATGTTCTACAAATTCATACTTTCCGGTAGTGATCTTGAGTCCCTGAAACTACTAAAATCAAAATCGTTTGACGTTCGGTCTACTCTTGTTCTTGACGGGAAAGAGGTTAGTTCCGCTATGCTTCCCGAGGAGGCTAAGACCAGCTCCAGTCCTGCCCTTACACCGGCGCAACACATTGACCTTTACTCGCCTCTGCTGGTAAAGGTTTCAGTGAATGCACAGCACGACGGCATTCTTCTGCTAAACGATCAACTCTATCCAGGCTGGAACGCCTACGTCGACGGAAAGCGCACGGAACTATGGCGAGGCGACTATCTCTTCCGCGCCGTTTACGTCAAGGAAGGCAGCCATGACGTAGTCTTTAAATACGAGCCGCTTTCCTTCTACATCGGAGCGTGCGCCTGCGCCTTTACTGTTTTTGCGATCTCCGCATATGCATTCTTCGTCGGTCACCGGAGACGGGACACGGACTGATTTGAACACGGACTGAATTAAGCGCAAGTAATATTAAACGCCAGGGCTTCGTGGAGCATCTGGTAAGCTATTTCCAGTTATGAGCACTGTATTGAACGCTACAACCGATGTTTTGACTGTTCCGGGGATAAACGTCGCCGGCTATTTAACGTCAGAATCAGGCGTTGGTGAGGCTGCACGCGGTTATATAAAAGCTCTGCAGCATTTGAATTTCAACATTGCCTTGAATAATTTCGAGGTCGCAGTACAAGGTCGAAAGGAAGACAAAACCTTCACGACTTTTGCCTCGAACAATCCACATCCAATAAATTTGGTATGTGTAAATGCTGACCAAATGCCTGCTTTCAAACAGCAGTACGGCGCAGACTACTTCAAGGACAAATACAACATCGCTGTTTGGTGGTGGGAAACGCCAGAGTTTCCAGAAGAATGGTGGGAAAATTTCAATCAATTCGATGAGATCTGGGTGGGCAGTTCTTATATTCAAAGAGCGATTGCAAATGTCTCTCCCGTCCCAGTAGTGCTTGTTCCTCCGGTGGTTGAACCTAGAGCAGTCGAACAAGATCGATCGCGGTTCGGCTTGCCTGAAAACGAATTCTTGTTCCTGTGTGTTTTCGATTTCTTAAGCAGTTTCGAGCGTAAAAATCCGAGTGCATGCGTCTCCGCATTCGAACAGGCCTTCTCGCCAAATCAGCCGGTGCGACTGGTGTTGAAGTGCATCAATGGAGACAGGAATCAGAAACTTCTAGCAGAACTTCAAGAACAATCCGCAGCATTGAACGTAACGTTTTTGGACCGATATCTTTCCAGCGAAGACAATCAAATCCTCAGTAATTCTTGTGACGCCTATGTCTCACTCCATCGAGCAGAGGGGCTAGGATTCCCGATCGCGGAGGCGATGCTGAATAAAAAGCCGGTTGTTACAACAGGCTGGTCAGGGAACATGGACTTCACCTCTGTCGCCAATTCATACTTAGTTTCGTATGAATTGATCGCCAATCAAATTCAAGTTGGACCGTACAAAATCGCTGACACCTGGGCCGATCCTGATTCTTCGCATGCGGCGCAACAGATGCGAAGTTTGTACAGCGACACTGCAACAAGAGACAAGTTAGTCGCTAACGCTTATCGCACAGTTTCCGATTATTTTTCGCGCGAAACAATAGGTCAAATAATGCAGACCCGATTCAGCGCGATTGCTTCGTTCAATCGCGCTCCGGCAGACATTGAAGAGGATTCAAAAGTCTGCCACGTTGACGCCTTAACCGAACAACGCCTGAGGATCATTGAGACAGGCGAGGACCCTGGTGATTCCAATCCAGCCAAATCACGAATACGAAAAGCAATGATGAACCTGGTGGAAAAAAGTGGCTATTTGAATCGAATATACAGTGCACTATTCCGCAAGCTGTTTGTCGATTCATCAAAAATCCAGACAAAAGTCGAATTAGTAGACTCGCGCACCAGACGCGCTCTGGCTAACGCGGACAGGCGTATTGCAGTGCTTGAGAAACGCATTGCTGAACTAGAAGAGAAAGACTAACGACACGCGAGGTCCGAAACTATAAGCTTGAGAGCTCGGAGGATGAATGATCCGATCCGTCCCGTTATGGCACAGAGGCTTGAGGCTTGGGTTTAAAGGTTAGTCCGATGATCAGATTGATGTCTGTAATTGGCACCATGAATGGAAAATATTCCTGATGCACCGGCTCAAAATAGCGGGACACTTCCTTGATGATTTCATCAGGAATGCTGATGTGTTCGCTATCAATGAACCACTTATAGGGTTGTCCATAGCGTTTTCGAAACATTTGTTCGGTCGAGATGAATCGAGCCAGGTTATAGGCCATTCCGCCTTCGCAAGGAATGACGACACTGAATATGCCATGTTCTTTATTGCATAGGCGGTACATTTCTTTCACCGCGGCAGGCAAATTCGGAAGATGCTCCAGAACATGAATAGCGATGATGCGGTCGAAGTATCCATCCTCAAAATCCAACCTGGCCTGACAGTCACCTTGATGTGCAACGATGTCAGGAAAACGCTCACGGATCTTCTCAACCATGTTCGAACGCAATTCAACAGACACGTAATTACGTCTTTGGGCGTCTGTCAATTTCTCGAACAACAAGTGTTCGCCCAGTCCCGCACCGATCTCGAGTGTTCGTTCGAACTGTGCTGGAGCATTGCGTACCGAATAGCCGTGATTGAATTTCTCTAGCGGCACAAATGATTTCTTTGACGCCAATTGTTCATGCCAAAAACGCATGAAGTCATCTCGGATAGCTAATTGCTCGGAGGTCAGCTCTGGTAGCTGTTTTGGCCAGGTATAGGAGCCCTTTAATTTCAGCGAACTTTCTCGATAGCATAGGATATCGACCTTGAGACTGGCTGTTTATCCGCATGCAGCGCGGGGATGCAAATGAGCTTTTGAAAAAGTTCAAGGCTGCGACTCAATCCGATCGGCAATCGTGTTTGCTGATCGTGTCTCCACGTCACTCCTATCTCTTTCACAGACAATTTCATTTTATTGGCTATATAGAGCAACTCAGCATCGAAGTACGCGCACTCGTAAATGACATGGGGGAAAAGCAATTTAACGGCATCCGCAGTAAACAATTTAAATCCGCACTGGGTATCGAGGAAGGGCATTCGTAAGATAGCCTGCTGCATGTAACCAAAGGTGATGGCGAGCTGTTGGCGCGGAAAACCCTGCGGCGTCTCAATCCGAGTGTCTCTGTGGGCGCGCGACCCAATCACAACGTCACTGCCTTGTTCGATTTCCGATAGAAATGCATTTAAAAATTCAATCGGCACTGCGTAATCAGCGTCCATGAACAATCTATAATCCCCGACTGCGTTAAGCATTCCGTATTTGACGGAAAAACCTTTACCTCGATTCTGGGGAAATGAAATTAGTTTGATACCACCGTAACGGTCGGCAGCCGCTTGAACAGCCTCCTCTGTGCCGTCGGTGCTGCCATCCGTGACCACAATAATCTCGCTTGTGTAAGGCTGGATGGCCAAAAATGAGGCTGTCTTATTCAGCGTGTGCGGAAGCCGAGAGGCTTCGTTAAAAGCCGGAATAACTATTGAAACTTTGATTTTGGGCTTGGGCACTGAATTGTTGACGAGCAAAACGGTTACAAAGCACTAATGATATCCCCGCAACGCAGCCAGCACATTGCATCCTCTTAATTCGAGATGAATCGTTGCTTAAGACCCTCTCACGTAATAGCACAATCCCCGCAAGCTAAAGTCCAATGCGGGTGTCTGTTTGGGATTCTGCCAGCCAAACCGATTGTGAGCAGAATTCATTGCGCCTACCGCTGGTTACGACGTCTCACCCTTGATATAGTCGCGATAGACCTGATGTCGGAAGAATGTTTAGTCTGAATACAAGCACGCAGCCAATTCAAGTAAAGCCCGAATCACCCGCAACGATGCGGATGCACGTTACTTTTGGATCGGGGCTTGTTGCCTCTGCACTGATTTGTTTCTCGCCGGTGTTGCTGCATTCGCACTGGGGGCTTTTCGATGATCCCTCTTTGATATTGCAGTCAAGTCGCAGACTTATGGATGACCCTTCCACGATCAGCTACATTTTGGCCGCTCAGATGAGAATGGGGATTTATTACTGGGTGACAGTGCTATGGCGGCTCTTCCCTGAAAATCCAACAGGCTTTTTCACCACAAATTTCTTGCTCATTTCAGCCGCTCTCGTTGCTCTGTATTCGATCTCTTTTAAGTTGACTCAAAACGCACGCATCAGTTTTTTCTGTAGTGCTGCTGTGCTCGCTTCGCCGTCCCTGTTTGAGGTCATTTACACTTTAGACAAGCAAGAAGTTTACTTTCCACTGTTGTGCACGGTAGTGATTCTTGCTCATTTGCTTGCTATCAATTGCAAAATTCGCACATTGCCGGTGTTGTCGATTTTATGTGCTCTGTGCGGCACAGCCTGCTATTTGAGCAAAGAAACTGGCGCAATTCTTTGCCTCTTCAGCGCCGCAATTTTATTTTCCAACTTAATTGCTCGCACCAGAAATAGTGGCGAACTCTTCTTACGTTTCGGTCCACTATTCTGCTCAAGTCTCGCGCCCTTGCTGATTTTGAAATTTCTAATTTTTCCAGTCTTGGCTGAGCACTACGTCACCATGACGTTTGATCTACAAAAATTACTGCTTAAGACAAGCCAATATGTGACAGCCGTTCCCGATTTCTTTTTGATCATGGCGTACTGTTGTGTCGGCGGGCTTTGGCTCACTTTGGCAAAGACACATACCAAAAATAATTGGCAATGGTGCGCATTTCTCAGCCTGCTTTTTTCTTCAGTCGCGGCTACGGCAGCTCTCATAAGCTTTGATACTTTCGCCACGGTGCTCATTTACATTTGGTTGCCGATTTATTTCTTTATGCTTCCATGCTTCGCCTATGTTCTTAGCGCATTACCGAGTGCGGCTGGTGCAGTTGGTTCGAAAGCAAACAAAGTCTTCATCACCGCGCTTCTGGTCCTGCTGTGTACACAACTGCCCACTAGGATTCTCCAAGCACAGTTTCAATTTTCGTTCGATGCTTTGACCGGTGATCTCGCCCGAAAACTGAGTTCACTTGTGACTGAATCCAGGAGTCCGATTGTCTGCGCCATGCCAACCTATACAGTCGGCGAAACAGAGATTCCGGAGCAAATCGAGACACACGTGCGCAATCTTCTGCAGAAACGCTACTACGAAACGAAATCAGAAAAGACAACTGGCCAGCGTTTTTCGATGCTCAATTATCTTTCTTCCGACCGGGCGAATAAGCATCTCCCAACAGACCCCGCGAACGTTTTTAGATTGGCACAATTTAGAGGACGATCTCTTACGTACATCAACGAATGCCCAAGCGATTACGTAGGCTGGTCAGGATTTCAAATATTAAACGGCGCCACGCCCTTTCAAGAGTGGGTAAGACGACCATACGGTAAAGACGATCTGCTCATCGTTCCCTATGGTGAAGTGGCACCAGATACGATACTGTACCGCGGAGCTGGAATATTTGCGCATCCATGGCAGATCAAGATACTGAACTTTCCGCAGTTGACATTCAAAGACGTCGGGCGTGTCGAGCGCAAGCTCTACAATCTCGTCGGGCACCGGCAAACGATAGGCTGGAAAATTCTTCGAGTAACCTCGGCCGAACCAGTCGCGCTCAATACAACGACGGATGGTTGGCTGGCGAGCGGTAATCAGATTTTTTATCGCAGTATTCCAGATCGTCCAGTTTTGCGGATCATAAGCAACCAACCAGTCGCTCCGTCATTAGCTCTGATCCAACCTAAAGTTCTTGAAACCGTCATCATTCCAAAGAATGAGGCAGATAGATTTATCATCGACTTGCCATTAAATACGCACACTCCAATCGGTTCGCTGCAACTGTTGGATCTGCGCGGTCACTCACGTTTGCACGTTGACGAAGTACGACTCGTTCCAAAAGCGGGTGCCTTCTAAACTCGTTGTGAGGAAACCCCGATGAATGGCTCATTGACAGACGCCGCCTAAGTCCAACGGTGAGTATCGTCCACAAATATTAGAACTGCGACGATTATCGAATTGAATAAATCGAAACGGAAGAGTTAGAAATTTGCGGGCAACGAGATTATCGGAATGCGTTGCGTATCGGCAACTGGCCCAGCGAAACCTTTGAATTGCTGCGAGAAATCCAATGTCTTTAAATCGTGTCCACCAAGGTCGGTCAGCACGATTTTCTTAATTGGAAATACATGTTGATGGTCGTCAACATAAAATGGATATACTTTGGTCAGTCCGTGTTTGCACCATTCCTGAACAATTACCTGCATGCGTGTATCTTCGCCCGGATTCATAAATGGCGTGCACGAAAACCTGATCACTCCAGGATCGACATTGTAGAGATACCAGAACGTTTCGTTGGCACGACCAGTGTTAAAGCCAGACCAGAAGTTCTGCCACCGTCCAACAACTTCGTTAGGAACTCGAGGCATACGAACGTAAATTTCGTCGTCTTCAGCGGCAACTGGATGCAATGCCTTTATTTCGTTTGCAATTTTGACATCAAATTCATTGACCTCGCGAGCTTGTTGAAGCAAAGAACTAAACGCCTGCGCCTCTCGTACCGTATAAACGAGGACGATGACTGGTGCGATCAGCGAAGCAGCTATCAATGCGACCTTCTTCCAACCTGTTGATCGTCGCGAGCACCAGAATACAAATTGCAACCCGGAACAAATCAGCAACATTAGACCGATCGATGGAATTCCAGTAAGGCGCGAAGGCGTAACGCATAAATTGGAGACGAATCCAATAAAAGCCGAAATAAAGAGGGCCACTCCTCCCAGAACAGCCGTCTCGCCCACTGTCGCCAGATTGGTTTTTGCGGCGAAACTCTGTTTTGCTCCGGCGACTAAGCACAGCGCAAAAAGAGCAATTGCGCTTAATAAAAGCGTGCTAAGAATCGGTTCGTCCTTGCAGTAGAAATCTTTGAAAGAGTGCGATGCCTTCTTGACGATTTGATTGTGTTTGGGTCCGATTGTCGCATCCAGAGCGGAGGTGAACCCCGCCGCAACCCGCTGAACCACAGGGACTTTGTTGATCGTAGAAGTTTCAAAAAGAAAAATCGGATTTGGCGCCGACGCGAGTGTGCCCAAGTGAATGAGGAGAACAATTGTCGGCAAGCAGGCGAAAAACCAATCAGGCTTCCTCAAACGACCGACTTCACGCTTGCGCCTCGCGAGCAGAATCAGCGATATGAAAGGAACTAGGACGGTAAAAACTTCGTAGATGTACATCGAAAAGAAGATGACGGTGGAAATGAAAATAGATTTGACACGAAAATTCAACTTACTTTCCATCGCACTGAGCATTGCGAAAAACGCCAACCAGATTAACGTGTAGGCCCCAGCGGACCACCATGTGAGCGGTTCGAATTTACTCGAGTAGCACAAATAAAAGACGGCGCCAGTCAACGCGACGGTGGGGCAAAATACTTTCCGGAGATAAGCGTAAGCTGCAAAAGCCGACGCGACGTAGATGCCAAGCCAGATCAAGTTCGCCTTTTCAATCGATTCGCCCGCCAACTTATACTCTTCATACAAAAGAGCAACGGTATGCATTCGTGAGCGAGTCCAAGCTAAGTAGTTATACTCGAGATTTGTTCTCTTCAGCATGATGCGATGCAAGACGCGCATATCATCACCATTGAGAGGAACTTTTCCTTGTGAACCCCAGCATAAAAAAGTCGCGAAAACGGCGATGCAAATAAGGTGCAACAGCGTTAGATATCGCGGTTTACCCTTGCGGACGCCTTTAGAATCAGCTAGCGAACGGGCGGGCCCGCTAGCGACTTCTGGTCCCGGCTCATTCCGCGGACTTTCACCAAGAAGGGCACCACTCATCAGTGAGACCGTGAAGCTTGAACAGTGCTGCGCAGATCTTCAATCATGCGCTGTGTACGAATTTCTCTTCCAACTTTATCGAGATGATAGTGTCCCCCAAAAATTTGTTCATCGGGAAAGGCATACCGATCGGCTGACGCCAAAACAGGGATAGACAAACGATTTTTCGCTTGATCAACAATTGAATCGATGTCATTTTTGCTCTTTTTATACATAGAGTCTGGTATCGAAGGCGGTATCAAAACAAATTGCGCGCCATGGGCTTTGCAGAATTTATCGAACCCATTTATTTCACCGATTGTATAACTATCGATCTGCTTGGGAACACGGATTAGGATCTTTCGTTCCATTGCATCCTTACCAACTTTTTGCTTTAAGTGCCACGTCAAATCTCCGCAATTGTTCAGATTGCTTTCATTCAACACAGCAAGTCCAGGGTTTGGTTTGTTATATGACCATTTGCAGCGATGCTGAGCAATCTGTCTGAGATGAGTGATCGTGTAAGTCAGCTTTTGCAGTCCCAGCGTCCGCAGGTGGAATAGAATCTTTCCCTTTTCATCCCAAGAGCAGCCGTTGCACCTAAGCACCCATTCAATTGCCCTGGGATAACCATCCAAAATATCAGCCATGATGATCGAATGTTCAAACTCACGAGAATATGATGAATACTCGGGAGACAGCACTACGATGTCGCCTGGCTTAATGTTGTCTTTGATTTCTTCAAACAAATAAGACAGTGGAAACATGAGACACAAACCCATATCCACAACCTTCCGATCGAAAGCCTTTCCGATTGTTTCGCTATCGATGCCGAATAAGACGTTGGATCCGCCAGTCAAAATAATTTTTGGCGAGGGAGCTGCTTCCAAGATTTGGTGTTTAACACCGAGAACCCCGAAACAACAAATGTCTTCAAGACTCGGCAGGGCAATCGCAGCCCCAAAAACAATCAACCATGCTACCGCGTAAAAAAATGAGGCGGCAAGAATTTTGGGCATACCTTGACGTTTGACGGCAATAGCGACAGCGCGGTGCGTTTGCACGTTAGCTGTAGATGGCTCCGTAATGGCTCCCAGCGACTTCAACTTGACACTCATCCCACAAAGATTGCCTATTTTCTCATTCTCTTGTTGAAAACCTATGACACACAACTAACTTTTCTCTTGCCAAGGCCGAAAAGAAGTCAAAAACCAAACGCCAGTATAAGTTTCGAGCGACATCGAGAATAACCTTGCTCAATGTTTATATCGCAAAAGATGAGATCGGTCTCATCGAAACGGGTCCTTGTCTAGGTTCTATTGGTGAGTATGTATTTGCGCGCTAGTCGTTTCATTACTTCCATACCGAATCAAGCAACTGAAACCAGTGACTAAGATCTTCAGGAGTGCGCTTTGTTCAGCTCGTCAACTATTGGTCTGAGATCTTCAATGATTCTTTCAGCTCTCACCGGACGACCAAATTTGTTCAAGTGATATTGGTTATTAAAAATCATCTTTTGGGGAAAGGCGTAACGCTCAGGAGGCGCTACGAAGAGGAAGTTCAACCGTTGCTTACACTCAACCATTAACGCCTCAACTTTTGCTTTTTGTTCTGCATATTGAACATCAGATACTGAAGGCGGTATCAAGACGAACCTTGCACCACGCGCAGAACAATATTTGCCAAAGTCGTTAATACTCTTCTCCTCAGTAGCACCCAAGTGACTCGAGACAACAAACAAAACTGGAGAAGGTTGGTTATTGGCGGCTTGCCTGAGATGCCAGGTTAAATCACCACACTTGTCCAGATTCTCTTTGTTTAGAACATCCAACCCAGGGTTATATTTTCCGTGCGTCCATCGGCATCGCTGCCCTACGATCTGAGCGAGGTGGCGACTAGCATAATCGAGTTTAGTCAAACCAAGAGCTCGCACATGCCCAAGCAAAACCTGCAATTGGCTAGGATTTAAGCATTGGCTGCGAAGAATCCAGTAGATAGCCTGCGGATACGGATCCAAAATATCGGCGACGGCAATATTATTGGCGTACTCCTCAGAGTAATCAGCATATTCCGGCGAAAGCACCACTAAATCGCCTGGCTGAACATTGTCTTTGACTTCGTCAAACAAATACGAAAGCGGAAACATAAGGCAAACACCCATGTTAACAACGGGTCGGTGCAGCGCCTTTTCGATTCGAGGTCCGTCAAGCCCGAAAAGCAAATTCGACCCACCGAGGAAAATGATTTTTGGCGAAGCTGCCTTATCTAATATCTTGTGCTTATCCCCAAGAATGCCGAAGCACATTGGATCATCCAAACCGGGCAAAAAAACGGCCGCCGCCATTACAGTGCTCCAGAATAGTCCATACAAAACAAGAGCCCAAATAAAAACAAGCTTGTGTTTAAAGCGGCGCGTTGCGTTCAGTCCCCCGAGTGGAAAGACAGCAACGCTTGAGCCTTGGGGCAATATATGAAGTGTGTTCAAAAAGCCCACTCTATAGGATGTAGCCCATTGTCTCATTCTCCTTCTGGAAACCCATGACAAACTACTAACGTTGCGAAAGCTGTTTACGTTCAGGAAATAAAGTGACCATTAAGTGCGAGCCGAGTAAGTCACAACGTCGAGTGCGCTCTGTTAAGAGAGTCTTCCGGATCGGGAGCAACTCTTTACTTGCGATTCGATAATATGGCGATCATTTATCTAATAGTTCTTTCCGAAATGGATAATTACGGTGGACCATGGGATCTCTCAAATGCAAGACCATCGGAAACAACTCATTCATCTGCTCCACATGGCATACTCGGGCGAAAAAGCTGCCGGATATGCATATGCTGGACATTGGCGCTCGATCAAGGCCGGTCCAGAACGAACACGGATTCAAGAAATCGAACGAGATGAATGGAAACATCGAGCAATTGTCGGCGAGATACTTTCGGTTTTAGACGCAAAACCGCAATTTTTCCGCGAACTTTTGATGGCGATGATTGGACGCACTGTGGGATGCGCATGCTTCCTGATTGGAAGATTTTTGCCGATGTATTTTGCCGGCAAGCTTGAAAGCGCCAACATCAAAGAATATGAGCATGCATCTCAACACGCACAGATTCTCGGGTTACAGAAGTACGCAGCGGAACTGATGAAACTGTCTGAGGTCGAAAAGGAGCATGAGTTATTCTTCTTTGACGCTGTTCGCGAGCACAGAATGTTGCCAGTGCTGCGAAGAATTTTCAACTGGGGTCCGGAAAGTAAGTCTTCTGCAATCGAAAAAAAAGCTAGTAATTCGCCCAAGCGAGGCAACCGATAACCCGAAGAGGGCAGCGTGGTGGTCATTGGATGCTCACCCGTATGCTACTTTATGACTTTAATTGACGTTGTATATAACGACTCGCTTCGCGTGATTGCGGGCCTGATTTTTAGCGGCTTCCGCTGCGGCAAGCAATATTGTCATTTCGTTGGTGTCTTTAGGCACCGAGGAGACACCGTAGATTGAATCAAATCCGCGCAAGGTTGGATCAGCCAGAATACTCGCTCTCATCCGCTCGCACAGCGCCGCGGCGGCTGCAGGTTTCACATCCGGCAAGATCAGCGCGAAGTCTGTTCTTTCGTAATGAGCTAGCGTACCCGCAGGCGGCTTAAGCTCGTTAATATGCTTGATCAACTCCCTGTTCGGAGCAGCGGCATTTTTCGCAATTAGGGCGCCGGTGGTATTTCCACGTGAGTTTTGCACTTCGAAGATCACTAGAGACAACGGTCGATCAGTTCCATCTCGAAGAGCCAAATCATGTTGAAGCAAAAACAAAAAAGCTGCGTATGTGAAAAGACCCGTATCGACTTTCATGAGTCCCTTGGCAAACAAGTCAAGGACCGTTGGGTCTAGGCGCTTTGCGGCCACAACGCTCGTGCCGCGGTCACCTTCTTGAAGTTGGTAAATTGCTATGGCACCACTACGCACCAATGCTGCCACCACATGAACCCACTTACTGCGAGACAACTGAAGCGCTGCAATTATCTCACTCAATGAGCGGCGATCATCTGCCAATCGGTAGAACGATTTGCAGAGAGCCATATCCGCAGCCTCTTTCGTGATCATCTGTTCGAATTCAGCCTCAGCCAACTTGGGATTTTTTCTTGTCAACACACTGTCGTTGCGAATGCCCGAACCGAGAAGATAATGTGTATTGTCTATCAGGAGAGTGCCATGCATAATCACTGCACTTAATGGCATTTGAATTGACTTGGTATCAGTTTTAAGCTGCGACTCAAACTGAAACTTGCCTTCGGACCATCCAATCACTTGCAAGAGGCATTCCAGCCCTTCACCATTGGTGCCACGAGCATGAACTGGTGCGCCGTTCTCGAAAAATATTTCCGCCGTTCCCTTAATTCCCTGAATTTTCAAGCGTCCACTAACATTGCCCATCTGCAGCGATTGAAGCAAATTTGTCGTATGAACTACGGCGAGTTCGCCATTCAGGGCTACGTCTTGGTATAACTTTTGCAGCTCGTTAATTGGTACTTTGTTTACTTTGCCGTCAAAAGTGTGCTCAGGGGTTTCAGTCTGCTGTTCGGAAAAAACTTTGACCTTGACGGTGACGGAATCACGTCTCGTTGCTTTGGTCAGGTCTTCTCCCATCGAGTTGACAATCATCGCGTAGATCTGCTGAAGATTAGTAGTGAGATGGAACCATAGCTCTGTTGCTTTGCTGCCTGAACCGAAATAGAAGCGCCAGATCAGTATTCCTTCAGTGGTCTCGGCGTATTTAACTGAGAGCATGAAATCCTGATTATCCGCCCGTGTCCAAAAATAATTGAACTTGATGTTGCGGTCTTTCCGAGCAGCATCGGCAAACTGCTTAATATCAACTTCGGTTGGCCGAGTCGATATTCTCTGCAGTTTTACTTGTTCTCGTTTACTGAACATTCAGAGTTTTCCAATGCTTCCCGTCTCGATCATTTTACAAGAATCATAACGACAAGCTTTCAAGCGCACCTGAACTCAGCAGCTTGTTTGGATGGCTGGACTTCCAAGAAATGACAATAGCATGGCTGCATGATGCGAATCCTATGTTGCAGAATCAACAAATCCGTTCGTGTATAGCTCAATCGTTCGATCGACACACGTGCGCCAGGAAAAAGTCTCGTTTGTTAGAGCCGCCGCACCAGACCCAATCGTGCGGCTGAGCGACAGATCTTGACTCAACTGAGTTATTTTCGCAGCTAAATCGTCTGCATCGCCTGGAGCACAAAACAGAACGTTTTCACGGTCGCTAAACTGACATTCTGTAGAAGAACTCTTTGTCGCCACAATTGGCAGTCCGTGGGCTGCGGCGAACCAGAAAGAGCTATTGTGCAAGTTGATTCCACTTAAAAATGGAAATACACAAATATCTGATAGACGAAGTTTGGTGGAGGGTTCCAAACTCCCGTAGGGAGCATATTGCGACCATCTAATTCGGTCACCGATTTCCAGATTTGCGGCTAAGGACCTTAAATCTTCCAGGTAATTAGGTTTGCCTTCTCGTTCAAGAACGTATTGCTCTGGGGTGTCACCGACGACAATGAGTTTCACGTCTTGACCGGCTTGAACCAATATTTTGACTGATTCGAGCAGCACTTCTAAACCTTTACCAGGATAAACGTAACCGTAAAAACTGAGGACCAGATCGTCTTTGGCAAGTCCTAAATCCAAACGCCTAGCATTGCGTTCTTCGAGGTTCAGGCTTTGGGTTACAGGCATGATCGGAGGAGGGGGTATGGTAACGGATTTCTTGCTCACCATAGGGTCTCGTTTGCACAGTTCATCTCTATCTCGGTCACTTAGTGTGATGATCGCGTCGCTGTCGCGAAGCAACGAGCCATATTCGAAGCTAAGATTCTCGCGGCCGGCAACCAAACTAGCCAGGTAACGTGAAGTAGCACGGATCAAATTATTCTTCGAACGCAGAATGCCACCAAGAGATTCGACATGGAGAATAATTCGGACATTAGGACACCGTTTCTTTATCAACGTAGGAAGAAATGTAATCATCGGATGATCATGATACATCCAGCCTGTGAAGACGATATCGACTACATCGGGTTGCGTGGAATTGATCAGGGAAATGCATTGTTCTGCCGCTTGCCAATTCCAGTTTGTCTTGATCCGATGAATCACCAAAGAGCTATCGAGCGATAGGGCAGATGCGGGTCCCAACACACTAACTTCTACGTTGCGCGATACCAACTCTGAACAGAGACGATGCACAAAATCGGCGCCACCTGTTCGCAGTGGTGGGAAAGCAGCTGAGATTATTAGAGCTTTCATGTCGGCAATTGCACATCCCTTTGCTGCATTGACTCTATCAAAGCGGTTTTCGCCACGGGTTTCAACAAGTATGCACTTAATCCCAACGTAGCAATTAGCCAGCTAAAAAAGACAGCCAAAGAGACATTATGGGCTAACTCCCAGGCACCGTCAGGGACACATTTATAACGAATTTCCGAATCTTTAGCCAGGTTAAAGGCGATGCGATTGTCATGTTCAGATCGCACCACCTGGTTACCATTGTCAAATAAATGATTCCAGGAAAACTGCTGAACATTGGTCTGCCAGATTCCGCTTGCAACCCTTACCGTCTTTACGTCTCCGAACTTGTCCGCCATAGGCTCAAAAGGGCAGTTTCTAATCGCTTCAACTTGTTGATTGTCCAACTCGGGAAATATGTTTGTGATCGCATACGCTTGAGAGCCATAGAAGGAATCCGGCATCTTCAGCAAAGACGCTGTAAAACTCTTGCTTCTGACGAGCTGCCCATTGGTCGGCACCATAGCTTGCTGAGCATGATATAGCTTGACGGAGAGTCCGATAAAAGAAATCGACAGAAGTGACACCAAAAACACGCGGTTTGTAGACCATAATGGCTTTTCTGGCTGGTTCCAAAAGAACAGTATTACTCCCATCAACAACGAAAAGTTGATGTAGGTGATCAATCGATATGCAAATTGAATGGTGCGGAAATTGTGACCAAGTCTATCCAGAGATCCACTCGTCGTTGATGACCAGATCATCAAGAAAGCCAGGGCGCCGAATGCCGCAATAGAAGCCATTGTTCGTTTATCGATGCGCTTGCCGTTATCAATGCTCCGGTCTTTATCAATGCTCCGGTCTTTATCAATGTGCTGGTCTTTTTCAATGCTCTGGTCTTTAGCATTGCTCCGGTCTTTAGCATTGCTCCGGTCTTTAGCATTGCTCTGGTCTTTAGCATTGCTCTGGTCTTTCTCAAAGCGCCGGCCTTTTTGGACTGTGCCCACCAGGCACAGCAAGAAAAAAATCAGCAAGGGAAAATTTATTTGGGTGTCGAGATGCGGAGTTGTAGCGTGATCATCCAGGAGTCGATGCTTGTAGGTCTTTGTTTCGACTGGAAACGGCATCAAGCGAGCGTATAGGGAGTCAAGGCTGCGGCGGTAATAACCGATACGTTTGAAGCTGGCACCGATCACCATTCTAGGCGTGAAGTGCATAGTCACCAATACCCACGGCAACAAACAAATTACTCCTACAACCATAGGTAGTGCTAAGGGAAGTATCAATGATTTCAAATTGGCATGGGAGATCCAAAGCGTAGTACCAACAAGCAAAGCCATGAAGCAAGCACCATACAGGGCTGTGATTGGGTGACATCCGGCGGATAAAACCAGCAAGAAGACGAAAAGATTGCAAAGTACAAATCGTCTCGAATTGACTTCTGCGTCGATCGCAAAAAACCATACTGCTGCGGAACAAAGCAACAGTCCAGTTGCAAAAAACTCCGGCAGAGCGCCCCTGTTGTAGAGATTGGACATCGGATAGATTGCCCAAGTGGCAAATGTGGCGAGACAAAAACTGCAAAATTTGTTTTGCGTGGTCTTCAAAGCCAACTTAAAGACCAGCCAATATTGCAACCCAAACAATCCTGCCGCAGCTAGGCGCACCGTCAAGTCCGCATTCCACGCCAAGCTAAGCACTCCCATTAAGGGAAAGAACAGATAACCGTAAAAAACGGGATACGGCATACCGATCAAGCTATAGGTGTTAATTACTGATGGAAATCGTTGGTGATCCGCAAAATACGCGCTGACGTAATTCATCAACCAAACCTGGTTTGGCCAATCTATCGCAAAGATAGAATTGAGGTCAAACATGGGCAGACACGGCAACAGTACTACTAAAAAACCGGCGATTAAATAGCAAGCGTCGAGGCGCGTTGATGAAATCAACTTAGAAACCGTACGAATTATTCGAACGAAGCATGGCGTTGCACCACTTCAATGCCTCTTTGAAGAGCTCATAATCCCTAAAGAAAAGCGCATTTCCCCACGAAGAGCGAACCGACTGGTCGATGTTGCAATAGAATCGTGGCTCAGAAGAATTGTTGGTTAATGCCCTGTAAATGACAATATGCCAAACGTATCCCCGCGCTCTCAAATGGGCAACTGTGTTTTGCAACAAACCGAACTCTCCGTTCGAGAAGTAGTGCTCGGCATCCCAAAACTCGGACATGATTACGGAATACTTTGTATTACCCATGCCCTTAATCACATCCAGGTCACCGCCCTCGGTATCAATCTTCAATATGCTTACGTCACCGGGAAGTTCTCCGCTGTCGTGAAGACTCTTTAGGGATCGAACTTTAACCTCGATAGGCTCGGCATAATTCAGTCCTTCCGGCATGCCGTGCTTAACCATCGTGCTGTAAACGCTTAAGTCAGCATCTAATGATTCCGCGAGCTCATGGTTGGAAAGTTCAACAGCATAAAACGATGTGGTACCGTCAGTAGAGCCCACGGCAACTGGAAAAGGCTTAAAGCCAACCGTAATCCCCGTGAAACGCTCACACAGCCGCTCGTACGCTTCAGGCAAGGGCTCGAACGCAAACACCCGATATCCAGCAGATAGAAGCAGCTCACTGACTTGCCCGACGTTGGCGCCGATGTCGATTACATTGGGGCTAGCAACAAACGCGCGAAGATATTGCAGCAATGCAACTTCAGGATTCGAGCGGCGGTATTTTTCTACTTCTGAAGGATACGAGTAAGCATCATTAGTTGGCGTTACCAGTCTTTCAAGCTCGCTGAAATGTCTCTGTTGAGTGTACTTAGCCTCTCTGGCGAGATCATGCATTTGAGCATTCAAAACATCAATCCGCGCGCTTAAGTCTTCCGCGGTGGACTGAGTGGAAGATAACAATTTATCTTGATCTTGCTTGATTGCTTCGAGATAGAACAGAATTCGGTCTTTGACACCCTTGATTCGTTCAACTAACCCAGCGCTCATCGGTGTCCATATCCTTGCTGTTT
>PLXC01000108.1 GCA_003151275.1 Candidatus Melainabacteria bacterium
TGGACCTCAAGGCGGTGACGCGACCCATGTAACTGGTGTCAATACTGCTGGAACCGTTCGCATGAAAAAATGGTATCAGTCCATGGATAGTTCTGTCGGGTTCGCTTCTGCTCCGCAAGGAGCTCAACTCGATGCGGCGCAGAGCAATCTCGGCATCAGCTCTGTGGCTGGTGCATGGGGATATCAGGGAGCGCGCGCGACCTATCATGATGGCGCCGTCACCAACACGCAACTAACTTATGTCAATTGCGTTGACGCAGAATCTGGCAAAGTAAAATGGAGAGCCGAAGCCAAAGCACCGTTTATTACCGGCCAGACTCAGGTGTTTTCTACTCCGTCACTAGGTAAACAAAATATCTACCTGTGCAGTGGTGACGGACATCTCATTTGCATGGATCAAAAAACAGGCGGCATAAAATATATGTATTCAACCGGTCATGCAATTTCGTTTCAGCCCGCTTTGGCTAACGGAAACATTTATATAGGCACGGCCACTGGGGAGCTGATTTGCATAAATGCAAATGACCCAGATGCAGAAGCCTGGACAGCCTGGGGCGGAAACGCGCAGCATAACAAGGTAAATTGACCTGGCACCGAAAGTCACACCCTGGTAGTTCAGGAAGGGTGACGCCAGATGATTTCATTTTGATCGATTACCGGAATGTCGATCGCTTTGCGGGCACCAGATTGATCTTGTAAAAACCAGCCTTCGCAAAGTCTCTCATCGAAAGTATTCATCCCACTGTCCTTGAGTGAGCACCAACTTCGCGTGAGGGCTCTCCGGACTCCCGATCCAACATGTTTCTATATGGGGGAGGGTTGCTTCGTTCTGAAAACTCAGCGTGCAAGCGCGATAGGTGGTGCCAGGCGGAATAGGAATAGGTGGAAAGGCAGGTTTGAGTTCATTTGCATTTGCCCAGTAAAATACCCGCCAGTTCGCAGGATTGCCATTGTCGAAGTCATGTTCAGAGCCGGCGTAGAAGAAATAATGTATTCCCGAACTCGGTAGAAGATTGGCACCATCGTAGGGCTTTAAATCGGCGATACGCAATTGAGCGAGAAAGGAGAGAGCAAAGTCACCATTTCCATCAACTGGAATGCCAGTTGCACCGGGGGCCATCCACGAAGGGAGTAACACCAGTGCTTCTGACTCAGGGGCGGAAGACCTATCTAACCGAGCAGGCCTGGTTGTTTGGGATACACATTTCGCGCGATAGTCGTTGATAGCCAACCCAGGAAGAATCCCATGCAGACTAAAGATGCGATATGAAACTGTGCACTACCCTTAAGCAACCAAGTGAGACCGAGACAAATTGCCCAGGCTACAACCAGGCCCAGACTGTATCTCTTATAAGATTTGCGCAAAAAACTCATATAGCCTTCTCCTTCTCCAGTTGCTGCCGCTGTAAGCCCGCTACAATCCATTGTCTCACTACTTCTCAACAGCGTGACCGTAAAAGCTAACGCCCAGCTGAACACCAAGAGTGACAACCAAAATTAGATACAGGATATCGCTGTACAAGCCGGCTCGACTGCCGCTTCTCTAACCGGGTTACGGAATCGCTGTTCGCTGAACGGGGCTCTTGACTTGCTCTCACGGACGGTTGTATACTCGTTCCGAACCTCAATTATTGCGGTTCATTTACTAGACCATAGACAACCTGCGATCAATCCATTGCTGCCGAACTCGCGTCGGAGCGTTGGTTTGTTGCGTGTGCTGTGTATCGCCCGATACGCAAGGCAGCGGCATGACTCTAAGGAGTTCGCTAATGATGTTAATGACCGAAAAACCGCGGACAGTCCGCGATCGATTGGGAGGATCATTGGTCCAGATGAAATGTATAGCACTTAGCTTACCGTGAGACGTGAGGGTTGTTCCGACAATGTGGAAAGTGCAAACCAGCTTGCTAGCGTTCTTACTTGCGGCCTTCTCGTTTGGAATGACGCAGTGCAAGGCTTCGGAATCGGATTCAAAAGTGTCTGGTATAGCGTCACTGGATTTTACCGTTCAGAATCGGGCGCTGTGGTGACCTCAAAACCTGAAACAATCGAAGTCCTTCCCAGAACGGCCACGCAAATGGACGAATATGTGCATTCGCTGGAAAGCAAGCTTGCAGACGCGAAATCGAAAGAAGATTGACGTCTTCTTTTGCAGAAACTTATGTTCACGATGCAACCATCAACGATTCCAATTTTGATTAATCGAATGTATGAAATGTATGAAGTGAAAGATGATGAATACTGGTTGTCCCGGGCTTTGACCTGCTATCTGCCTAAAGAGAAAGTAAAACCGCTTGTATTGCGAGCTTGCATGAACCGAGGATTGGCACCAGGAATGATATTGGTGCTTTACACTACGGCACGAACGCCTGAGCGGTGGAATGTTGAGCCATTAAAAGTGAAGGAGTGGAACGAGGTAATTACGAAATCGCTGGCTATTAATAACAAACCCTGCTGGTCGGAAGGCTGCAGGGAAGCTCGATGTCATCCGAGTGATGCGTGTACTTCCCGAATCATTGCTATCGCCATGGATCCGATATCTGGTGCTCGCATCCAAGCGATCTTTGCTCTGACGGCGAATCGCACAGACGACTCAGTGGCGGCGCTCAAACAGCTACTCAATGATCCAGATAACTGGATTCGAGAGACTGCTAGAGACGCCATTGGAGACGCTTATTGCCATAAGACAAATAAGGATCCCGGGCGGAGACTCCGCCCCGCTGACTTTGATCCGGCGCTGCAAACTCGAACGTGATACAGAAGCTAAGGGCACCGCAGAGTCATGTTGTATCATCTAGCAATGGGCATGAGAAATTATCTGATTGAAGGCGTTTCCGGCACCGGCAAAACTTCGGTCTGCAAAGAATTGCAGCGGCGCGGTTACCATGCCATTCATGGTGACAGGGAATTGGCTTATCAAGGCGATCTGGAAACTGGTACACCGACGGATGGCCTTACTCACGAGCACCACATTTGGCATGTAGATAAAGTAAAAGCCTTAGTCGCCAACCAGGATGAGGCGGTAACATTTTTCTGCGGTGGTTCTAGGAATTTTTCAAAATTCATCGATTTATTTGACGGCGTTTTTGTCCTTGAGGTCGACCTTGACACATTGAATCGGCGGCTTGATGAGCGACCGGAAAATGAGTGGGGCGGAAAACAAAGGGAACGGGAACTTATTGCGCGATTGCATCAAACGAAAGAAGACATTCCGAAAAACGGTATTATCATCGACGCCACCGCACCGCTCGCGCGCGTCGTTGACGAGATCGTCCGGCAAAGCGAAGCAAATACAATACTTGTGAATTGAAGAAATAAATGTCCCTTTTTTTGAGGATTTATTTGTCTCATTTGACCGGTCAATTGAAGTGACATTAATGCTCCAATCGTATCGCGCCTTGATACCGTATTCAGTATCAGACAATTGGAAGCATAATATAAACGAGATCAAAAGGACAGCCTGACAACCTGTATCGAATTCGCCAACAGTATCCGTTGCTACTCAGACCCCACTTCCTGCTTTTTCCTCGGACGAAGCACAAACTTTTTCTGCCAATGAAGACTATAGAATTAACGCTTCGGTCGGCAGGGCTGATCGCGTAATAAGCTCGAAGTCATACCTTCGCATGGCAAAAGCATGTTTCTATTTTTTAGGCGCCATGCTAATCCAGCCGCTGTTGAGTTTGGTCGTTGATACAAGGCTTTGGAGATGTTGCTTTGTCTCCGCAATGCCAGCGGTTGGGTCGCCCCAATAAACGGCGTATAGAAAGACAACTCTGTTATCTGGATATTTGAGATAGCTCAGTATTCCAATGCGTTCACCGCCGTCTTCTTTATGAAGGCGAACGTGCATACACGGATTGGGTTTGCCACCAAACATGAGCCAATCGAGCTTGGTAATTTGCAACTGGTCTCCAGAAATTTTGTCAATAAATTCCTTCTGAGTGACAGCTGCGAGTTTGGCACTATCACGGAACTGGATGTCGTCGTATTCATTCTTTGGCAGTTTGGTTTCGTAAAGCCATAGAGTCCTATTGCCGGATTGAGAACTTACGCTTGCGAGGAGACTCTTAAGATTCACGGGTCCTTTTGCTATCTGGGGATTCGTTGATTTAGTGTTCAGTATTAGCAGCTTGAAATTGGGATCGTGATCAGTAATGGGTAGCGACGATACACTAAAACCAGCCGGACTGTCTGTTCCTAAAAGGATACGTGCTCGCTCAACCGAGTTCGCAGCTCGGTCAGGCCCGTTGGCAAAAGCACAAGTAACAGAATTGAATAATGCGCAGCTGATCAGAACAAAAGAACTCACAAACGGAAATATGCTTCCGACGGTCTTAAAACATTGACTCCGAAATGCATTGTTTAATGACATGTCTTTTTCTCCAGTGCTAATACTCCAGTGAACATACCTTTATTGTATGCCTGTCCGCTGAAAAAATTGCTTACACTTTTGATCGGCTACTTGAGAATTGCAAACGACAAATGAGCGATCCATCAGTTGAGCACCTGACGCGGATTTGGGTGCAAACGACGGGTTTCAGCATCAGACCTTCAGGCAAGCACTCAATACGAGAAGTATGTGGCATACATTGAAGAGATTTTCGGACCTGATTGCCATATTCTCGAACGGTCCCTCCATTGGCCGGTGGGAACGATGGATGGCAATACGGGAGTATAGGCACATCCCTGGATGGTGTGATGCGTACAGAAGATTTTTTGGTGCGGATTTGGTGGCAGCGCAATTCTTGATCAGTTTCTCGGCAAATAATCCACTCGGCCCAAGATCAACTGGCAAAAGTAGCAAATAAGTTGCAAACGTGTTCTAGGATGTTCCATACAGTTCGGACACATTGTGACTTTCAATTTACCAACAATTCAAGTCCGTTTCGCTTCTAGATGGAGAACTGAAAACCTGTTAGACGCACTTTCATCGCGTCCAATCAGATCAATTAGGTAGTTCACACTGAAAATTGCATTTGCTTTTTAGGGGTCGAGTTTTCTACAGATTGGAAACTGAAAAATCGGTGCGAAGGACTCAATAGAGTTTGCGCCAATTGCTCAAGCTCAATTCATTGAGATGGGAGCAGGAGTTTAAAGTATGATTGTTAGCGACAATCAGGTGGGCGCAAGCGCTAGTCTCTGAGCGTGCCAATTGTGCTATTACGGAATGCGCTAGCGCATTCCGTAATAGCTAACAGCAGGTTCGAATAGCAATGCAAAAAACAGCTGCGCTCATTTCATATGCTCCTAGAGAGCCATTCTTAGCGCAGCCATTTTTTTTGCAAAGGGTCGACTGCGGAGGTTCTCTTTCAGCAGCCATCTCGTTTTCTATATTGTATCCAACTGGCTGTATAAGTCATCGGCATAAAGGATGAGTACAAAAAGGTAACTATCAATTCCCAAATTCTCTTTTCGATGTCACTGGATATGGTGCTACGGCGAGCGAACATAGAAACATGAGCCTTTTGATTTTGCAATAAATCTAGCAAAGATGAACTGATTGGCAAAGTGTGACTCAAATGCCAAAGTCCGATAGGGAAAAAGAATCCTTAACTGGGTAGAAAATATAGGGGCTAATCAAGTGATCCTGAACAGCGGTAAATTAAATGGGGAGTCTGCCTCACAAGGAGCAATTTTTCGCACCGTATATGATGCAATAGATCGCGTTCAGAATTCGTATTTAAAACTGATGGCTAATTCATTATCCAGATGTTCCCAATCTATTTGGGCTAACTGTCAGATCGTGGTGGCGTTGTTCTACCCTGTTGAATGTTGTTCGACCACTAGATTTCACTGCGACCACTGAATTTCACGTCACGGAATAATTGTTGCCTGTAGAACAATGGCTACGCTTTTGGCTTAGCGATAGCGATAATATCCGATTTCTGTATCTTGCCGTCGCTCACTTCTAGAATTCCCATTGTTAATTGTGGTTGTGTCCGGCGATCGGTTGGCGAGCCTGGATTAAATAGAAGAAGATCCTGCTCGTATTCATTAATTGGAATATGCGAATGTCCAAACACAACAACATCGGCGTTGGGAAAACGCTTCCGCATTCTTGCACCTCGATGCTTTTTGTCGCCGCTGTCGTGTATCATTGCGAAGCGAGTGCCTGCCAAATTGAAT
Organism: Candidatus Melainabacteria bacterium; assembly: GCA_003151275.1. The sequence goes on from PLXC01000108.1 coordinate 6,130, forward strand.
TCCAATGTCTCGGGTATCAGGTCAGTGTCGTTATTGCCGCGCACCGCATATAGTGGCGCCATCTGCGACAGCTGATCGAGAAATTCCCTGGTAAGCACATCGCCGGCATGAAGAATCGTTTCTGCAGATTCTAGAATCTTCCAGGCAGAATCTGGAAGAGTCTTCGCGCGCTTGGGGATATGTGTGTCGGCCAGTACAGCAATTCGCATTATTCAGAAATTTCGTACTGGAACGGCTTCGCTCTGTCTCATCTCCCGAGCCCTGTCGTACTCTGTCTGAGCCTCAGCACTCCGACCTAGCTTTTCTAAAATTGCGGCTCGAATCTCGTGCGTCTGAGAATCAGCATCGGATTGCAAAACAGAACCAATCACGTTCAGCGCTTCCTCTGCTTTCCCTGCTTCTAGCAAGACCCGTGCGAGAAATTCCTTAGCCCCTGATTCGTCATAGTGCAATTCGGCATGT
>PLXC01000021.1 GCA_003151275.1 Candidatus Melainabacteria bacterium
GTCACACCCATATCAATACCAACCTCATTTCTCGATGGATGCACAGGATCCTGTACCTCCATTTCGACCTGAATCGACACAAACCATTTGCCCATTGATCGGCTTACCGTCACATTTTTGATCGTGCCTTCTATTTCTTGACTCTTCCTGAAATTTACCCAGCCGATCTTCGGAAGGTATACTTTCTTGTTATCTAACCCCGTCCCCTGTGGAAATCGGAACGCATCATGCGTGGTGCCCTTTTTCTTGAACTTGGGAACACCCTTGGTGCCATCTAAGCAATTTTTCAGCGCCAGAGATAAATCTTTCACTGATTGCTGCAAAGGCTGAGAATGCACGTCCTTCAAGAACTGAAATTCTTCTTTCCATTCCACTAAACGACGGCAAATTTCCGCATAGCTCAATACACCTTTTCCATTTTCGAGGCAATTCTTTTGGCACTCCAACGCCTTATTCCAAACAAACCTACAAGAACCGGAGAAGCGGCAAAACAGCTCTGCTTGTTCAGCAGTTGGTTTCAATAAAAAACGATAGCCTTTTCTTGTGATCATAACCTTATGATATGCTTGGTCTATGGAAAAGACAAATGAAATTCGAACTGGCCGTCACTGTGTTTTTAATCTTCATGTGCATTTGGTCTTCGTGACAAAATATCGTCGTCGGGTTTTCACAAAAATCATTCTTGATCGAATGGAAAATGTGTTTAAAACTGTTTGCAATGACTTCGAAGCCGAGTTGATAGAATTTGACGGTGAAAAAGATCACGTCCATCTCTTGATCAATTATCCGCCCAAAGTGCCAATTTCCAAATTAGTCAACAGCCTAAAAGGCGTTTCTTCCCGGCTTTTAAGGAATGAATTTCCAGACTTAAGGAACAACTACTACAAGGGTGTTCTATGGTCGCCGAGTTACTTTGCTGCATCCTGTGGAGGCGCACCAATTTCCGTAGTGAAGCAGTACATCCAATCTCAAACTACACCAGACTGACCGCTTGCGCGGTCGCTCCTTACATCCCCGCCCTAAAGACAAGGCTTTACAGAGCATTCGGTAACGCTGCGTCCACAATATGGGCTTGCCCGCTGCGGACGGTTGGTCCAGTTTTCGTCGGTCACAATATGGACATAAAAAAGCGCAAGGCAGCATCACATGCTCCTTGCGCCTTAGCTAACTGATCGGCTTAGCCTGCAGTTCTGCGTCTTGGAGCGCGGAATCTTCTTGAGGCACCACTTCTTGGTTTAGAGGACCGGTTCTGATCAGATGAATCATTTTGCTGCGGTGCATTCGGATCCAGTGGGCGACCGGTAACCTTTTCGATGTCTCTCATGAGATGACGTTGGTCGGCGCAAACAAACGAAAGTGCTACACCTGAACGACCTGCTCTGCCGGTTCTGCCAATGCGATGGACATAATCAGCGGCTGTCATCGGCAAGTCGTAGTTGACTACGTGGCTGATAGCTGGGATATCCAGACCGCGGGCAGCAATGTCTGTTGCTACAAGCACTGCGAATCTGCCTTCACGATAGCGGGCCAGCGTTTTTTCGCGTTGGCTTTGCGAGATATCGCCGTGTATTTCCTCAGCAGCTACGTTCGAGGCACAGAGTCTCTTGCGAATCTTAGCGGCTTTACGTCGAGTCTTTGCAAATACCAATACTGAATGCATTTCTGGTTCGTCTTGGATCAGTTGAACGAGAAGCGCATCTTTGCCGGCTTCATCTATGTGGTAGATACGCTGTTCGATTTGGCTTGGCTCAACCTGGCTGGTGTTAACCTGCACAGTAACCGGATTGGTGAGAAATTCAGCAGCGATGCGCTCGACGGTTTTGCTTATTGTCGCTGAGAACATCAGGGTTTGGCGACGTTTGCCCATTTCTGTGACGATTCTCCGTACTTGCGGCAAGAATCCCATGTCTAACATACGGTCCGCTTCGTCAAGGACGAGCATGGTGACGTTGGTGAGGTCTGCATTGCCGCGCTCGATGTGGTCAAACAGACGACCAGGTGTGGCAACGATAACATCGACTCCACGTCTCATCAGTCGTGTTTGCTTCTCGTAGCCAGTGCCACCATATACAGTTACGGTGCGCATTCCTGAATTATTTGAAAAGCGTTCGAATTGGCTCTGTACCTGCAATGCTAGCTCACGTGTGGGAACAAGAACCAGACAACGAGGCTTGCGTTCAGAGGTGCCCTTCAGATTTTGAATGATCGGTAAAGCATATGCAGCGGTCTTGCCAGAGCCGGTTTCAGCTGAGGCCATGATGTCGCGGCCAGCTACAATAATCGGAATAGCTTTTTGTTGGATTTCAGTCGGTTCAGCGAATCCGAGCGTTTCGAGAGCGGCAGAAACTCGCTTGGTCAATCCAAGTTCAGTAAAATTCATTATCAGTCCTTTATGGAAGCCGGCTAATTAGCCCGCTTTATCAACAGTAGGTTCCCTAAAAAGCGACGGGGACTCAATCTGTTGTTTCCAAAAGGTGAAACCCACAATCCACGATGCTGAACTAAAAGTCTGCATCGGACTCATCAGAGGCCAGGAATTATGTCACTGTTGAGGCTTCGATGTCAAAATTTATGCCAATTGCGCTTCATAATCGGTGATGAGCATTTGATAATGACGCGTCTCTGAAGTCTTCATTGGCTTAGCTTTACGGACTCACTTCAAATATACCTGCACCGCCAATGATACCTATAATGAGACTGCGAGCGCTTATGATCAGTAGCCTATTGGGCTAAATATGCGGCAAAGAGTAGTGATTCGAGAAATTGCAGCTGAACGTCTTGAGCAAGCTAACTCTCACCTATATGCCACCAGGAAATCCAGAACTGAGGGCGAAGATATTATCCGACCCAGAGGGACTGTCGATTCAACCCAGCAACGGATCTTCGTCGATTTCGCCGTCGGTGGCGATTCGCATGAATCTCTCGGATAGTAATGTGGGGACTCAAAATTCTGCCAAGAATTTGGCTGAAAAGCTTCAACTAACTCCCGATCAAAAAAAGTGCCAGGGCGTTTGGGAAGGGCTAATGGCTGGGCAGCGATTCAATTTTTGTCTTCAGCAAACAAAGCATTTTGTCGAGGGCAATATCAAGCAAGGTGACGATGTGACTTTGTTCACTGGTTCTTACAACGCACCTGTTCTGCGGTTTGAAAAGACTAATGCTGATGGCTCGGACGTATCATTTGTGGGCATCTTGGATGCTACGGGAAGGAAATTTGTCGGCAACGTGTTCTAACTATTCATCTTCTGTGGAGTGGTCGGCTACTCTTACGTCCTCAACGGTCAGTGCAAGTTCTTTGTCGCGACCAATTAGGGAATTGCTTAGTGATAGACTGGATGACAAAGTAGCATCAGCTGTGGTTCAACCAGTCGCTGAGCGTGTATCGGTATCAGTCCTCCCAAGCGAAGTCCCGATTACTGCACCACCATCAACACTACCAGCACCACTACCACTACCAGCACCGGCACCGGCACCGACATCAGTTTCTCAAGCACAACCATAACCAGTACTAGTGCCAGACCTAGTACCAAAACCAGTATCCGCACAAGTACCTGAACCGGTGCCATCAGCTGCAGAATCGATCCGAAAACCGTCTAGAATTTGTGCACAAACTGCCAATCCTCTTTAGATCCAGCGTTTCAGTTCTGTTTGCATTGCGGCCACTCCCAACCCGCTTAGCGGCGCGGAGGAGACTCCTTGGCGCTTTATGTCCAGCAATTATTAAGTAACGCTAAAGAATAGGTTGCTTAGAAGAAGTTGCTGGCATTATAGTTGCCAACAGCCGCACGTCTAGGTCGGCAGGTTTCCCTAGATACATACTTACTACGTTTAACCAGCACAGGCGGCGAAAATCGTCATGGCAATCAAACTATTACCCGCGCGTGAAGATCTCGTGCAAGAGCTAAAAGAAATGGAAGAGCATCTTTCATGCAAACAGAGCGCGATGAGAAATGCTCCTGAACGCACTCGAAAAAGATTCCCCCGTTTTACGATTAGCACAGAAATGTCTTGTCGCAGCATTCTCGGTGAAATTGCCCCGGCTGCCGACACCGCCGACGCCGCCGACAAATTTGACGCTGATTCGAATTAGGTCTTTTCTCAGCTGCAGAACATTTTGAAGATGCGGTTTGCATCCATTCATGTGGATGAACAATGATTGGAATCCGCCCGCCATTAGGATTGTGAAATAGAAGCTCGGCTACTCTCGATTTACATAGTTCTTACCATTTGGCTTTGCCCTCAGGCGTTAGCTAAGTCAACCTTTTATGCGGGTACCTCCTCGCGAATGAACGTTCATCGTGATTTGGTCTATGCGCCTGGCAGAATGGAGATGAACAGTGTTGATGTTTACGCATCCACTTCTGGCGAAAAACATCCTGTCGTTATTTTCGTCCACGGGGGCAAGTACAGTGCTGGCGATAAACGTACAAGCGTTTATCGTAAGCCAATTGCATTTACTTCCAAAGGCCTCGTTTTTGTCAGCATCGACTATCGGCTGTCACCTAAAGTGAGATATCCGGCTCACGTGCAGGATGTGGCCAAATCAATTGCATGGGTGCGCAAAAATATAAATCGCTATGGTGGCAATCCAAATCGTCTGTACTTAATGGGTCATTCAGCAGGTGCTCAACTGGTTGCTTTGGTCGCAACTGATGGAAGATTTCTTGCAGCTGAAGGGCTTAAACTGACTTGCTTGTCTGGGGTTGTGCTGCTCGATGGTGGCACGTACGATCTGATTTCTACTGCTCGGTTCTCAGAGAAGCATGACATGCTATTTGCGGCGTTCGGAAGAGATTCGCATATTTGGTGGCAAGCATCACCGTTAAATAACGTCAGTAAAGGAAAAGGAATACCGCCATTTTTGATCTTATATCGATCGGGCAGATTGGATGGATGGGCTCAAGCTCAAGCCTTCAGTAACGCACTTCGAAATGCGGGCGTTCGCACTGTGTTAAAGCCGTTCAACAAAACACATGCCGCTTTGAACGAACAGATTGGTGGCACGAAAGATACGCCGACAAAGGATGTCTTAGAGTTTGTGAGCAACGACCAGTAACGATTGGGGAGCATGGAGTAAATTGCTGAAGAACAAAGATATAGAGCTAAATGAAGATCGTTAGCTAGCCATGCCTTCTTGAGGATCGATGCACTCCAGAACTTCAGCTAGCTTTTTCACATCACGGGCTGCTCTGGTCGCCAATTGGCGGGACGGTATATCCAAACGGCTATGGTTGTCTTCGAATTCCCTCAGCTTCGCAGAATATGCGAATTCGAGAGCCTCTTGAATAACCAATAATTGTTCTGGGGTTAAGTACATGCCCGCTCCTTGTTCGAGTTCCCTTATGCTTTGAGAATACTAGCCTAGGCTGCGAAATATCTGCAGTCCGATCTCTTCTAGATTAAATTCATCAAAAAACTTGCGTTATCGGAAACTCGTTACTGGTCACCATCTGCGGTGCTACAGGCGGCTAGGAGCCCGCTTCTGACGTTTTTCTTACGTACTCCGTCTTTGGTGGCACGAAAGTATATGCGATGTTGCTAATTGGCGTCTCTTTAGATAGCTTTTGTATAGTTCGATGCAGGGATTTTTAGCGGAATTGGTTTTAGTCGGGGTTGGGTGGGTTGGTATCCGATCGGACTGGCTTCATGCACAGAACTAGCCATGCCTAACGCCTTCATCAAGCGGATTGTCATCCAGGTGACATCAATCTCGTGTGGTCTAAGTCCGCTGCGCGCGGATCCTGGAAATGCGTGGTGGTTGTTGTGCCAGCCTTCCCCATTGGTGAAGATGGCTACCCACCAGACATTCACGCTGTCGTCAGCCAGGTCGAAGTTCTTGTAACCCAACTTTGGAATGTGGCAGACGACGTTTAAGAACAATGGTATCTGCAGTACGAAAACCCCGGCAGCGAGACTAGCCAGAGCGATTGTCCACCCGAAAAAGGCTAACAGAATCACTCTAAAGAGGATGCCAATTACTAACGCGACGAAGTGCGATTTGTGCCAATCGCTGCGTTCGAGTAATCTGTAAACCGGATCACTAATCAAGTCTTTAGCTTGTGTTGCTGGGTCCATGTAACTTGGATAATTCTTTTTGAAAATCCACTGGTAGTACGAATTCAGCCAGCTGTACCGCGGTGCATGCGGGTCGAGTTCTTCGTCAGTGTACCGATGATGCGCGCGGTGCACGGTCGCCCACCAGATCGGCGATCCTTCAAAACACAGATACCCACCTAGAACCCAGAAGTATTCGGCGAGCTTAGTGCTTTTAAAAGTGCGGTGAGCTAAGAGCCGATGATAGCCTAGCGTCACGCCTAGTGCATGCCAGAGATAAAAGAGGAAAAACGCCGTTATAAAGGTGGTCATAATTTGTCAACTTCGAGCTAGTTTGGAGCTTTTATATATCCACTCTATCACGTGATTACAATTTGTAGTTGCTCGGCTACAAAATGTAATCTAACCGAGTATGAGTCCTGCGAAGCTGAGCGGCCATTGCTTTTCGAGCAACCCTGGCTCCGGTAAGAACGCCTAGTGTTGTTAATTCTTGCTGGGACTTTCGCTAGTGTTGAGCTTTGTTTTCTAAAATCCGTCAGAGCTGGCCGCTCTTTCTATCGACGACTTCAATTGAGGCGATTGGATGTCACCGTCTCATCGTGCGCGCCCAGTCAACGCTGAATGTGCCGTTTCTTTGCGGGCTCCAGACTATTGACCGCACCGGAGTGTTCTGAACAAAGTGGTACAGAATTGCGGCGCGCTCATAGAAGCCGCGCGTGTGATAGGTGTGCGGCAACTCAAGCGCGACGACGTCCAAATGATGACAAAACTCGTGACAGAGCGTGCTTAGCAGTGTTCCATAAGACGTGGTCTTCTTTTGCACTGCTGTGCGCATCCACAACCTGATCACGGTTGACTCAAAGTCATAGTCGCCGAACGTTTCGGTGGCGTAATTTTCAGTCACCTTGCGAGGGCGAGCGTTTAACACTTTTAAAGGTGGAGGCTCAATTTGATACGCGGTGGCGAGTTCATTGATCAACGAAACGCTCGCGGCCTGTATTTCCTTTCTGTCTTCACCTTTTAAGACGACTTTTAGGTGCGATGCAAGCGCGCGCAGTTTGTCTCCCGATGGCAATTCGATTGTGCGCATCGCGTCGCTGCGCATATACTCTGCGCTATCGATCGATATTTTTGGGATAGTGTCAGTGTGCATTGCAAGCCGTTTCAGGGTGACTATATTGAGTTGATTCTACCAACTTGCTTGCAGAATTGATCGATAATGTCGGCTCCGGATTGGCATTTTAATACTTAGACGAGGGCACCGTATGCGGTATCATTCTAATCCTCTGAGCCTTAGGCATGGGTAGGCATGTTAAAATATCGGAGCAGCCGGTAGTTGTATTTCCACAAGGATTTTTCGATGAATAAGCGCGAGATATTTGGAATTGTCTATGCGATAGTTCTAACGATGGTGACGAGCCAATCTTTGCAAGCTAAGGATGTGCCTATGACTAAGCCGGGACTACGCTGTGAGGTACGAGGCAATGACGGTTTTCCAATGTTATTTGGCGAAGGTGCGCCTAACAACATTCATTTTATAGTTTTTTCTGATCAGAATGACGTGAAGGTATTTGCGGAATCAAATTCGTGGGGGCATGAAATGCGCTTATTTAGCGCAACCGGGAAAAATAATAAATTGGAACACTACACAATTGAGAGACGAGGGAGAGTGTGGAAGAAAAATTTGCCGGGTGTGCACGTGTTGAATAAAGGGGAGTTTCTGATTACGGATATCAACCTTTGCGATGGCAGTTGGTTAGTGACACCAAAACTTCCCAGTAATTCCGCCACCATGCTGATGCTCACCCCCAGGTTCCAAATAGATCCGGTGTCAGACGAAATCCAGAAAGGCGTTTGGAGTGGGCGAGTCGAAGGTCTTCCGCGAGAAGTTTCCCTGGATGTGTCTTGTGTCAATCGCCTCAACTCTGATCAATAACATGTCTCATTTTTACATCAGAATTTGGAACAGATCGACCTACTTGTATCTTGCCAGTGTGGCATTCAACGATTCCACTAGCATGACACGAAGTTCCTCTGGTTCTACCACGAGGGCATCTGATCCGTACTGTCCTAGCCATCGGAGGACCTCTTCAAGACTTGATGCTGGAAAGCTCAGAGTGCAAGATCCATCTGGAGAGTCTTCTAAAATCTGTTGAGGATGCCAGACTCGTTCACGTATGTATCGCGCCGCATGTGGTGCAAATTGAACGGTGACATTGTGTTTTCGCTCGCCATGTTCCAACTGAAACGCGGCATCCATCCACTTGTTGATCTCGTCACGTGTCATCGGTTCAAAAGTAACGTCCAATATTTTGTAGTCACGCATTCTGTGTAGTGCGAACATCCTCAAGGCTTGGCGAGCATGACAGTAGGCCACCAAATACCAGGCGCCGCGATCGTGCAAGAGTATTTGCGGGTCTACGTGTCTCGACGTGGTTTCGCCTTTGCTTGCGGCAAAGTAGGTAAACTCGAGTTGTTTGTGAGCATCACACGCCTTGTTGATATCAGTGAAAAGCTTGCCGCTGATTGGAATAATGGCGCTGCCGCGAAAACGAATAATAGCCTGAACGTCTGCGGGATCGACTTGGACTTTTTCCGGTAGACGCTCCGATATCTTCTCTAATGCGGATCTTAGGGTTGGCTCAAAGGAAGTGCCTATGTATTGAGAGAGCAACTCTTTCCCTAGTGTTAAGGCGAAGACCTCGCCGCTTGATAGTTCGAAGGCCGGCAGTCGCTTCTCTGGATTGCTGTTGAAATAGCCGTTTTTGAGATGGTCAAAGTCTATTTCGCGAGCCAGGTTTTCACGGAGAAAGCGAATGTCTTCATGAAGAGTCCGTTCTGAGACTTCAAAACGCTGGCACAAGTCTGTGACGCTGGGATAGCGCCCCCGACAAATGTCGCTGTCTATTGCCAATACCCGTTCAAGTTTAGTGCTCATTAATATCCACTCGATTTATATATGGATATATCATCTCGACCGAGGAGAATCACATCCTGAACAATTTTAATCTTTTAGTATAACAACTGCATGTATTTCGCAGTTGTACTGACTATTCTGATATTAGCCACTGGAGAAGGAATGATGCGTAAGGTCGATAATCGATTAGTTTTCTCGCCGTCAGATCTTATTACGTTTATGGATTCTGTCTACGATTCCTGGATGGATCGTTCGTTGGTCGAGTTTCCTGACGAGTTTGAAGCAGACGATCAAGATGAAAGCGTAGCCATTCTTCAAGACCATGGCAATTTGCACGAGGCTGCTTTTCTTGCTCAACTAAGAGAAAGAGGCGAAGACATTGTCGAGATTGCTGGTCGAGACGAAAGTGCTGAACTAGCTACCATTGCTGCTATGCAGGCAGGCCGTGGTGTCATCTATCAAGGTGTACTAGCTGCAGGCGACTTTTCTGGTAGATCTGATTTCCTGGTTAAAGTGCCTGGGAAATCCAAGCTTGGTGATTTTCATTACGAGGTTTGGGACACCAAGCTGTCTAAAAAAGCTAAACCATATTTTGTGGTCCAACTGTGTTGCTATGCGGAAATGCTTGAAAAGATTCAAGAACGCGCACCGGAGTCGCTCAAAATTGTCTTGGGCGACTGCAGCGAAATGGAATTCGCCACACGCGACTACATACATTTTTATCAGCAACTAAAGAAATCTTTTATTGAGTTTCAGACTAGCTTCTCGAGAAACTCTCCTCCAGACGATGTGGTGGCAGGTGTTTATAGTCGTTGGAAATCGATGTCCGATAGCATGCTTGAAGAACGTGACGATTTGAGCCGCATTGCCAATATAAGGAAAGCGCAAATCGAGCGGCTTAAGCAAACGGGAATTGACACTCTAACGAAGCTTGCTAATTCAGCGGCGGTCGACGCTCCATCTCTTAAGGTGCACATTTTTGAGACATTGAAGGATCAGGCTCAACTTCAGATTCAAACTGTCGCCGAAGAAAAGGTGGCTTATAAAATTCTGCCTCCAATAGAGGGCAAAGGTCTTTCACTTTTACCTCCTGCTTCCCCTAATGATATTTTTTTCGACATGGAGGGCTATCCGCATATTGAAGGCGGTTTAGAGTACCTATTCGGAATAGTGTCCAAGCATGATCAAACTTTGAAGTTTGAAGATTGGTGGGCCCATGACCGCGACCAAGAAAAACTCGCCTTTGAACAGTTCATTGATTATGTTTATTCGAGATGGATACAAGATCCATCTTTACACATCTATCATTACGCACCATATGAGGTGTCAGCTGTTCGTCGTTTGGCTGGCCGGCACTCAACTAGGGTTGAAGAGGTTGACAATCTGCTGCGCAATGAAATTTTTGTCGATCTCTACCAAATCGTTCGTCAAGCACTTCTTGTCGGTGTGCCCTCATATTCTATTAAGCATATAGAACATCTTTATCGACCAAAGCGCAGTGGCGTAGTCTCCAAAGCGACCGATTCAGTCGTGTTTTATGAGCGGTGGCTTCAGCAATCAGACGGAGAGCTCTGGAATCAGTCGGCCCTACTCAAAGATATTCGAGACTATAACGAAGCAGATTGCCGTTCTACTGAACAACTAGCTCTTTGGCTGTGGGACAGGCAGTCCGAAAACAAAATCGCCTACAGCGGAAAAATTTCCGAAACTCCTCGCGAAATTGAAAAGTCACCTGCCGCTGCCCTTGCAGAAGATCTTTTGTTGGAGGCTGAGCAGATCAGTGACCCAGAGACCAGACGGGTGCAGGAGCTGCTTGCTCATTTTCTCGAGTTTCACAAACGCGAAGACAGACCTATGTGGTGGCGTCGATACGACCGGCAGAAAAAGTCGACTGAAGAGTTATCCGAAGATTTAGATTGTCTTGCTGGCTTGAGACGAACTAAGCTGCCACCTTATACGGTCCAGCGTTCGCTCGCTTATGAATATTCTTACGACCCAGATCAAGATACTAAACTTGAAGATGGTGATAATTGTCTTCTTCTGCACGATCTTAGTAGCACCAAGATCTGCAACTTTGATCGAACGAAAGGCTTGCTCTCGGTGGTGCTCGGTAAAGAGAAGGAGCCTCCACCTTTTGAAATTGATTTGCTGCCCGATGAGAAAATCCACACGCGAACAATATCGGACGCCATTTTTGAAGTAGCGCTCGATTGGTCGGACAATAAAACACTGCCAAAGGCATTGGCAGACTTGCTCTATCGAGAAGAGCCCGACCTTCGAGGTAGAAAGCGAGGACAGCCGATCGTTCAATCCTCAGACGTGCAAGACATAGTTGAGGCGATTGGACGCATGCAAAACACGACACTTTGCATTCAAGGTCCACCTGGATGTGGAAAAACATATGTTGCGACACAGACGATTGTCGATCTCTTACGGCAAGGCAAGCGCATTGGCATAGCATCCAATTCGCATAAAGCCATCGAACATTTGTTGGACAAAGTAGCCGATCAGGCTGCTGCGACTGGCACGGCTTTGCGCGCAGTCAAGATAGGTGGCGTAAAGCCAAAATCGGGCAAAGTTTTTCCGTCTGGCGTTGAGTATAGTGGCACCGCCGGGCAATTCTTCGCTAAGGTAGATGCCCATAAATACAATTTAGTCGCCGGCACCGCGTGGTGCTTTAGTCATGAAGGTGCAAGTGGTGCTTTCGATTATCTCTTCATCGACGAAGCCGGTCAGGTTTGTCTCGCTAACGTAGTGGGCATGAGTCGAAGCGCCAGTAACCTAATCTTGCTCGGCGATCAAATGCAGCTGGAGCAGCCAGTTGAGGGCACTCACCCGGGCGAGAGTGGTAATTCTTCTCTGGAATACTTCTTGCAAGATCATGCCACCGTCCCTGAACATCTTGGTATTTTCCTTGGCACCACATACAGAATGCATCCTGATGTGTGCCAGGTGATCTCGTCTGCCGTATATGAGTCAAGAATCGTTCCTCACCCAGATACTGCCCAGCAGATTCTCCGGACACCATCGGCAGTTTCTTCACGCATTAGCAAAGTGTCTGGGATAGTCTGGGTGCCTGTTGAACACACTGGAAATACTCAAGCCAGTGATCAGGAAGTGCAGAAAATAGACGCTATCGTCAAAGATTTGCTTCTTTGTCAATACACTGATAAAGATGGTCAGACAAAACCAATCACTTTAAAAGATATTCTGATCGTCGCTCCCTACAATATGCAAGTGCGGAAGATTGCCAATCGCATTTCTGGTGCTCAGGTGGCCTCCATCGACAAGTTTCAAGGACGCGAGGCGCCAGTGGTGATTTTGTCTATGTGTGCAAGCGATGCTGGCTCGTCTCCTCGAGGTATGGACTTCCTGTTCAGCATGAGCCGGTTGAACGTGGCAATATCTCGTGCCAAGACAATTGCTTTTGTGGTAGGCAATCCTAACTTAACTAAAACCGCTTGCACATCGTTAAAGCAAATGCGGCTGCTGAATTTTTTCTGCCAAATTGTAGATGCCGGTAAGAATGGTTCGCCAACGAATAAAGTTGACGCACCTAAAATTCCAGTCTAGAGAAGAGAATGAAATGGAATACGCTGCCTTATTAATCATCGGTCTGATACTAGGAGCGGTGACGTGCTTCCTCGTCATGCGTAGCAAAATTGCAGACGCAGCCGACCGCGCTGACGCGAATTATAAGTCTGAAAGAGCGACCTTACTTTCTAAAGTTGAGGAGCGACAAAGGAATGTTGAAGAAGCGAAACAGGAAAAATGTCTGCTCAACGATCACCTAGCAATTTTGACCCGTGAGCTATCGTTGATTCAATCCCGCCTGGCGGCCTCCGAAGAACGCAACAATCAAATAGCTAAGCTAGAACAATCCTTGAATGCACGGGAGTTGCAAGCCAGCGATGCAACAATGGTTGTCTCACAACTCAAACAGCAGCTTGCCGTTGTCGAGACTGCACGTGAGAACGAACGACTATCTGCCGCAGAGAAGATAGCGCTGGTTGAACAAGCACAAGAAAAACTAAGTGTGGCTTTTCAGGCACTTTCTTCGCAAGCATTGAAGTCCAATAATCAAGCTTTCTTGGAACTGGCGAAAACTTCGCTGGAACGTTTTCAAGAAGGGGCAAAAGTTGATTTGGATCAGCGGCAGAAGTCGATCGACGAACTCGTAAAGCCATTGAAAGACTCACTGACTAACGTAGACAATAAGATTCAAGACTTAGAGAAAGAGAGAATTAGCGCCTATTCAGGGCTGCGAGAACAGATAACTGCGCTTGCGACCGGTCAAACCAGCTTGCAGCAAGAGACTCAAAACTTAGTCAGGGCCTTGAGAACACCTAACGTTCGAGGCAGATGGGGCGAGATACAGCTCAAGAAAGTTGTCGAAATGGCAGGCATGGTCGAGCATTGTGATTTTGTGCAGCAAGAGTCAGCTGATACAGCTGACGGTAAACTTCGTCCAGACATGGTCGTTAAATTGCCGAACAACAAAAACATAGTTGTCGACTCGAAGGCGCCTTTGCAAGCTTACCTTGATGCACTCCAGGCACCCGATGATCTAAGTCGTCAAAAACATCTTAAGGACCACGCTCGCCAAGTGCGGGATCACTTGACCAAGCTCTCCAACAAAGCTTACTGGGACCAGTTTCAACCAACTCCGGAATTTGTTGTTTTGTTTTTGCCAGGTGAGTCATTTTTTAGCGCTGCGCTTGAACAAGATCCTTCTTTGATCGAATGTGGTGTAAATCAACGTGTCATTTTGGCTACACCAACAACACTGATCGCATTGCTGCAGGCAGTTGCCTACGGTTGGAAGCAAGAAAAATTAGCAGAGAACGCGCAGAAGATCAGTGAACTTGGTAAGGAATTTTATGACAGATTGCGAACCATGGTTACTCACTTCTCCGAGATTAGAAAGGGTCTCGACAAGACAGTGGACGCGTACAATCGCACCGTTGGATCGCTTGAATCTCGCGTGTTAGTCTCTGCAAGAAAGTTCCAAGAATTAGGCGCCACCACTGGTGAAGAAATAATCGAGCTAGAAGTTCATGATCGGTCAATCCGACTCCTGAATGCCCAGGAGTTGGGCAAAGTTCCTCTTATGGCGATTGCTTCTGAGCAGCCGGAGCCTGGCTGCAATTTGGCATTAAGCTAGTTGCTGCGGGCTCGAACCTGGGAGCGCCGCATCCTATACAATGTTCTGGAAAGCAATTCGGCGGGGGTCTGAACATTAGTTCGGCATGGTATGGATTGAATCCAACAAGGGCAATGGTCGAAGAAAACAAACTATCGAAATTAGAACTTGAACGATATAGTCGTCACCTCGTTATTCCTGAGGTAGGACTTGAGGGACAAGAGAAGTTAAAGGCAGCAAGTGTACTTGTGATCGGAGCAGGAGGCTTGGGATCACCTGTTGTACTTTATCTCGCAGCTGCGGGCGTCGGCACAATCGGAATCGTTGATTTTGATGAAGTTGATCTCTCCAACTTGCAAAGGCAAGTACTTTACACGACTGAGGATGTGGGCAAGTCGAAGGTTCGCATCGCATACACCCAGGCACTAAAACTCAATCCTGAGATTAAAGTTGTGCAGCACGAAGAAGAGCTTAACGCAGCCAACGTTGAGCAAATTTTCAAGTTATACGATGTGATCGTAGATGGCAGTGATAATTTCGAAACTCGATATTTAGTAAATGATGCGTGTGTGCTCTTGAACAAGCCCAATGTTCATGGTGCTGTTCATCGTTTCGAAGGTCAGGCAAGTGTTTTCAAAACAGGTGCTGGACCTTGTTATCGTTGCGTTTTCAAGGAACCGCCGGCTGCCGGTACCGTGCTCAATTGTGCGCAAGCAGGAGTGCTAGGTGTTTTGCCCGGCATCGTGGGCACCATTCAAGCAACTGAGTGTCTTAAACTGATCCTTTCCCTGGGAGAATCACTGACCGGCCGGTTGTTATTAATTGACGCACTAGAGATGAGTTTCCGAACCATTAAAATCAAGCGCGATCCTAGCTGCACCGTATGCGGTGATAACCCGTCAATTACATTTGTCGGGCAGCCGCTTATTCAAAATGCTAGCTGCCAGACAATATCGTTCCTAGACCCTACTGAATTGGCAAATGAATTCGCCAATGGAAAGGCAATTCTATTGGTGGATGTGCGAGAGGATAATGAGTTTAACTACTCGCATTTGCGAAATGCGGTTCACATTCCGCTCGGCCATTTAGCTGAACGAATCGTTGAGTTGCCTGCTCAAGCAAACATTGTTGTTTACTGCAAAAGTGGTACACGAAGCCGCAAAGCAGTTGAGCTAATGCAGCTCGTTGGAATGACAAATGTGCGGAATCTCAAGGGCGGTATTCGCGCATGGACAAAACAAGTTGATACTTCAATGTCATTCCTGGATTAACGCCAAATTCCTGGTGTAGAACATCTGCGCAAAAGCATGTCCAACGGTTCCATGTTCTCACAGTGGGGTGCGGATTCAGTGGCACCGATAGCGAACGCACTACCACCAAGTTGCTACGGCGCATGCGTGCCTAGCTTAGGTCGTGACGAAATTTGTTCGAATCGCAGTTCGACTAACCACCAATGAGCGGCATCAATTTCAAAAATGTGACGTTTGATTTTGCTGTCACGAAAACATCTTGCTCCAGTTCTTCTATTTGCTGGTCATCAACCAGCAGAACAAACTGATTATTACTAAATGCATCCAGAGCGCGGCTGTACAACTTTTCAGGGTTGAGTTTGCCTTCGCCTGGCTGTATTCCACTGAGACTTTGCTCCTGCTCCAATGGAATGAAAAATGAATGCTGTTTCGAGTCCTTACACTTGCCCCGATATTGTTCTATTTGATGATCTATGTATAGACAAATCAATTGGCGCACCGTGATCCGCTCCGGAATACTAACGTCGCCAAATTGATTGGGCTTCCCGCCACCAGTCGCTTGTTCGGAAATGGTTAGAGTTGTTGTTGCCACCATATGAGTGCTGACCTCTCAGAATTTTGGTCGGTTTGCCATGGTACTTATACCCGGACCATTACGTTTGCCCGCGCATAACATCGAATTTTATTCTTCGCCCCCGCGCTGCTTTAGTCGCCACGTAACTTGTCTAGATAACTTCGTTTATTGGGATCGACATAACCCTCAGTCAGGTCATCAGGGGCGCTATCCGGTACAGATCCTTGCAGTGATGGTTTTGATCGAGAAGGAAAAACCCATGCGGGAATTAGACTGCCAAGAAATAAACAAAGCGTGAAGAAGCAAACTTCCCATCCTCGACCTGGTCGCACGGTCGAATCTGCGCTGTCTAGAGGGTTGTAAAAAACAAATTCGCTGCTTCCGATCGGGTGTGCATGTTGAAAAAGACCGAGATCCAGTCTGTTCCATGTGCTGCCGATCAGTGTTTGGCCCAGATGTCGAGTTCCCTTTGCTTCGTATGAATAAGTCAAATAGATTGGAAAATTTTTGTCACGCTCCGGTCCCAAGATTATACTTTCCGTTCGCGCTAAAGTGGTCGGCCAGAGAAAGGTGGATGCTGTGAAGGCAGCCGCGCTTAAGGCTATTACTAATAGAACGATTTGAATAACTGTGCGTTTATTAAAGCGAGAGGCGTTTCTTGATGGCTTTGACGTCGTTGGCGGGTGCATCTCGTTACACAGTTATTGGCTTTATATCTCTGTACATAACTACCGGTTTACTTTGCAATCTTGATTGTGCCATTGCTAAATCGGCGGCTCCAAGAAGGGAACTAAGATCGACGAAATCTTCCGGAATCGAAGCACATCCCAGAGAGAGAGACAGCCGGGCCGGCTCAATTTCACCGCCCAGTGGGCTAGATGTCAGAGATCTGACAATACGATTAGCGAAGATCTGGGCACCGTTTGCTTTTGTGTTGGGCAGCAAAAGTGCGTAATCAAAAGCGTCATAGTGCGCAAGTAGATCGACATGGCGTTTCAATTGACTTATGCGCAGCACCGCATCTAGTACCGCTGGACCCGGCAGCATCTGCCTTCCGGCATTTCCACTCACTAAGCGCATTTCAAAAACAATGACAGACAAAGGACTTCTCGATCTGTAACACCGAAAATATTCTTGTTCGAGAAAGTAAAGGAATGCAGGATAAATGAACATACCGGTTTCGACGCGACGCAGGCTCATCATCACGCTTTGAATAGCCGCTCCGTCAATCACCCGCGGTTGAACAGTGAATGGCTTAGGTTTGACGACCTCATTGGAAATCTTGATTAGATCATTGGTCATCAAATGGTAAATCAAATTTACTACTTGAATGCGAGACATCTGCATTGAGCGCACCATATCTTCGATGGTTTGCTTGCCGTTAAGTCCACGGTAATAGGTGGTCATGAACTCCACGTTCATAGGAGCTCCCCGTGCCGCCTTCTGAATAAATTCCAGATCGCTCAAATTCTGACGTTTTGGCAACAGCGTCGAAGTTGACAGCATGCCAGCTTCTTTCAGATAATTTGTACGTTCAGATAATTGCTTGCTTTGCGAAACTAGCGAGTCGATTGTTTGGTGAACAGTGTGACTGTTTCTCAGAACTCGGGATTCGAAGACAAATTGCCCTTCTCTCCAGGTTAGGAGTTCAATAATCGCGTCATCACCTTCAGCATCAGATGCGGTGGCATCGACTGGTTGTCCATCCTGAACGTATACAAGAGCAGTTGCCTCTTTGTTCCGAACTTCTAATTTACCTGTCATTTTCGCTGCCGTGATTGCACGCAATAATTCATCCAGCGGAAAGCTGCTAATGTCACCGGTGGTTGGTACGGTAGGGGTAGATTCTGCCTCGGTCTTCGTGTCTTCAGCGTGCCGATTAGCGATTTGCTGACTGGCGTCATTCATTTTCGTCGTCGGCTCTTCACGCCGAAACTGTGAGTTTCCCAAGCCGCTCTGGTTTCTGCCAGTTGCTTGAAGTTCAGCACATGAGGACGACATCAAATTGTGAACTAGCAAAACGTCGCAACTCGGATAGTCGAACATTTGACTGCGAATGCCTCGATTCTCACTGTGCAACGACCATTGCGGGTCGCCTCCTTTGATGTTACAGATCACATTGAGGAGGAATTGCGTCATTTTGTCCGATGAACGCCATGCCGTTTGAACGTGCTGACCGCGCTTTTCGAGCGCTTGCGATAGAAGCTGGTGCAATTCTGTAATATCAGGAGGAACAGGGCCACGATTGGCTGGTACCAGTAGACCGCTTTTTTTCAGCATTAATAGAGAACCCTGAGTTTTTACTGCAGTAATCCCAGTTATTATTCCCACCGTCTTAATAATTAAAATGGGCTGTGCCCAATGGCGGTCCGTTTTGATCGCTGGCGCCCTTAACTTGAACCACAGGTCTGTGGGTACAATTTATTCGGGACCCTTCGTATTATCTGCTTTAGGAGCGGACCAAAAATTGACTGAAACCAAGCGGGCAGTGAAGCTCGGAGCATTGCTAGTCGGGCTGGAATTTATAACTCAACAAGAGTTGGTTGCAATTATGGACATGGCCAGCCAAGTTGGCATGCCTTTGGGTCGGGCTCTTGTGCTTTCCGGAAAAATCACCGACGCTGAGTTGACGATTGCATTGCAGCTGCACGTCTTGATGCGAACTTCCGATGTTCCAATGGAAACTGCAAAAAAGACATTTTCTCTGGTTTGTTATCAGGGAATGCCGCTGCTGGATGCTTTGCAACGAACAGGCTGGACACCGAGCGTTAACCTGCCCAAGGAGAACAGTCAGCTTGGCACGCTTCTGATGGAAGCCAATTTGATTTCGGAAGAACAAGTGCACGAGGCTCAAGAAACCAGCCACAAATTAGGTTTGCCTTTGGGTCGGATACTTACTCTGATGGGACTGGTCTCTCAAGCGGTTGTTGTTCGGGTCGTGGATCTGCAGTCTATGATCCGGTTGGGCCGCCTTTCTCATGAAGAAGCGCTTGAATATCTCCGAGCTGACCTACTGCGTGCCGCGGAAGAGGGCGCTGAACAGACTGTTACACCTGTGAAATCTGATAAATCTGAGGAATCTGAGGAGTCTGATAAAGCTGATAAACCCGTCACTGTCGCCCCAGCAGCCAAAATCAGACCTTTGATTGCAGCGGAAGAGCCTAATAAACGGAATATTCGTCTTGGTGAACTGTTGATTCTAGCTGGCATTTTGACCGAATCTGACATGATGAATGCAGTTGAATTGAGCTTGACGCGTGGCGTACCATTAGGTGCAGTCCTAATTCAGCTTGGATTGATCACCACGGATCAATTGCGCCTAGCTCTAAGCTTGCAAGAATCTATCAGCGTTGGTTCTCTCGATGTACAGTCGGCGACCGACACTCTGCTGATGGAAACTGGAAATTCTTTGGTACCAAAATTAACGGATGTGGAGCCCGATCAACCTCCAAGAAGATCCAGATTGGCTGAGCAAAGCGAAGCACCAAAACTGCGAATCGGTGAGTTGCTGAAGATGTGCGGCTTTGTTCTCGAAGAAGAAATTCAAAGTTCGATCGCCCTGGCGAGAGATTATCCGTCAGTGCTTGGACGAATGCTCGTCGTTAATGGATACATCGATGAATCGACACTATTGGCGGCGCTTCGTTGCCAATTCATGGTGCGCAATAAGTTGATTTCTGTTGAACAAGCTGTTGAGGCATTGCAGTATTCGAGACAATCTAAGCTCAGCTTCGATGATGCGTTAGACGAGTTGGGCATTTACCGGCATGGAAAGCTAGAGCCGGCGTAGATCATCGACGTTCAGCACTGTCGACGTTCAGCACCATCTTTGATGGCATATCGTCCCATGTTCGACCATCAAGTGTTCGCCCCGCCTTCTTTTTATTGGTGCCGCCCCACTGTTTAAAAAAGAACGAAACGCCTGATTGATGGCACTGGTCGCGCACTGATTGGACCCATTCTTCTCGCAGTGGCCGCGGTCGCCTTCCTGACTCTCCGCCCACAATCACCCAGTCAATGCCATCGAGGTTGAGATTCTCGAGGGGACCAAGCAACGGTTCGACGGATAGAAACTTGAGGTGAGCCTCCGTTTTTCTCAGGTAATCAATGCGGTGAGCGTAATCCTGATTTTCCACGCTGACACCCATCCAAATATGTGGTGCCCAGGGAATCCGTGGACTCAGTTCCAATAGCCGCTCATGTCTCTTAGTGAGGATTTGAAACTGGTGCCATTTAGCATTGTTCATGGCCTCGAAAACCTGCAGGATGAATTCGGTCGGAACATCCTTGTGAAAAAGATCGCTCATTGAGTTGACGAAGATCCGTTTCGGCTTTTTCCAGGTCGAAGGTAATGTCAGCCGGTTTGGCCACAATTTCAGATCGAAACCTTGCTCGTATGGATGGTTCGGTACGCCCCTGAATCTCTCAGCAAATGTTTCCGCGTAACAGTTGGTACAGCCAGGGCTAATCTTAGTGCAACCCGTGATCGGATTCCAAGTCGCGTCGGTCCACTCGATGTCTGATGTAACTGCCATTCGCTTGTCTTGAGGTAGTTATACCTATTGAAGCAGATCCCAGCGTCTAGTTCTCGAAAGGGAAAAGTTAGAATGAATTGGCTGCCATTTGGCTGAATTCTTCATCTGTTGCCGCTAAAAGCGGACCGCCGTAAACCTTCTTGAATTGACCGGCACAATCAGCGCATTGGAAGAATGAATGTACTGGTGCTCTGCGTCTTTTAAACGTGCCTCTTACCTCCAGGCATCCGCCTTCACCGTGATCTTCAACGCCCTTAAAAATGAGATTGCGACTTGAACAGCGGGGGCACTTTTTGAACTTTTCTTTGATTTCGGTAAAAGCCAACACGCAAGCGGCAGTTGGGATGAAAATGGGGATTAAGGCGACCACAGCGAGCGCAACGGCAGCACCTTTAAAGCCGTTAGCGAATCCATCTTCCGTGTAATCTTCTACATTTTTCTGCATATCGCATATCTGGGTGCATAGGCTTCTTCGGCGATAAGTGCCCGTTATCAGGATATGCCCAAACGAATGGGTCATATTACATCTTCTTGAAAAGTTGATACAAAACAATCCATTCAGGGGCATCCCCTAAGAGGCAACTCCGCTGCCGAATGGTCCGAATCCTAAATATCTTTACTGAAATTTGTTTTCCTCTATTAGATTGCAGCTTGCCCTTTCCTATTTCATCGAGCTACGAAGCCAAGCAGCTAATTGAGAAAACGATTGCTAACATAGGGCCGTGTAAACGCTTCATCAATAAAAAGGAGTCGAGATGCCTCTGCATTACATAAATGGTGAATTCACCAGGGGCGGTGCTACGGAAGATATTGATGTGCATAACCCTGCCACCGAAGAAATTTTAGACACAGTTCCCCGCGGCACCGCTGGTGATGCAGAGCTGGTGGCCAAAGTTGCTAAGAACTCTTTTGACATGTGGAAGCGCACTTCAGCTAACACGCGGGCCCGCATGATGCACGAAGCGTCCGAGAAAATGCGAGCTCACAAAGATCAGATAGTGCGCTTGCTTACTCTAGAGCAAGGAAAACCGTTGCCAGAAAATGATGAAGAGTTCGAATGGTTGATGAATACATTCGATTACTATGCAGAACTTGGGCGCCACGAAAGGGGGCGTGTTTTGCCATCTGGCGAATACACTCAACTCAATCTAGTGATCAAAGAACCTTATGGTGTCGTGCTTTGTATCGTGCCTTGGAATTATCCACTTCTGTTGATGGCATGGAAAGTTGCTCCGGCTCTGGCTGCCGGCAACGTAGTAATTATCAAACCTAGTGAAGTGACGCCCCTATCTACTTTGTATCTGGCCGAACATTGTTGGGATCACTTTCCACCCGGTGTTATTAACGTCGTTAACGGTTACGGTAAGGAAATCGCTGAACCACTCGTCAAGCATAAAGATGTGCAGGTGATCGCGTTCACAGGCAGTTTAGCGACTGGCCAGCGGATAGCATCTATTGCCGCACCAATGATGAAAAAATTGCATCTCGAACTCGGCGGCAAAGACGCCTTCGTCATCGCTGAGGATGCCGATCCAGAAATAGCGGCTCGGGCTCTTGCTTATGCTGCCTTAACTAATGCTGGTCAGGTTTGCACTTCGACTGAACGCGTTTATTTGCCCGCGAAGAGCGCTAAGAAGTTCACTGAAGCCTTAGTCGCTCACGTGAAATCACTTCGCCTCGGGCCTGGTATCGAATCCGATACCGATATCGGACCGATGGTGGGTTCGATATACAGGGAAAAAATAGAAAGTCATGTAGCAGACGCAATCAATAAGGGCGCCAAAGTCTTAACAGGTGGGCGCCGTCCGGACCGTTTGAAGAAGGGCTTCTATTACGAACCCACAGTCATCTCTCACGTCGATCACGACATGCTGATTATGCGCGAAGAAACTTTTGGGCCCGCTATTCCTTTGATGGAGTACAACACTTTTGAAGAGGCAATTGCCCTGACCAACGATTCTGATTACGGACTTGGAGCCTGCTTGCTGACAACCGATTCGCTGAAAGCAAAGTTATTTATGGAAGAGGTAAAGGCTGGAACGGTTTGGATAAATGATCCACTTACTGATAACTATGCCGGGCCCTTTGGAGGCATGAAGCTCAGCGGTGGAGCGCGTGAACTGGGGCAGGAAGGCCTTGATGAGTTTCGCGAGACAAAGCATGTGCACTGGGAATTTGCTGCCGCGAAAAAGTCGTGGTGGTATCCTTACGGAGCGAATTGAGACTGAAGTTGGAGGCAACGCATGCGAAAAAATTTGTCCATGATGATGTGCGCAGTTTTACTTGCGTGCACACCTGCTCTTTCACAAAATGCTTCTAAAGGCGCTCGTTTGAGCGTTATGGGTACCACCAAAAGACCGTGGACTGGCGTTGCGGTGGCGAAGGATCGGCGTGTATTTGTCAATTTTCCTCGCTGGTCTGACAGTGTCCCGAACTCAGTCGTTCAACTACTGCAAGATTCTTCAATGCTCGTCTATCCGGACAAGGGGTGGAATGAATGGAAGGAGCAAAATCCAGGTGATCATTTTGTTTGTGTTCAGGCTGTTTATGTCGACAAGGACAATACTTTGTGGATAGTCGATCCAGCAGCACCAAAATTTCAGGGACCTGTCAAAGGTGGTCCAAAGTTGGTGAAAGTAGATTTGAAGACGAACAAAATCGAACAAGTCTTTAAGTTTGACGAAACCATTGCACCGCCTGGTAGTTACTTGAATGACGTGCGTGTTGATACTAAGCGCAAGAAGGCTTTCCTGACTGATTCCGGATTAGGTGCAATTGTGGTGCTTGACCTTGACACTGGCAAAGCGCAAAGACGTTTGGCAGATCATCCATCAACGAAAGCAGAGAAAACACTAATCGTAATCGACGGAAAACCATGGAGCAAAGAACCCGGCGGCACTTCCAGAAAAATAAATTCAGATGGTATCGCTTTGGATCCTTCGCATCAGTATTTGTACTATCAAGCGCTGACTGGGCGCAATTTGTATCGAGTGCCAGTTAAATCTCTGATTGACGACAAATTGACGGAAGAAGATCTCGGCAAAAAGGTTGAGCATGTCACCAAATCGTGCATTGCAGATGGAATTGAATTTGGTCTTGATGGCAATTTATACCTTACTTCAATTGAAGACCACTCAATTAAGCGCTGGTCACCATCAAAAAAAGGTGCATTGGAACTAGTGGTGCAAGATAGTCAGCTAATTTGGCCAGATACCCTGGCGAATGCACCAGACGGGTCGATGTATGTTACTTCTTCGCAAATCAATCTGGGTCTGTCACCGGCCACTCCCTATCGCCTTTTCAGATTTAGATTTAAGCCTAACAAGCGAAAGTAGATGATTAGCAATCAGAATTTGACTCGAGAAGGATTCTATCCGAATCAGTATGGAGCAACCTCACCGGAGCTTACAATAAGCACATTGCGAGCTTTGACACCGTTGACTGTGACTTTCAACGGTTGATTGTAACCCCAGGGCATACCAGCAAAACCATCTGGTATGGTCACTGTGATGCTGGTTGGCGTTGAGGACACAATTGGCGCCTGGAGAGGCCCCATAAAAACGGTTATGTGCGCTGGGTTTGAGTCAAAGCCCTCACCATATATGGTGAGCGGATTGGCCACTGGTACCCAGGTTGCGCTCAAGCTTTTTAGGTAGGGCACTGCGTTCACAGTGAACGGTAGTGAACCGGCGTTGATCCCCGCGACGTTTACTGCAACGGTATTTGATCCACCAGTGCTGTCTCCTGGAATCTGAACAACTATCTGGTCATATGAAGCCGAGATGCAATGCGCTTTTACGTTGTTGATCTGAACATCATTGCCCAATATATCCGAACAAAGATTGGTACCATGTATGGTGATTGTGCCACCAGAATACACCGACTGCGGCGTGATACTGGTAATCGTTGGTTTGGGGGTGGTGAGGCGCCAACCGAACGTTGCACCCTTAGGTCCCTGTGCAGCGATTAAAATTTGATTGCCACCCCAAGTTAAATCTCCCGTTACGTCTTGGGCGAATGTTTTTCCACCGGCAAACGATCTTTCAGTTACATAGTTCATGCTTGGAGAAGAGATTCGCAGCATCGTAAATTCTGGCGCCGTACTAGCGCCGTTGTAGTAGGTCAATTTCAACTGCAACTTTTCTTGTCCTTTAGCAATGCTGATGAATTCTGACGTGTGTTGCACTGTGGCTGCAGGTGCAACGAACGGTTTTGATTCAGCCAGCGTTACTGGTTCTTCGGCATACGCGGGAATCGAAGAAACTACACTTAGACAAGCCAAAAGCAGAATGCGTTGAATCATGATTTATCCTTTGGATAGATGTTTTCAGGCGGTATAGTATAGCTCACCTTCAACTATTAAACAGTTGTCATTGTCCTGACATTTTCATTGTGCTTAACCAGGTGATTAAGGCTCGTTTTCGAATTTATAACCGACGCCATGAACATTCTTGATTAAGGACGGCTGTCCATCAACGTCAATCTTGTTCCGCAATTTTTTTATGCAGCTTCGGATTGTGTCTGACGATCTTTCAGATTCCGATGTCCATACCCTTTCCAATAAAGCTTCACCGCTGAATACCTGACTTGGGTAGCGCATGAAAAATTCAAGCAAGGCAAATTCCATCTTAGGAAGGTGAATTTCCACTCCGTCGCGACTCAATTTTCGTGACCGAGGGTCTAACTCCAAAGTCCCAGTTTTCAATACATCAGGAAGGAGGTTTTGCGAACGACGCAACAAAGCCTTTAACCGGGCGGAAAGCTCTTTTAAATGGAATGGTTTGGTCAAATAATCGTCCGCGCCGACGTCAAAACCGGTTTCTTTGTCGACGATCGTCGATTTGTTGGTTAACATGAGGACTGCGCTCGATCCACCCAGATTTCGGAATTGTTTGCAAACCTCCAAGCCGCTCAGGCGAGGCAACTCAATATCCAAGATGATCACGTCGTAGCGATAGGCACGCAAAAGGTCTACCGCGTCAATGCCATTTTCAGCAGTTTCAACTAAGTAAGACTCCATTTGCAACCATGTTGAAATGGTGTTTAACAGGTTTCGGTCGTCTTCTACGAGTAGTACTTTTGCCATAGCCAGATTATAAGGGGCTGCGCGGAAATTATAAGCTTTTTGTGCCGGACAAAGCTGTGGTTGGTCTTACTAACTGCGCCGTGAGCGGGGCAAACAAATTTTAGGTAGTCAAAGGAATCGGGTACACATTAGCCACACTTGCATTGTACCTTTACAACGTTGTTCATAGCCTGTTTACCAGTGCGTCTGCGCTTGCCTTTGCTCGGCGCCTGAATATATTGTGAGGAAACCATGACGTATCCGCCCGTCGAGGGGAGCGTGCGCCCTGAAGCGCGCCTTCCTGCTGTTCCAAGCACGTCTACCGAAAAAGCATTTCGCGAAGAAGTCGAAAGCTCGCGTCCTCCAGTTTCCCTGAGCAATCATGAGAAGAGCCAAAATTCTTCTATAGATGAGCTATTTAAGTGGGATGGATCCTCGCTCAACTTTTCACCGACGCTTCGGGTGGTCGATCAAGATGGCACGATCAAATCTCGCGATGACGCGGGCAATTTGAAGACAGTTGAATTTTATAAGCAGCCTGGCAAAGTTCACAATTATGGCTATAACGAAAAGAACGAATTGATTTCGGTCGATAGAAAAGATAAATCTACGGGAGAAGACATCTCCTTAAAAAGAGAAAAAGATAGTAACAGCTGGTACTTGGAAAAGAATGGTTCGCGTTATTTCCTGCCAGGAAAAGTCGACCTCAGGCAGAATGGCGATTTTGCTGTGGAGCAAAAAGATGGCACTTGGCGTGTCGAAGATGTTCGTGGGAACATCATTGATGAACGAAGGTTAGCGTCTGGTGCGTCTGTTCAATTGAATGACGACAAAACCGTTAGCAAAATTACCAGATCCGATGGTACCCAGATTGCCTGCAAATATGGCGAAAATGGCGAGCTTACAGGAATAACAGAAACCAGAGGAGGCGAAACTTCGTCATGGTCGCGCAACCAGAATGGTGAATTCAGGCAAGCTGGCAATGAGGATGTCAGAAAAGAACTGACCGTTGATCAAAATGGAAATATCAAGTTCAAATCTCTGGACGATTCCAACCACGTAGTCACAGGAGATGGTTCGCATGTGGTATCAGGTGGCGATAGCAAAACAACTTCGACTTACGACAACGAAGGCCGCCTCTCTGACTATAAAAAAGCTGATGGAAGTTCGCGGCACTTTGACTATGAAGGCAAGACCAATAAAGTTAGTAACTTTACTGAACTGAACGCGAAAGGCGAAGTCGTCAAAACCTACGAACGTTCAGGCGATTTTGACTGGAAATGTATGGAGGGCAATAAGTCGCTTGGAATTTGGCACGGTGACATAAAAACCGGGTTAGACGGCAGCTGGAGAATTTCCGAGGAGAAGACACAAAATTCCGACGGGCTATGGAGAAACGTCGACAATCAAGAGAACACAACATATTTCAGAGACAATAAAGACGGATCAAAGATAATTTTTGACGGCAACAAAAAGTTTTCTGAGATAGAACGGGCTGATGGAAGTGGCGTTGTATGGAGCACCAATGGTGATGCACCACGGGTGTCAACGCTGATGCCGGATGGTTCCAAACTCCACTTTGATTTTGACATGAAAAGTAAAACCTGGAAGTGCGACTCGCCAAATGTGAAAGAGTCGGCCGAGATGCCCGTAAAAGGCAATGGTGAACTGACTTTCAAGACCGTTGATGGCAACACTACGACGATAAAAACCGATAGCTCAAGTTCAATTACAAAAGCAGACGGAACGGTTCTCAAGTTCGATTCTGCTAACAATTTGACAAGCGAGTCTAGAGCCGGTAAAGAACGTGTTTTTGAACGAGAAGGGAACCAGATAACTGGCTACACTGAACATGTGAAGGACAAACCTGATCGTCATGTTGATTTGATAAATGATCGCAATATCAAACTCACCTCCAATGGTGACCTCTTCCACACAACAGCTGATGGTAAGCCCCAAATTGAGACTAGTGATTTTTCGCACGTTGATTGCAACGAGGCTGGTAAGCCTGTAAGAGTGACAACAGCAAATGGAGCAATTCGGGAGATCGAGTGGAATCCAGCCACACAACAACCAGTCTCAGTCATAGATAAAATCAAGATCGGGGAGGGTGAGGTATCCCGCAAGTGGGAAACGGGAGGTCCTGATTGGAAAGGTAGCTTCGCCGTCATCGGCGAAAAAGATGGCAAGCTCACACAGAGATTTGCGCGACATGAAGTTCAATTCGATGAAGTTGGTAACTACCGATATCTGACAGCTGGTGGGGAAAAGATTCTCTCCAAAGCCGGCGACGGAGTTCGAACTGCAGAAAACGGTTGGGTATCGGCAAGCATAGATGAAGCGCACTCTAATTTCCTCGATAACATGCGTCAAACCATGAAAGATGAACCTCGCAGTGAGCGCCTCGATAGCATGATGACTGGGTTCGAAACGCGTATGTCAAACACAATCGAGCGCAGAGTTTCCGGAGGCGAAGCGGAGGATAAAGTTCGCGCCGAAGTCGAACAAAGGGTAACTGCGACGTATGACAATCTTTCTAGATTGGTTTCGTCGGATAACCCAGCCTGCCTGGATAACAAAGCGACGCGCACGATGCTGGCCGAAACGTTTATGTACCACGCCTGGGAACCTGAGACAGTCACACAAGAGGGCTGGGGATCATGCTGGCTGCAATCAGGATATGTCCCATGTGGATTAGGCGAACATCCTGATGATATGGCGAAAGTTATTACTGATGTGAGTTTGACTGGTAGCTTCACGGATCGCACCAATCAAAGTTACAAGTTTGATCAAAGTCAACTCGGTATAACTAATTCCAGCGAAGGAGCGGGTTGGAGTATTGCCAAGGCTATGACTACATCTGAGCCAAGTCCTATTGCCCACCGGTTGGACGAAACCCTCAGCGTCATGGATCGCGGTGCTAACTATCGTGGCGCGGGCGACGAGGATCGCATCAGGCGTGGTGGCGGTGGGGAAGCGGAAATTTTGGCAAGAGTCACAGGCGACAATCTTCTAGTGGTCAACGGATATCCGCAAAACAGTCAACAGCGGGCAGCGCTAGTGCATAGTGGAGGAGCCCAGCGTAATGGAGGGCGTGATCACGTTGCAACGTGGGCCTTGAGAAAAGATGGTGAGCACTGGTTGCTTGTTCGCGGAAATCAGTATAACGATGATAGCCGAGGCGACAGAATTGTGGCAGTGATTCGAGACTTGAAGTCTTGGATTCAGAACGGAGAGGCTGCTTCTATCAATAAGCGATTTGGACCGAGTTTCGGTAAAGATTTCAAAGTAGTTGCCGATGAGGTCAAACCAACAGACTATAAACCGAACAATCGCCCAGGCGACCGATTCAACGACCCGGATAACGAACGCCCACTTCTACGATTCTTCGCTCGACGACGCCGACGCTCTTAGTTGAGGCGCGACACCAGCGATGAAACGGAGTTCTTCCCGTCCGGATATTCGTGTCGAACTCCGTACGCGCTGCCTGATTGTGATTGGCGCGTATGTTCCATTAGCTAGAAGGCGAATCGTCTTTGATTGGCTGACGAAAAATCGTGCCCAGATTTGGGTTCAGGCTTAGCATTCTGCCAGAGCGGGCATAAAGATGAGTTGCTTTGCTATCATAGGGTTGGCAAGGCTCAAAGGTTACATGAATCGGGCAATCCACGAGCGATTGGTTGAATTCCTTAGCTATGCGGTGGCTGATCTGAGAGTACGTGATGTCGAACGACGATCCTTGGTTGGATAAACGAAAAACGAAAGACAGCGCCTTCAATCGCAGGGTGGACAGCGTTCGCTCGACCCAATTTAAACTGCCTGCGCAGAAGCAGCAACGTGATTGGAATTCTGGAGTTTTTTCTGCACATACGATGTCTGACGATCAAGCTCCCCCGGCCTCGGCATACAGACCTGACCATCCCCTTGCCTCTAACTATCAATCTGGTCAATTCGCCGCTCGTGAGGCTGAGCCCAAGGCTCCACAGCCTATCTCATCGAGCTATGATCCTGGCCACTTCGCAAAGCCTGATAATAGGTACGACATCCAGACTGTGGAGCCGCAACCTGTGGTCAGTAGCGAAATAAGTGTCGGCGCTCCATTTCCCAGTTACAATAATTCAACGGAATCCACTTCCTCCCAGCAAGCTTTGATCACCACACAACCTCCAACACCGACGCCAGCGGTAACTGACTTTGCCACTATGAGCAATCAAGAAATCGATGCGCTTGCTTTTTTTGATCCGCAAACACAGGCGTATAACTTCAGATACATCGTTCGAAGGATCGAGCATGAGCTATCGCGCGCTAAATATTACGAACGTACGATCTCGATTCTGGTGATTTCGATTGACACCATAAAGATCATACCGGCTGAACTCGGACAAGATCCAGTAGATAAATGTCTTGGTGCTGTAGCTCAGGCGCTGTTTAGAAACGTTCGCCCAATTGACTTGGTGGGCCGCTATACGGATGATCGGTTCGTGGTTGTGTGTCCGGAAGTATCCGTTGAGCAAGTATCTGAACTCGCCGAAGAAATTCGCAAAGCTTGTGCCAATAGTGTGGTGAAACACCAGTGGCAGGAGTTTAGACTCTCAGTAAGTATTGGCATTGCAGTTTCTTCGCCGGAGTTCGACGATGTCGAATCGCTTATTGCAATTGCGGATGTGGGAGCAGATATGATTACCCAACGCGGTGGCGATGGGGTTTGCTTCGGCGCAGATTTACTTTGACTTAAGCCTAATGAGACTGCTCGTTATTTTGAAAGCACTTTAGTTTCGACATTTGCGGTGCCTTTAACGTCCAGTTTGTTGGCGGCGGCTTTACTCAAATCTACAACTCTGCCACCACCTCGAGCCTGCTTGTCGTTGACTCTGAGTGTTGCGGTTTTTCCGTTCGCTTTGTTTGTTACTTTCACCTTGGATCCCATAGGGCAAGCTCATCCGAGACTCCTCATATCTGCAGAAGTTTCATTATAGACTACACGCGAATTTGAGTGCGAACACTCGACTCTAGCTCATCTGTGCAAGCGCTTTCTGTCGCGATCATGTTTTTCACCAACTTGTTTTTTCAACAAACCGTTTACGCAAGGCGACGCCATGCGTGCCTTGCGAAACGTACCCCTAAACTTTTGGAAAACTATTTGAGAGTCCGGTTCAACACTCTCACCAACTCGTCTGGACCGACCGCGCCTGATTGACTATAGACAGGTCGTTGATCAGGTTTTTGTATAACTGTGGTCGGATAACCTCTGACACCATACTCGCGAGCTAGCTGCGGTGCGCGCCTGCCATCGATTTTGACGAAAACTGCATTTTTCAACAATTCTTGCACTTTCGGATCAGCCAAGTAGCGATCTTGATCGTCGCAGTGCGGACACGGATTGATATGGAAATCTATGTATAAGCTCTTCCCTTCTTTTCTTGCTTGCTCCTTCGCATCTGCAAAATTCGACTCGTTATATTCACGTGGTTTTTCAGTAGTTGCGTCATTCGGACGGTTTCGATCGGAAACCGTTTCTTCAGCTGGTTTACCTTCTGCTCTCTGCTTTTCATTCTCAAATGCCTTCTTGCGGCCAAGCAGAACTTCGTTCGTGAGTGACCCTAACCGATTTTGGCGTTCCTCAATCCTTTTACATTTTTCTAGTTCTGGAACAACTGCAAATCCCGGTAAACTTTCTTCGCCTGGATGCTTCTCTTTGGACTCCCGAGAAGGTTCTGTAGTATCCGTTCGTGTTGCACTTGATCTTGGCGTGCTCATGTCTTTACCGACCTCCTTTTCAAGAGGCTCGTTCTTTGTAAGCGATACTGGAGGTGGTGGAACTTCAACCACTTCTTTACCGGTCATAGTTTCTCCTGGTATTGCAACTGGTGCACGTACTAACTCGATGGACCACATGATATGTACTATTTGTGTCCAAATTGTCACTACTTGGACGTTTTTATCTCCTCTATAATGTGAGAGCGTCTGTGTACTAAGATGAAACACCTAAACCTAAAAATCCTTCTCTCTCTTGTTCTGATCACTCTGCTTTTATGCGGCGGCAGCATGGCATGGGCAGACGGCGCGCTCAATCCGGACGCGATCACAATCGCCGCTACGCCTGCAGCTTCTCTGTCAGAGCTACATTTGCCAACCGTTACTGCTCCGATGCTTCTATACTCGAGGATTCGCTACTGTTTGTACTTTTTCTCGGTGATCTACTCACTTGGGGTGCTGTTGCTGATCATGCAAACAGGATTATCCGCCCGACTCCGTGATTATTCGATCAAGGCCAACCGTAATAAAGCTCTGCAGGTTGTTTTGTATTCTCTGCTTTTGTCCTTGGTCATCGCCTTACTTTCCCTGCCTCTATCTTTTTTTAGTGGCTTCTATTTGGAACAGTGGTTCAAACTTTCAGATCAATCTTTGCTCGGTTGGCTCACTGACCGTGGTAAAGCGATTTGTATCTCTGCCGTTCTCTGTAGTTTCAGTCTGTTAGTTTTCTTTGGTGTCGTCAGACGTTTTCGCACCCATTGGCCGATTTTGCTGTGGCTGATTATGATTCCTTTTTTTGCATTGGGCATCTTTGCTGAACCGATTGTGATTGACCCCCTCTTCAACAAGTTCGCACCAATAGAGCAGAATGGTCTGAAAAACAAAATTACAGATTTAGCTGTAAAGGCACAGATACCGAACGCGGTAATTCTCGTTGCGGATAAAAGTAAGCAAACCAATAAAATGAACGCGTATGTTACGGGTTTGAGCGGCTCGTCCAGAATTGTTCTGTGGGATAGCACCATTGCCAAATTGCCCGAGGATCAAGTTTTAGCTGTGGTTGGCCATGAAATCGGTCATTACGTTTTAGGTCACGTTTATTTGGACTTTATTTTGATCGTTTCGGTGTCGCTAGCCTTTGTTCCGATCGCATATTTATTCGCCAATTCTTTCGTATCAATCTTGCCGAAAAGTTGGCAGATAGGAAGCATAAATGATTATGCAATTACGCCTGTGCTTCTGGCGCTCACAATTTTAGTTGGCTTTGCGACAATGCCACTGATTAATGGTTGGTCTAGATATCAGGAGCATCAAGCTGACGAGTTCGGACTTAATTTAACTGGTAACAGATTGGCGATGGCGAACTTGTTTGTGTCCTTTGCCGAGAAAAATCTCAGCGAACCAGACCCTCCGCCAATCATCAAGTTTTGGTTATTCTCTCATCCAACGCTAAAAGAAAGAATTGAATTTGCCGCTGGTCGCAAGGTCCAATAGTTGATGGAGCGGTTATAATACACCGTTCACCTAGTCCGATTAATTGCCATTTGCAAAGCGGGAAATTCTTTTGTCTGATTCAGAACCAGTCGCAAAATTAACTTGGATAGAGACAAATGTTCCGCAGCGAATGGACCGCTTGCCATGGAGCAAGTGGCATTGGTTGGTCGTAGTTGGACTTGGTGTCACGTGGATCCTTGATGGTCTGCAGGTAACCTTAGCCGGAGCAATTGGGGCAATATTGCAAAATCCAAAAGCGCTCGGTTTATCCGCTTTGGAAGTTGGCGGCAGTGCGTCATGTTATCTCGCCGGAGCAGTTGTCGGCGCTTTAGTCTTCGGTTATGCGACGGATAGATTTGGGCGTAAGAAATTGTTCTACATTACCCTCTCTGTCTATCTCTGTGCTGCGGCTATGACAGCATTTGCTTGGAATTTCGCTAGCTATGCCGCTTTCATGGCTATTGCGGGTGCCGGCATAGGTGGTGAGTATGCTGCTATAAATTCGGCAATTGATGAATTGATCCCCGCACGCGTTCGAGGTCAAGTTGACTTAGTAATCAATTCGACCTATTGGTTAGGCGCAATGCTGGGAGCGGCTGCGACTGTATTTTTCCTGAACGAGAAATATTTTCCGATCTGGCTCGGCTGGAGAATCTCGTATGGCATTGGTGCCATTCTTGGATTAGGAGTTTTAATGATCCGACATTGGGTGCCGGAAAGTCCACGTTGGCTTATGGTGCATGGTCGCAATGATGAAGCTGAAGCAATCGTTGCTTCGATTGAGGCACAAGTCACTAAGGGCGGTGCATCGCTTCCGGACATTGAAGAAAAACCATTACGGATTTCCATTCATACAGGCACTCCGTGGAAACAAATCTTTCGAACTTTATTTGTAGATCAGCGTAAGAGAACTATTCTCGGACTCGTTCTAATGAGTTCACAGGCGTTTTTCTACAATGCCATTTTCTTCACCTACGCTTTGGTCCTCAATCGTTTCTACAAGGTGCCAGCTGAAAGTGTTAGCTGGTACATTCTGCCATTTGCTCTCGGCAATTTGTTGGGACCAATTCTGCTTGGACATTTTTTCGACTCTATTGGTCGCAAGCCAATGATCATGGCTACGTATGGATTATCAGGAATTTTACTGGCGATTACAGCAGTGCTTTTTCAGTACGACATGCTCACACCAATGACTCAGTCGATCGCATGGATTGCCATATTTTTCGTCGCTTCGTCTGCGGCAAGCGCCGCTTATTTGACGGTCAGTGAATTATTTCCACTAGAGATGCGCGCCCTCGCTATCGCTATCTTCTACGCTGCCGGCACTCTCGTTGGTGGCGTCTTCGCTCCTTCGATATTCGCCTCGCTCATTGAATCCGGCTCACGTTCCATGCTAACCATGGGCTACTTCGCTGGTGCGGCCCTGATGATTTTTGCAGCAGTAGTCGAACATTTCTTCGGTGTAGCTGCGGAACGAAAGTCTTTGGAAAGCATTTCGCCACCATTATCTAGCCAATCTTAACCTGGGAGCTCCGGCATCCTTGCCGGCATCGATCTCGTACGACTCAACAATGTTCGACGATTAAAGCACTCGCTTTGTTTTATGTTTGGCTGCAGAATCCAAACGCTGGCCTATTCAAGAAGGTTAGTTGCTATCATTGCATGTCGAGTGTTCGTGCGAGGCAAAAATGTACCATCGTTCGTGTCTAGTTTTAATCATCAGTTCCTTAGCAGTACTCATGGCTGGATGTGCGCGCTCAAGCGACGAGTCACCACCCATAAAAATAGACAACTCAACAACCTGGCAGCAGAAGGCTTATTTGGCAGTGGCTGAATCTAAAAAACAAAGGAGCGTTAGAAAAGATAATGCTGAGCAAATGCTTTTGGCTTCGCTAAATCAACTCGCTGAAAGCAAGGGGCAAGCAAACGATCCAGAGTTCTCTAAATTGATGCTCTACTATCTTCCCGATATTGTGCGATCAGAGCGAGACAATCCAAAAAAAGCGGCACTGATTGAAGCAATCTATAAGAAAAAGGTCGAGATCTGCAGAAAAGAATTTGGTGAGAACACCGTCCAGAACTGCGATGCTTTGGTTGACCTTTATACCTTTGAAAGTGCACATGATCACGAACAAGCAAGGTCGCTTTTAACTGAAGCCCAAACAGTTAACCGGGCTCTCAAAGATAAAGGCACCCCCTATGATACATCTGAGTGGAGCGCAAAAAAAGAAGCTCACTCCGCCTCGGTGACAGGAATTAAAACCACGCTGCCAACCTATGCGATCGCAACAAAGGACATACCCGCGGGCGGTGTGATCACCGCAGATAGTATCAAGGAGATATC
Source organism: Candidatus Melainabacteria bacterium (assembly GCA_003151275.1). Next base: position 35,131 of record PLXC01000021.1, read on the forward strand.
AGCTCCTTATTCTCAACATCCGAGCGGAGCATTGCCCGGAGGAGGATCGTTAATTGGGTGCCGCACTGTAAAAGCGATAAACAAAGACTCAGCGATCACAACTACGAAGATCTGCCACCGACCTGGATCGCTAATGTGGGATACCATTCTTCCGACTGATGCAAAATGGATCCAGACATCCAAATTGGCTAGCACCACCTTGGAGAGAAAGGACTATAGAAGTTCTCTTCAGCACTACAACGAACTCGCAGATGAGCTGACGAAATTGGCCAATGAAGGTACGCAGCTTACCGACTATTGCGACAATTGCTACTTATCCACGATCATGAGCTATGACACTTGCGCTGCAGCGGGTGACCGTAGATCTGTAGATAAAACTAAGAGCTCGGCGTGGCACAAACGCGTACTAGCCGCCTTGACCAAGCTATGCCCTGAAGGAAGCGATCACGTGAAGTATGAACGCGAATATTTGGACAGAGCTATGGGCACAAAGTGAGGAGCCTGCCCATCTAATTATGTGCAAATGGTATCGAGTTAGCTACCGTGGCAGCAATCAATTAGAACTATTGCAGGAATCAGCAGATTTAAATATTAGTCAGGCAGGATGCCCAGAACGGTATTGAAGCTCAGCGACTCCAAATCTAAGGAGCTCAATGGTTCATGTGTGCGAGCCATTTTTTCTAGTTAAAATAGCTTGGAGGAAGAGCTTATGAGCCTTATACCAGCCAGAGCGGCTTCCAGTCCCAGGGAAATCATAATCGTGCAATGCAAGTGCCGGTTGCGTCGCAAACGCGACCATGCAAATGAGCAATTCAATTTGGTATCGCCAAAATCTAAATTTCATATTGTCATTATAGTAGTGTTCACTTAACAGAGGCTCCTGAATGCGAGCAGCTTGACAGCACTTGGGCATTCCCTGGTTGTGGATTTCCCTTAGAGTCAAATTTGTGCCACCGTTAATGGTGCTAAATAAATTCCTCAATCAGATCTTAAATAACATCTGTTTTGGGAGTCGTCAGTAACTTACGCAAGCGAATGTCGCGGTGATTTGGCATCATGTAGCATGCTTATGGTCGGCCAACACTTCATCGATTATTCGTCGGGACTCTTTTCCTTCAAGGGGATGCCTAGGAGTTTGGCAAGCTGTGATAAGGGCCTTCCACAGTGTCCAACCACGGCCTCGCGCCCAGGTCGCGTTATCGACGGGAAGAGCTGCGCGGAACGCTTCCCGGCTTTCACCTTTGAAGAGCGTCCACGCAATCGACAAATCGCATGCCGGATCGCCGACGCCCGAACACCCGAAGTCGATAACGGCGCTCAGCCGGCCCCGCTCAACCAGCAGGTTCCCTGCACTAACGTCGCCGTGGATCCAGACGGGTGAACCGCACCACTTTGCCGCAAGGGATGCTTCCCACACCGCAGTAACTGCCTCCGTATCAATCTTGCCGTCGAGGGCTGCAATCGCTTGCCGGGCTTCTCCGTCATAAATGTTCAGCGGGCCGCCGCGAAAAAAATTGTGCAGCCCTGGCTCCGGCCCAGAGGCGGCATCGATCTGTTGAAGCGCGACGAGGAATTGAGCCAGCTTGGTCGCGAACTGAGGTAAATCGCTGATACGCTCGATCGTCGCGTTCTCGCCTTGGAGCCACTGGTACACGGACCAATGCCAGGGATAACCGTCGGCCGGGGCGCCGGTCGCTAAAGGCACAGGGAGCGGAAGAGGCAGGAGGGGCGCAAGTCTCGGCAACCATCGCTGTTCCTTTTCCACCTGTTGGGCGTACGCCGCGGCGCTGGGCAGTCGCACCGTCATGTGGTCGCCGAGGTGAAACGTCCTGTTGTCCCACCCACCGTCTTCAATTGGTTTGATCGGAAGTTCAGCCCACTGAGAAAACTGCGTAGCAACCAATTGGCTCACGAGAGATACGTCGATATCCACATGATCGGGATGCATTTCGCCAGCCTTCTTCTGTCCTGGTGTGGCGCAGATGCGGAATCACTCGACACGTCTTAATTGCGATTTGATGCTCTCATTGTAGAAGAAATTCGTAATGCGTCATTTGCACATTTGTCGGAGAAAGCCAACTCGTTGACATGCAATCTTCTAATTACGCAAAGCTGGTCACCGCCCGGAAAAACAGTTTTCGCTTTTGGTAACGTTTTGGTAATCTTAGTCGCCTACAGTCAAGATGTCGAATCTTACCTACCGCACAGGAGCAGTATCTGTTCACCGAAAGACTGGCATTGGGTGATAACTTCCAACATTGCCGTCTACACCTCTTCAAGATCAATTAGTTACTCGCCCGATTCAGTAGCTAGCGGCTATTGGGAGTGTTCATGTCTACAAGAGAAGTGCGCGATGCAGGTGTGGAGCAAGCCCCGTTAAGAGATTGCCCATCGTCTCGGTGCTCCAATGAAGCTTTCGATCAAATGCGTAGTGCTTCTCCCAGTAGAACAGATTCAGCGTGTCGTCCTGCACCCGATGCGGGAAACAGAGCGGGATTTCCACCTCCTTTGGAAATTCATGATGGTAATCGGGCTGGCGGTGCGACCGAAAGCGCGAACTCCGGCCAAAATTCCATGGCAGTTCTGTTCGATAAAAACTCAAGTGCTGAAGATAAGTTGGCTAGCGTCAGTAAGCTGTATGACGGTGGTGCTCGCTCCATAACTTGCACAGACAAGGACGGCAACGAACATAAACTGAGATTCGAAAAATTGCCTGTTGGAACGAGCGGGCGCGAAATGGTTCATGTGTTCGGCGCAGACGAATCCGGAAAACAACGCACCGTCTTGAGAGGAATCGCAGATTCTTCCAAAGGCGGTTTTGAACATGAAAGAGATGAGCAAGGAAAGTTCGTTGACTACTATGGTGGCGGAAAGGCGTTGCTCGATCTAACAGGATCAGCACCGAATCAGGAAATATCACCCGACAGATTACAAAATCGACCCGATCTAAATCAAGGTAGACCAGATCTGAATCGCAATAGACCAGACAATGGATACCGACCGAACTTGGATCAGAACAGACCAGATAATGGATACCGACCAGATCCGAATCTCAATAGACCGGACTTCGATCCAAATAGACCAGATAACGGAAACAGACCGGATCTCAATCGGAACAGACCTGACTTAACTCAAGACAGACCGGATCTGAATCCCGATCGCATTCCGAAAAACAACACCTCGCATCGAGCTTTGGAGCCGGTCACCGACCCTGCGATCCTCAAAGATGTTGGTAGAAGACCAGATGGCAGTGCAGTTGAACCCACTTACATCGGAGTGGATAATTCAGCCAGCTATCTTGGCGCCGACGGCAAAAAACACATCAAGGCAGGAACTCCCGCCTGGCTAGACAAACCCGCGGCAGAAGCTTTTGTTATGATGAACGAAAAGCTTGCTCGAGTTGGTAAGCAAATTCAAATTGCCTCTGGTGATCCTTCAGACGGTGCGATAAATTCCGCCGGTCGGACACACACGCAACAAAGAATTGCAACTGGGTTGCATGCAAAGCCGGGTAACTCTGTTCACGAACAAGGCCGCGGACTCGATGTCAGAAACTTTGAAGATCGAGATGTGAGAGCGGCTCTACGTGAGTATGGATTTGTTCAAGGAAATCTTTCTCGACCGAATGTTCCAATTCGCGGTGATGCCTGGCACTTTAGTTTTGCTGGAGCAAGTCGCAGATAGCACGAGTGTTTGCTCAGCGAGCATGAATAGGACTCAACCCGCAACTGTCGGCAAGCTGACTGTGAATATTGAACCTGAATCTTGTTTCGAAGTGCACCAGATTTTGCCCCGATGTGCCTCAACGATCTGCCTGCAAAGATACAACCCCAAACCCATGCCATGACTGTACGCGCGACCGGGTCTCCCTCGGTAAAAACGCACGAAGAGTCTTTCCTGATCTTGTGGTTCGATTCCAGGTCCATCATCGCAAACATTGAACATAAGGCTATCTTTGTCGGTGCATAGATTGATTTCGACTCTTCCTTCTACGGGAGAAAACTTGATCGCGTTCTCGATCAGATTTTGCACCACTCTCGAAATGGAGTGCGAATCAGCCAGCAACACTGTGTCTCGAGTATGATTTACGACGTGCGTAGTAATCTTTTTGTCCGCCATCAAATGCCGAACAGACTGCAAATACTTGTTGATTATCGACAATAGATCAGTTCTCTCCAAGTGTAATACTTGCATTTCTTTCTCGTATCGATAGACTTCGTACAAATTCTGAATCATTGCCAGTATGTTATTGTTACTGTCACGAATTTGCAGCAATAGATTCGCCTGTTGATCTTGCGATATACCCAAGTCTCCTTCCGCAATTAGCTCCAGTAAGCGGTTTGCACCAATCAACGGATTTTTCAAATCGTGCGTTACTGTCGCCATGAAATCTTCCCGTTGCTCCAGTAGATGTAAACGCTCTCGCTCGACTATTAGAGCGCTTTGTCGTTCCATGGTGTAATGAATTGCGCGCCACAAGAGTCTCGAATTGAGGGATTCTTTGAAGAGATAGTCTTGTGCACCTGCTTTTAACGCTGCAAGAGCTACAGATTCATCGTCGTTACTCGTGAGCACCACAATTGGTGCGTTCGTTGTGGCACGAACGGCTTGAATCGTCTCCAACCCTTTGCTGTCCGACAAATTTAAATCGAGCAACACCAGGTCAATTTTGTTTTGACTCAGCGAGCGTTGTGCGTCCTCAAGAGAGTTCGCAGCGATAACATTTATTGACTCGTTGAAAGTCAAAAGCAGCATCGATTTAATGAAGTGGACTCCAACTCCTGGCGTCTCCACGACCAGAATCGCAAGATTTTGTAGTTCCAAGCGTGTTTCTTCCATGAGATTCTCCCAGTAGAACTCGTAAGCGCGTCAAATAGTGGCGTCAAAGAGGGTGAGGCGGCTCGCCTCACGGTTCGGATTATCGGTCGTTCCCTCGTATTCCTGTTATATAAGACGCTGTTGGCAAACGTTTGGCAGACAATGGGTTCGGGACTGGCGCCCAAGATCACTCGAACTACTCTTGGCTCTTGACCAGTGATTTGAGAAGAATGGAGGCAAGTTCTTTATTGGAATGGATGCAGGAATGGCATGGGCAATGAAGGAGTTTGTCGTACCAAGGTTTGCTAGGTTTGCTTGGATGTGTTTTGGAGACCGCATAAGAGGTATAAACAATTTAGGAATCATGAAAATGGCTCCATAGGATAATTGACATGAAATTACTAAGAAAAGCCGCATTGACGTTGCTGTTACTGGCTTTGACTCAATCTTGCTGTCAGATTCAAAAAGTAACTGCTCAAGTGCCCGCGCCAGATTCTGCATCTGTGCTTCCCTCTGATTTGGCCAGACCTGTGCGCGACAAGTGGGCAGTCGTAATTGGATTGACAGAGTTTGCCAACCCTAAAATCCCAAGACTCCAATACGCGACTGAAGACGCGAAAGCGTTCTACCAATATCTCACCACCGAAGCTAACTTTGCGCCAGATCATGTGCGACTTCTTTATAACGAGAAGGCGACTCAGCGGCGTGTTCGTTCAGAATTGGGTAACAAGTTGCTTACTCGCATGGTCAAGCCAGACGATCTAGTTGTTATTTTCATTTCCACGCACGGCAGTCCCGCGCAGATGGACGCGGTTGAGCACAAGAATTATGTCGTCACATACGATTCCGATCCCGATGATTTGTATTCAACCGGCATCGACATGCAAGAAATTTTGGGCATCATCAAACATCGCGTCACTTCAGATCGGGTCTTGTTGATTCTCGACGCATGTCATAGTGGTGGCGTTGATCCCAACGCTAAGGGCATGATGCGAGTCGGTAATTTCGACGCAAATACGTTAGTTGAAGGTTCGGGAAAAATGGTGATCTGCTCGAGTGCACCAGAAGAGCAATCATGGGAGTCTAAGCGCTATAGAAACGGAGTTTTCACGCGAAATTTGTTGGATGGATTGCGCACCAATGGTCCAAATACTCCGCTGGCGGATGCTTTTAAATCGGCGCAGGAAAAAATCGAAGATGAGGTCAGGCAAGATCATCCCGGTTCAACTCAAACACCTGTTTTACGTAGCAAATGGAGCGGAAAAGAGTTGATTTTGGCTGTTAAGCCTATTCAACCACAGAGCTTGCCACCAACCGTGATGACAGACCTGGAGCCGGACAGCTTGGGACGAGGCGGGATGATGATCGAGCCGCCAACGCAGATTAGTCTGGCCAAGTCGGTTGTTATGGCGTCACCATCGGCTGAGCGATTAAGAAATGTCGAAGCTGTTGCCAATGCTTGGAACGGAAAATTGAATATGGAATACCTTTGCAAAATTACGAAGGTGCCTCAGTACAAAACCGAAAAAGAGCAGAAAGATGCACTACAAAGTGCTTTCAAATTGAAGGATGCTAACTTCAACGATCCGCAATACAAAATTCCAGTTGCGATTATAAGAATGCAAATGGGTGCGATCGGTTCAGCGAGTCGCGAACTACAAGAGTTGCTGATAGACAACCCGGGTTGTTGGCAGGCTTACCTTGCTCGTGCGTATTGTTTTCATAAGATGAAGCAACCTGGTGAAGCTCAGGATTTTCTGAGACAGTCGCGCAACCACAATCCGACGTTACCAGAGAGTATTGAGTTCGCGGATTAGTCTGAATGTTATTCCACGCTGTCTCTTCTATTGATATTCCGCACCGGTCAGATCGGCGAGAATAGCGGCATCTTTCAGCATTGCCCACGCCGCCTTTCGTTGTGACGCATCACTGGACTCGAGTAGATTGCGCACCACCGAGACGTTTGCAAGTCCATGATTAATTGAAAAGTCGCTCAGGAAGACTCTCTTGCCCTCACCCGATTTGCTCTCACGAACATTGCGATAGGCAATCGTTTTGCCCGGGTTCAATGAATCGAAGTTGGATGATTTGTCCTTGGTGACCAACACCTGTGTGCCTGGTGACAGCGCCATCATTTTGTTGTCTACAGTCACACTGATTCGACCGCCACGACCGTTGTCGTGTAAATCATAAATTGCAACTGTATTGCCTGTCTCCATAATCCACGCTGCAGCTCCTTTCGGTACGGAAGCGATGCCTGCGCCAGTTTGCACTCTGATGTCATTTTCTGGCATGAACAGCATGTTGCCCTTCACAAGATCGATGAAGTTGCCGTTGCTTTGCTGACCGAAAACTATTCCTTGATTTTCCAACTTGTTGAGATTCGTGGTGGTAAATGCGGTGCCCATGAATAGGGCTTCGCCTTTAGCACTGTTGACAGAGAGTCTTCCTTGTAATGGCGACTGCGTTCGGCTTGGCAAGAGAGCCTGCTTCGCACTTGAAAATAGAGTCTGCACACCTCTCATTGCAATCGAATGATCCGGAGTTGAGACCGAAGATTTGGTTAACCCTGAGCCTTGATTTGGCAATGAAGATTGGGTTGCAATCGGAGTTTGATTTGGCGCCGTGGATTGATTTCGAACCGAAGCTTGAGTTGGAGTCGAAGCTTGAGTTGCAATCTGTGTTCGATTTGGTGCCGCGGATTGAGTTGAAGACGAAGTTTGAGTTGAACTCGTGAATTGAGTTGAAGCCGTAGCTGGAGTCGAAGCGGTGAATTGAGTCGGACTCGCGGACTGGGTTGGTGCCGCAACTTGATTAGACGAGGATAGATTATGTGGAATAGGGAAACCACGCTGTGCGGTGATTGAGCCCAATATTGTCAAATTCGGTGAGATTATGGATACTGCACCATTGCTTGGATTTGGAAAAGGCGCATTGGTTTGCACAACGCCACCGCTAGGTACAAAGCCGGACGGTATACCAGCTGGAGAATTGATCAAGACGTGTCCTGAATGCCTCACACTGCTGCCTGATGCGATGGTCACGGCACCATCTGGTGCGTTGATGTAACTTTTACGACCGAACAAGCTCACCGCACCACTGAAGTTAACTCCTGGCCCTGAGGGACTACTGAGCGCAATCAAGGGACTTTGCAATACTCCGCTACCGGATATTGCTAACGATTGTCCTGCAGGGCTTTGCGCCGTCAACTGTCCAGAGCCACCGCTGCTATATATCGATCCAAGCACTAGCATCAAATTAGTCGCGACAAATGAAATTGAATTGTTTGCAACCAACTCGAAATTTTTACCGATCGTTATATTAGCTACTGGCTGTTGAGCCGCTGGTATGCTGATTGGCGGGGTACCCTGGAAGCCGACGTTTGCCGGGGCACCAGTAATGGTGAACTTAGCCGATGTAGTTGTTGGACTGCCTACGAAAGCGACGTCGCCTGGCCCGAAAGATGGCAGATTGGTATTGAAGTTAACTGCATTGACGTTTTTCAGGGTCAAGTTGGCGCCAGCAGAGCCAGTTCCATTGACCTGGATTTGGCGAGTAAAGAAGTTTGCATAACTGCCTGAATACAGACTGGTGATGTGTAAATTGGTTCCGTTCTGAAAACCGACGTCGGTGAAATCATTGAATACGGTATTGCCAGGTGTTTTCCCGGCTTGAAGAATGGTTCCCGTGCCGGCAATGTTGTAGTTGGTTATAAGATTCTGAATCAAAATAGAATAATAGAGGGAGCCTCCCAGCGGATCCGGAAATGGCGCGTTACTTGCTGTAGTCGTTAGAGTACCGTTCAGTGTGAACGTCTGGTTGCCCAGAGTGTTATTCATGTTGAACTGAATGGGACTGTTGCTGGACAACGTCACGCCTTTAGGAATTGTGAAGTTGCCTAATCCATGAACATCCACTAGACCCGGTCCATTAGAGCCGCTAGCATTGAGGTTGATGGTAGTGCCTATCCCACCGGAATTGAGAAAATTGCCATTCCCGAGGCCGGTTGGGCTCACATCGATGATACCGCCATTAGTGGCGATGGTACCTGAGGAGCGACTCGGTCCGGTAATATTGAAATCGACATTAGCTGCAGAATTACCTGCATCGATGAAGATATTAGAGGCTCCGGTGGCTGCGATGGTTGGATTATTTCCAGCAAGAACAAGGTTTGGAGTACGTATGTCAACTTCACCGCCGCCGTTGATGCTCAAATTAGTTTCGCTGCCTACAGTCAGGCTACTGCCGGCGGACATAGCCAGCAAAGAGGTCTTTCCGGTTGAGCTAGTCGAGAGGCTGCCGGTGCCAGTTACCGTGAGGTTATTGGGACTCTGAATAGTTATGGTTTTACCGGCGGTATTAGCACTGATGGCGTAGTTCACCGCGACAGTATTGGCGGAAGTAATTTTTACGTTGCCACCGCTGGTGATCGGGGCATTGACCGTAACAGAAGCCGGATTGGTTGTGCTGCTTGCGGCAAAGTTGCTGCCTACTGCCAGATCGCCGTTGGGATTGATGGTGATAGGATTAGCACCAGTAGTTGGTTGAGAAGTTTGAATTTGAATATCTCCGCCACCACCAGTACCGCCAGTACTATTCAGCGAACCGGTACTGATTGCGACACCATTGCCGGCGCCGGCAAGGATGCGGATATTGCCGTTTGCCCCAATGCCGGAACCACCAGAATTGATCGTTGTCCCTGAGCTTAGTAAGACTTGTCCACCACTTGTCCCAGCAGCGTTGCTAAATGCGATGACATTGACATCACCGCCAGAGCCATTGCCAGAAGGTGCTGCTGACGATATCGTCATGTTACGACCAGAAAATGTGACATTGCCGCCAGTCGCGCTTGCACCACTAATGGTGATCGGATTGACAGCTTGTGTGCCTATACCTAATGACGGTGGGAATGTGAATGGGCCGACAATAGAGCTTGGGGTGCTTCCAGGTGCTGAGATATTTGCGCCAGCAATCAAATTGATCTGAAAGCCTGAGGTGCCGTTATTAGCCAGAATGCTGTAATTGCCGGTAGAGAGAATGTTTTCGCTTGCGACTGCAGAGAACGCTTCGCCGACAGATATGTTGCCACCAATAGTGATATTACCATTGGTATTGTAGAAAGTTGGATCTCCGAGCAGCGCGAGAGTTCCGAGTTGTAGATTGCCTGCGGAAACAAGAGTATGAGCCTGTCCAGCATTGACGTTTAGCAGGCCATTAATGCTGTTTACGAAAGTACTGGCTGTACCGGTGCCGGAGTAGAGATTGAGATTATTCGATAAAAAATTGCCGCCAGAAAGATTGATATTACCGGCTCCGTTATAGGAGGCATCGCGGACATTTATATTTCCATTCTGAGCCTGGAAGGTGCCACCACTTCCATTTACGTTAATTGCTGCGGCACCAGCGTCAGCAATATTAATACTGCCAGACGTGGAGCTTATCGTACCGCTGTTCACTATGGTGCCTGAGCCAGCTGATAGATTTAGCGAGCCACCACTGGAAATGGTGCCGGAATTAGTTATGTTGTTTTGCGTGTTCACATTCAAGACGGCATTTTGGTTTGTTCCGCTTGCCCCGCTATTACCCACTGGCAAGACATCTGAGATCAAACCAAGCGACTGTACGGTTATATTATTAGCACCGATGCTTACTGCGCCATTGTTCATTGCTGGATTTTTTGCGACCACGTAAAGGCTGCCGTCATCAACCAAATTGCCAGACAGATTTAAAGTTCCGGTTTTAGTCATGTCGATCACGGTCACGCCTTTTGGTATGACAAGATTGCCCAAGTTCTGACTTAGATGCGCATTGATAACAACAGTGCCACCAATCGCACTACCTTGAGAATCCAAGACGACAGACTGTTGCCCATTGAACATGACTTGATACAAGGCTACCTGCTCAGCTGGTGTGAGCTGCGTGTTGGCGGTAACTGTAAATGGAACGCCACCAACAGCAATTGTGACCGCACCATTCCGCACGAAGCTTCCGGCGGTCAGGCTTGCACTAGTCGATGAAAGATCGAGATTAGTGGACTGCCCACTGCTGGCTATGCTGCGAACGGATACGCCAGCGACGGAAGCATTTTTGCTGTTTGCAGATGAAGATGAGGCAGAAGAGTTAGAAGAACCGGATGACGAGGACGGGGAGGAAGACGAAGACGATGATGAGGCAGAAGAGTTAGAAGAAGCGGAAGATGAAGATGAGGCACTCTTGTCATTTGCTTTTATTGACGTCTTAGTAGGGACGATCCACTTGTGAAAAAGATTACTGACAGCTGTCTTAACTGGAGATACTAGGTGCGCGTTTATACTGGTGTTGTCAACGGCAGCCGATGCACTAGAACTTGGAGAACCTTCAGGACGTGCAGAATTTCCAAGACTTCCGGAAGTTCCTGAATTTTGCGTGGAATTGGTTGGCATTCCCACTGGGAGTTCCCGCACTTGCGAGGGCACGCTCACTGGTACTAAGCGAATGTCTGGTTGCATGTTGGGCATCGTCGGTGAAGGAAACATGTTATGCAACATGGGTATCGAATGCGGTTGCAGAGAAACATTTTGATGCGTCGGCATAGACGGCATCGACATTCCCATCATCTGCTCTCCATGCGCCCAGCATGGAATCGATGCAGTTGCGGACAGAGATAAGGTCATGGCGAGGAGAAGATAAGGCTTTGGCATTTATGGTCCTTCAGTTGGTAGGGCGGTAGAAGTTTGAGCGATAATCGCTTTCGAGATGTTGTAAGAACTTTCATTGGAACTATTCGAATTGAGTGCGGCATCATGCAGATTCGAGGTCGTCGGACAGGCTTTGACGCTCTCGACCGATGAGCCAACAGGCGAGTCCGCTTCGTGCACCACGCTCGGCTTAGCCATCGCATTGTTACGGGAAGCTTCGTTACCGTCCGGCTGGTTGGATGCGGATTGACTTTGTTCTGTTTGCTTTCGTACGAGAATTTGGTGGCGCATCGTATCCATAGCAGCATAGTAAGAGGGCTTGCTGACGGTGAATCGAACACCGGTAAAGAGCCGGAAGTCAAAGCCACTCAAACCAGGCGTCTTGTGCGCTCCCCAGTTCAAAACAGGCTCAGCGCGCACGAAGGCAAGCAAGGATGGACAGCGCTTAGAAATCGGACGATTCACTTCAATATCAGCAATCATGCTGACATTACTTTGCTTCGGAACGGAACCATTAAAAGTTGGACTTCTAAAGTTTGTCACCAGGGTGTCAGTGCACATTAAGGTGTATTGTCCCTGCCTGCGGACATAACCCAATGAGTAGAATGGATCCAATTCTCTCGTCGGCGCGACAAAGTACTCTCCCCCGCGCATCTGCAGCAACGCGCTGGCAAAGATTATGTCTCTGCGCGTCAACATACGGGTCAAAGAAACACTGGGAAGAAAATCGAATTGATGCAAATGACTTGATTGCCAAAGTTCTCTTGCTTGCATGTCAAATTGCAGATCTGTCCTTTCTCCGAGCCTTTTGTTGTGACGTATTCCCCAGGCTAACGACTGAGTTGTTGGATAATTCAGAAACTGGTGAGCTGCAAATGTATCTTTGATGACGAAGTAATTTGTATAAATAGACGTGTTTTTAAGAACGTTGTAACCGGCCGTGATACTAGGCAACATACGAACGGCATAATCAGCTTTCGGATGATTGGCAGTGAAGAGCACGTTTGTATCAAGCCGCTGTGACACTTCGGTTGAAGAGGTGAACCAAAATCTTTCCGGCAGCTTTTGGAACAATCGAAATTTAAACCCGGGACTCATGCTGTTCCGTTCGGGAGTGGTACTAAATGGCGTGACATCAGTCGGAACAAACTGTGGAGGTGCGAACTGTTGTGCACTCAAGCCGATAGGCGCCAGACTGGAGTCTAGCGCTGAGGCGGGATAGCACTGCAACAGTGCAAACATAATTGGAACTAGCTTAAAGAAGCCGTCCCGACCGAACATGGTGCTCATGAAAACCCGCACAATGTCTTGACTAAACATGAATTCCGGTCGCTCAGTATAACAGGTTCATTTGCAATTGTTGTCAAATAATCCATATTCCATGTGTCGCTAATTTGCATCCGAGCTTGTGTCAAAAATCTGGTGTCATTGTCACTTGTAGCGAAAATCAGCTTGAGAATATGCGACTATTTGTGTCTAGTATAGTCGACAGTAATGAGAAGATTAGATCGCCGCAAGAGAGTTCGGAATATGGTTCCCAGAATGCTTGGCTACATCACCTGCTTTAGATGCGACAACGGTGCCACCAAATGTGGAGTATCAATTATTGAATTAATCGAACTACTGGCAAGCGGTTATGTACATGTGCCATAGCTCAAGGCTGAGTTTCGACATAGATCAATGCTTAGATTCGAGACCGTTCAAGGCTGAGTTCGTTGTTCGAACGGCCTAGTCGTCTCTAAATCACTATTCAATATTGCAGGGGAACCGACTCAATCAGGCTGTTCAATAGGAAGCGGTACTTGTTCAATCCGTTTCCTGGTTCAAACATTTACAGCAACTTAGCTGAAGGCGCGAAACCAATTGGTGAGGGTTTAAATCCCGGAAAGACTTTGTCAGTGTCTCGACTATTAAGCATGCCGGTTAGCACCTCAGCCAGCACAGCTCGGTAGTCGTGCTTTACGCGCAATCCGCTTGGCCCTAATAAGTCAGTTTCTTGATCAGTGATCCCAGTCCATTCTCCGTAAACCTTGCCACCGTGCACGCCACCACCGATAATGATCATGGCGGATCCTTGTCCATGATCTGTGCCAAGGGAACCGTTTTCATAGGTTCGTCGGCCGAATTCTGTCATTACTATCGTCGTAACCTTGCTGTGATACTTGATCATATCCGCATCGAATGCCGTTAAAGCTTTTCCTAGCTGAGTGATATTGTCAGCTTGCAATCCCTCAGATGATCCTTGAAAGAAATGCGTATCCCAACCACCAAAATCAATGCACGCGACCTGCAAGCCAACATTTGCTTTTACCAGTCGGGCGATCTCTTTCAATCCTTTGGACAACTGGTCGTCGCCATAGTGGGCACCATTTTCGGGAATGTAAGGATCGCTATGTAAATGTTGCACTTTGCTTAGTAGCTGAATGGTGTCCCTGCCTGGTTGGCTTAGAAGGCCCACTTCGGCTCCATATAAACTTGCCAGCGCGCCGACGATGGCGGTGCTCTCGCTTGGCACAGCTTTTAGTTGCACCTCATTTATAGAATCTAGAGCGCTTACGCTTGGAGCACCACTCAATGATTCGCACACGCTGGTTCCGATTGATACTGCGGACAGTGGCGTCTGGTGTATCGAAGATTGCGCCCGTAGATGCCTGCCTATCCATCCACCACCTATGATTTTACCGTATGCCTCGCCATGCTCGATTTGATCTTGAGTGTCGAAATGAGAGCCAGTAGGATTGTCGGACCCTACTGATTGAATCACTGCTAGGCGTTCGGATTTAAATATTGGCAGTAATGATTTCAATCGCGGGTGAAGTGCGTAAAGGTCGTTTAGTTTCACTGAAGCTTCAGCATTCGGACGTGACTTGTTCGGTGCTGGAATTGCGATTGTTGGTCGTTGTTTGTAATAGTCGTGATCAGCGTATGGAACGAACATGTTCAGCGTGTCCGCGCCACCGCGTAAAAAGATGCAGACCAGCACTTTGCCATTGTTCGGCGCAGCTTTCTCTGTGCCAAATGTCAATTGCTTCAAAAATGATCGTCTGCCAACTTTAGACATTCAGCACCTCTGAAAAGCTGGTGAGGACAGAATTAATCCAACTAGCTCTGGTAGCTTGAGGTCTTTGCTGTTCGATCTTGAAACATATTTTTGGAACGTTTTTATTTCGTGTTCAGATGCCAAACGTCCCACGAAGTGCGGCATCAATTGTGCTGGAGAGACTTCTGATTCTGCGTTTGGATAAATCGCCTTTGCTAATTTTTCAACAGATACGTTGACCGATGGTACTTTGTTAGTCACTAGTGCTAGCGCAAAATTCCAACGCCAAAGCAAGGTGCCAAGCCACGGTTTGGCTTCGTCGGGATAGCCGTCAGGTGTGGGATATTGGAACGGACCTTGGCCCATTCTGACTAGATATTGCACTAACTCCTGATGGGCATAAGTATCCGCACCCAGACTGCGCAAGCAAGTGACGATATATTGAAATGGTCGCTTAATTTTCTGACCACTCGAATCTTTAAATTCTTGTGACAGCAGTATTGCTCGAACCATAGGTTTGATATCGCCTTTGGTGGCGATGAAAATCTGGCTTATCTCATCGACTAATCTTGTTGGTGGCGATTCGGATACAAAGCGTCGCACCATTTTGGTGGCGATGTGCCTTGCCGTGGAGGGATGCTTGCAAACGATATCGACTAATTGCTCCAAATCTTTCTCACCGCCACCAGCCGGTATCGTCTGACCTAGGACACATTTTTCTCCCTTGTCATGCATTTCGGGATCAAAATACACTTTGCCGCGCTCCCATTTATCCTTTACTCGCCAGCCAGTTAGACAACGCGCTGCCTCATAAACGTCTTTCTGGCTATAGCCACCATTCACTCCTAGAGTGTGCAACTCAAGCAGTTCACGGCCATAATTTTCATTCGGTACATCTTCGGGTTTCGCTTTCTTGTTTTGATTTCCATCCAGGTAAACAAGCATGGCAGGCGAAGTTGCAGAGGCTCGAATCAGGTCTCGAAAGTTACCGAGCGCGTGCTTTCTGATTACCAGCCTGTCATCGCTGCCTTTCATGTAAATGCAATCGCCTTTGTTGATATCAATATTTAAGTGGTCTGTCCAAAATTCGCACATCACTTGCAACAATTGTTTTTTGCTGTATACGCTTTGCAAAAGAGTGTGCCGGACTAATTCCTCTTTTAAAACAGGTTTCTTGAATTCGAATGATGTGCCAGGATCGAGATGCACTGATTCGAATCGACCGGCTCGCATCCTGCATGCGCCGTCATCGATTGTCTCGGGTTTCAGCTGCTCTTCTATCCATGCAGCCGCCCCCATGTTTCTCACCCGCTCGATATCTCCGGGCCATGCTCCATAAGCAGCTCGAGAGAGAAGGTGGAACGTTGGATCGATTTCTGGACTCGTAGACACGCTTACGTGATCAGGAATTGTTTCGCCCATGTGTTCAGTGACTCTGCTAACTAGATGTTCGCAGCTGCTCAAGGTCAAAGAGCCTCCAAGCAAGGCTGCCGTCTTTAACAGCGACCTCCTGGTAAGTGCAAGCTCATTTTCTGATTGCATTGAAGTTACACTGGTGCGGAAACAGTACCACCCATCTGATTGTCTCCCTGGATCGATAAGTCACCGTTTTTAATACGAGCAGGCTTTTGCTTTCTGCTTCTGATCAGTGCTCGGGTTGTCGCACCGGCTCCAATGATTATGGATACGGGTAGGAGCACAAACCAACCTAAAAATGGCAAAAGATATGAGAGTTCTAAGACGATGCCACCACGGATGGTTGCCTTCCACGGACATTGTGCGTCAGCCGGCGAAGGCAGTCTTTCGCCCACTACCGTAGCAAGGCCCGCCACTCCCGAACTTGCATAAGTGATAAATAGGCAGATCAATCCAAGACTGCTGATACCACCAGCCGGTTGTGGAAGTTTACCGAGGAATGCCACTGCAAAGAAAGCGGCTAGGATCAGAGGCAGACCAACCAGAAATGGTTTAAACAGGGTCACTGAACAATCCGCCTTGGATGAATCAACCACGTCGGGCCAAAGTCCTCGACAGAGGAGCCACAATGCCGGGCAGGCTATCAATAAGCCAAGAACGGAGAAGAAAATTGCCATAGTGTCGGCCATTAACATAGGAAAACCTCAGCAGCTTGGAATTTGGCATCTCACAGGGGCACCCATAAACCAGTTTATACTGACAACCCGGTTGTGACGAGGCGCAGCTGGTTAATCCTCTCCAGGCAAAAAACAAATCTATAGATCGGTGAGATTTTTGATTTTGCCCAGATCCCACCCGACACAGGCGCTGGACTCGCGGAAGGTCCGATCGCGCTGGCCGCTTAAACGCACTTATTAAATAGATTATGGTCCACTCAGTACTACAGAGCTGAAGCTTGATACATTAGCATCAGTAGAACTTTGCAACCGCGAGCTAGAGACGCCTCACATGAAGAATCAGATGAAACAGCAGGGTCGGCGAATGAAGAGGGGACCGGAGTCTCCGAGCATGCCGGTCAATACAGATGAAAGCAATCCGCGTGGCGACCAGCTCAGCACCGCACTTTTGCTTGCCCTTCTCATTCTTTCGGCGACAGTGTTAATCGGTGGCGTTTACTGGGGAATCACTGGATTTCATGCCGCGTTTATTCAGAATCCGCGTGACTGGGTGCAGTGCATCGCAATGTCACTTGTGATTGTTGCCAGTTTCTTGCTTGCCAGAAGTGTCGCCTGGCTCAGTATGTTTGGAACAGTCGCTTTAGCGTCCCGCATGGGTTCCTGGAAAATGGTTGAGACCATTGGTAGCAAGGGTCCGCTGTTCAGAAAGGTTTTACCTGGCGGAAGTCCTTGGTTGACGACTGCTCTTGTCCAGAGTTTGGTCAACCGCGGGCAATACAAAGAAGCTCTGGTAGCCGTTCAAGGCGAATGGGACTACTATGCCAAAGACGAGAAACAGCGTACCAACTTGGGCACACTTGCTTTCACCGCTGGCTTGGCTCACCAGGGCTTGAGCAGCATCAAAGAATCGCAAATGTGGAATGAGCGCGCAATTGAGATACTCAATCTATCTTTAGAGCAACTTTCCAAACCGCAAAAAGGATTGGTGGCAAGATTCGCATCCACACAATCGGCGCAAGCACTTGGACAGTTGAGAATGCAGCTAGCTGCGGCTTATTTCAACAATGCCACCATCTACTTCAATTCAAATGACCATCGTCGCGCCAAAGAAAACTATAAGCAAGCAGTCGAGAACGCTAAGAAAGCACCAGATTTTCCTCAACGAAATGAGATGGTTAAGTTTGGTCAGGAACAATTGGGCAGACTAAAGCACTCGTGATGCGCACACCATAGATGGTGTATGTGTTGAGGATTGCATGGTGACGATCTTGAGTATTGAAAGGACCGACTTTGACTTCTCAGCCCAGTAACAGTGGACCCCGAACTGCCTTAACGATTGACGGAGTCACCCTTTCGCTGGCTGACGTAATGTCAGTGGCATTGAATCCGGGTGTCGCTGTCAGTCTATCTGATGACTCTGCCAAGAACCTGCAACGCACGCGAGATTACATTGAAGCGAATTGGTTGAAGGATGATGCGCCCTTGATCTACTCGTTCAATACTGGGGTTGGTAATCTGAAAAACACTCGCATTCCCAGCAAAGAGATGTCCAGATTTCAAGCCAATTTAATTCGATCGCATGCTGCCGGTTGTGGCGAGCCATTCTCGCGCGAGATAGTCCGCGCGCTAATGCTGTTACGTGCGAACGCTTTTGCGTCAGATTTTTCCGGACCGCGTTTGAAAGTTGTTGAACGTTTGTTGTCGATGTTGAATTTCGGCATCCATCCTGTGGTTTACAGCCAGGGCTCGGTTGGTGCCAGCGGTGATTTAGCACCACTTGCTTATTTGTCTGCGGCGCTTATGGGAGACCCTCATGCGCAGGTGGAATTCCAGAACGAAATGATCACAGCCGATCAGGCTTGGCGCAAAGTTGGTCAGCCTCCAGAATTTGTTTACGAGGCTAAGGACGCTGTCGCTCTGATAAATGGATCCACAGCCAGCCTCGCGGTGCTTTGTATAGCTCTATCCGAAGCGAAGCGGTTGTTGGCATACGCAGACGTCTCTGCGGCACTTTCGATTGAAGCAATTCGCGGTGAACTTGCCGCTTTTGATGATCGTGTTCATCAAGCTCGTCGACATCCAGGACAAATTGAGTGTGCTAAAAATTTGCGGCGACTGCTCTCAGGCACCCAGCGCTGCACCGAGAAAACGCGCCAACTGACTATGTCTGGGCCTGATCAGGGAAAGCCAAACAATCAACCAGCTAGAGTGCAAGATGTGTACTCATATCGGTGCACTCCGCAAGTGCATGGACCCGTTTATGATGCCATCCGCTATATCGAAAATATAATTCAGATAGAAATGAATTCGGCAACGGACAATCCGCTGATATTTCCGGAAGGTGATGGATACGTGGCAATCAGCGGCGGCAATTTCCATGGACAGTATCTTGCCCAAGCGTCGGATCTCCTTTCCATTGTCATGGCTGATCTTGGTGGAATATCGGAGCGGCGCCTGGCGCGTCTGATTGATCCGATCATGAGCTTAGGCATGCCTGCCAATTTGGCTGGGCGAGATCCTGGAATAAATACGGGTTATTCAGTGGTCACATGCTCGATGGCAGCGCTCGTTATGGAAAATCGCACCTTAAGCATGCCCGCAAGTGTTGATTCAATTCCGGCAAAAGGCAATGTCGAGGATCATGTCTCCAACAGTACATGGGCTTCTCGCAAAGCTCTGCGAATTATTGAGAATACGAAACAGATCATCGCAGTAGAGATGTTGCTTGCCAATCAAGCTATAGGTTTAACTCAATCTGCTCTGCAAAATCCCCAACTAGGTGCGGGTACGCAAGCCGCATTTGACTGGATGCAAAAGCGAATCGCAACATCAGTAGAAGATGATCGCTACATGCACGATGACTTGGTCGAGTGCAAACGTTGGTTGGAGTCAGCAGAGCTTCTCGAAACCGCTTTTAAGTGACATCGTGTCGGCACTGTCTACTCAAGGTCAGAGGAAAACTAATAAAGAGGCAATTGATCGCTATCTATCCGGCTAAGTCGATCGGCTTCAGCTGTTCTGCCTAATTGCCTCAAAACATGCGCCTCTTCGCGCTTAATTGATGGCAAGTATTCATTGAATTTTTGCTCCTCTGCCAATTTCTGAGCTGCTTGAAAAGAAGCCAACGCCTGAGCGGGTCGTTCAGTGTGAGAATAGACTGCGCCTAACCATTCGTGAACTCTCATTTGGTTAGTTTTGTGTACCGTGGGATTCTTTTGAATAACTGAAAGAGCATATTTCAAGCGCTCTTCTGCTATATCCCACGAATTGTCTAGACAGTGGACGTGACTCAAATTTAAAAGCACGTGCATAAGGGCGTCTACATCTTTAGAAGATTTAGGCCAACTGGCAACCGCCTTTTCGTTTAGTTCAATCTTCCTCATTCGACGTCCAGTTTTATCAGCTGCTGCGCAGTAGCCATTAAATGTCAGATCATCTCTATTGTTCTGGTGGGCTAGCGTCGCTGCTTTTTCATAATATTCGGAACTCAATTCTAATTCCTGAGCTGAATTGTAGATTTCTGCCATCGAATTGTAGGCGTCGAGCTTTCGCAGAAGGGGCATTGTGGATTTTCCATCTTCTATAGCTTTCAATCCGAACTTTATTGCCGTCTTGAAGTCACCCTGGTTATTTGCTGCGCGTGATTGTTCAATTTCCTTTTCGTAAAGTGGCCTATCCTGATGCATCTGCCATAAAAAACCGCCGCACAATAATATAAAAGCCAACATTACCAGGGCTGTTAAACCAGGCAGGAGAACAATTAACATCACTTGATTTTGTTTCAGTCGAGGCAATAATCGTCGAAGTTGGGGTTTTTTTCCCTTAGAAATGCGTTTGAGATTTTGTTGAAGATCTGCTGCACTGTTTGGCCGTCGTCCTGGTTCCTTCTCGAGACAACTCATCACTACTTGTTCGGTTTCCGCACTGACCGTCCAGTTCTTGCACTGTTTTCTTAACGGTGCTGGACTGTCATTGACATGCTTTAACACTGTCTCAATTGGGTTTTGTCCGGATAAAGGTGGTGTGCCCGTCAGGGCTTCGTACATGACACAACCGAGGGAATAGATATCAGTGCGATTATCGATCGGCTTGCCCAAGCATTGCTCCGGACTCATGTACAATGGCGTGCCGAATATTTCACCTGTTTGCGTAAGCGTGTTTTCGACCGCCTGGCGCTTCGCGATTCCGAAATCAACAATTTTGGGAATTTCATTTCCATTGGCGTCCTTGGTCAGCATGATGTTGCTTGGCTTAAGATCGCGATGAACAATCTTATTGTGATGAGCATGCTCCAGTCCTTCGCAAACCTTCGAAAAAATGTCTAAGGCGCGTTTTTCTTCGATGTGACCGAGTCTTTTAATCTCGTCTGCAAGATTGGTGCCCTCTACAAAATCAAGCACCAAATACGGTGTGCCGCTATCAGTTAGTCCATAGTCATGAACTTGGATGAGGTAAGGACTGCTCAGATTACCTACTGCTTTGGCTTCAGCATCGAAACGGCGCAATGCCTTCTGATCTGTCATTACACCTGGATTAAGGGCCTTGAGAGCGAATATCTTGTTTAAAGCCTGATGATTTACTTTATAAACAGCCCCCATGCCACCCTGACCGAGTAGCTCTAAGACTTCATAACGACCACCCACGTATTGACTGTTTGCCAGCGGATCTGTCCGCGAACCTTCATTAGATAACGATGTTGCTGATGCCGATAGAGCGCTCTCGAGGACGTCTGATGATTCGAGATCGATGCCTCCCAGGCATGGTTGCGATCCATGCGATTGACCACAATGCGCACAGGCAAATACAGGCTCTACTGATTTAAACGGTGTTGGATCCATCACTTTTAGGCTGAAGTATTACCCAGTGTTGTTCCCCGAATTTTAGCTGGGTACTCTATCCCAAGACAAATTGTTGCCATTCTTACACTGCTAGGGGAGCCGTTCTAATAACTGCTGATTTTCTTGGACATTGTGTTCATTCTTCGTGTAACAACACACTACCGAGTAGCAACAAAAATTTTACGGAGTAGCAACGTACGCAATAAGAAAGCAGCAAAAATATTGCCGAGAAATGACCAGGCGCTACCGAGTAGCAAACGCGTACACCGCCTAATAGTAATACAGGCGCTTGACAGTACTCGTACTGATACTGTATGTGGTATCAGTTTTCAAATTATGGATTCCAGTCTTGTAACGAATTTTTATTTCTTTTCTCAATTTTCGAGCTGAGATGCCCCTTTGTAGCCTCTCGTTGCCCCATGCTTCACAAATTTGCCACCTAACTTGGTAAAGAAATCTAAGTAAATGTAAACGTCGAAAGTATACTGACTGTTTTTTGCAGACCGTAGTATCGTTGGCTGCTGGTACCGTATGCGGTGCTTCTGTTGGATGTCGAGGTTCGCGTGGAGTCCACAGGGCATGCGGCTATCGGCGATAGCGAGATTCTGAGTCGCGTCTATGGTGTCCGATCGTATATACGATAGGATCCACTCTGCTCGGGGAAATGTGAGACAGTGTCACTTAACAAAAGCTTGCATCTTAATCATTTCTACATATAATCGAGTTGTGAGGTCGAGCCATTTACCTGCAAGGGCAAAGGGTGGGCCTGATGTCCGTTGGAGATATATAGTATGCGTCGTTCTGTGATACATATCGACTATGAAAAGTACACGAGGCGGGGGCGCTCATGAAGATGATCACCGCAATCATTCGGCCTGAGCGGTTGCCGGATGTCAAAACAAGTTTGTTCCGCGAAGGATTCACCGGTATGTCGCTGAGCACAGTGCTCGGCCATGGCGGCGAGCAGGACACTGTAGAGCACTACAGAGGCAGCGCAATCGTCTTTGAATTCGTAGAGAAGGTAAAACTCGAAATCGCCGTTGCCGATCATCTTGTTGACAAAACAATTGCCACAATTTTGAATTCCGCTCAAACCGGCTCGGTGGGCGATGGGAAAATTTTTGTTCAAGCTATTGAGCGTGTGGTGAGAATCCGAACAGGCGAAGAAGACAACTTAGCACTGTCTCCGATTCCGCTGCCTACAGTCCGAACATTGTCTTCGGATCCGGTGTAACTAAAGGAGAATCGATGCAAATTTCGGCGGGTGATACTGCTTGGATGCTTACTAGTTCGGCGCTGGTCTTTCTGATGAGTCCAGGGTTAGCGTTTTTCTACACGGGGCTGGTACGAAGAAAGAACGCTCTTAATACTCTGATGATGACGTGCGTGGCGATATCGATTGGCGCTTTAATTTGGATGGTCTTAGGTTATTCACTGGCTTTTGCGCCTGGAACACCGTTTCTAGGTGGTCTCTCCTTCGCTATGTTTAACGGCGTAGGAGCTGAGCCAATCGCATATGCTGCCACGGTGCCAGCTTTAGTCTTCGCCCTTTTTCAGGGAATGTTTGCATGTATTACTCCTGCCATCATATCTGGTGCCATTGTCGAGCGCATGAAATTTACCGCCTATTTGCTGTTTCTATCTTTATGGTCACTTGTGGTCTACGCACCCGTCGCTCATTGGGTTTGGGGTGATGGAGGATGGATTCACAATCTCGGCGCTCTTGATTTCGCCGGCGGTACCGTGGTCCACGTCACGGCTGGTATTGCGGCCCTGATGTGTGCTTGGCTGTTAGGCGCTAGGCATGATCATCGGCGCGCACCGCTGATTCCACACAATGTTCCTTTCGTTTTGCTTGGTGCGGGTCTCTTGTGGTTTGGTTGGTTCGGCTTTAACGCCGGTTCAGCTCTGGCAGCCAATGGAGTCGCCGCGCTTGCCGCCTTCAATACCAACATTGCGGCAGCAGCAGCAATGCTTACATGGTTGCTTCTAGAAACTATACGCAGCGGAAAGCCTACGGCTGTTGGTTCCGCCACCGGGACGGTTGTCGGACTGGTTGGAATCACTCCTGCAGCTGGCTTTGTCTATCCGTGGGCGGCATTGTTGATTGGAGTGATTACTGCTGTAGTTTCGTTCTCAGTATTACAACTACGGTCGAAAACTACGCTCGACGATACACTGGACGTCTTCGCTTGTCATGGTATTGGTGGCATGTGTGGAGCGCTTTTGACCGGCGTATTTGCCGCTAAAGCTGTGAACGCTGCTGGCGCCGACGGTTTGCTTTATGGAAATCCATCGCTTTTAGGCGTGCAAGCTCTGGCCGTTTCAGCGACTGTTTTATACACAGCGCTTGCATCCACAGTATTAGTGGTCTTCGTCAAATTGGTAATGCCGATCAGGGCTGGGCTCAGAGAAGAACTGGAAGGGCTCGATCGTCATGCTCACGGCGAAGAGGCGTATCACGACACGAGTGCCATAGGGTCTCTCGGTGGAGCGGTGTTGGTCCGTTTAGATTCAGTCAAAAGTGCTCAGGAACGTAACATGAGTAAACGAACCGACGACCTCGAAGCAATTGCCTCCAGTCAATAAGACCATCCCATAGATTTGAATCCGAGAACAACACTTCGATGCCTGCATCAAACCAATCCAAATTCGATTCCCTGTTTACCGAGCGTGATGCTTGTGGTGTTGGCTTAATATACAGACCCCAAGCCAGTCACGAGATTGTAGAATCCGCTTTGACCGCGTTGTCCTGCATGGAGCACCGTGGTGCCTGTGGTGCGGACAGGAACAGCGGTGATGGTGCCGGCATATTGACTGCCATTCCCTGGCAGGTCTTCGAGGCGGATGGATTTAAAAAGGAAGGACTTGCCGCTGTCGGTGTTGTATATATGCCCCGGGGTCGCGAGGCCTATTGCAGAGCTGAAGCTGAGAAGTTCTTCCGTGAGGAAGGTCTAGAAGTTCTTGGCTGGCGCGTGGTGCCCACAAAGACAGACGTTCTTGGACCTCTTGCTTTGTCCACTTGCCCGACCATTGAACAGATTTTCATCGGTCGATTGAGCGCAATCGAGAATGCCGAACTCGAAAGTCGTCTTATGATCTCCCGTAAAAGCCTGATTAACTACGTCCGCACCAAAGATGGCTGCGACGATTTCTATCTCGCATCTCTCTCAACAAGAACGATCGTATACAAAGGAATGGTGCGGGCATCAGTTTTACGCGAGTTCTATTTGGACTTGCAGAATCCGTTGTTCGAATCAAATTTTGCAGTATTTCACCGAAGATTCAGTACCAATACGTTTCCAAGGTGGGCCCTGGCTCAGCCTTTTCGCATGCTCGGACACAACGGGGAAATTAATACGCTGCTCGGTAATCGCACTTGGATGAGGGCCCGTGAGCCGGTTCTTGAACATCCCGCCTATTACGGTCGAGAAAAGGATCTGCAACACGTGCTGTCCGCAAGTGGCTCAGACTCAGGGAACCTTGATAACGCCCTTGAGATGCTTGTAAATGCAGGGCACTCTCCAGAGGGTGCTTTGATGCAACTGATGCCGGAAGCTTATCGCCATCAGCCAGCGTTGCACGATCATCCTGAAATAGCCGATTTCTACGACTATTACAGTGCCTTGCAAGAGCCCTGGGATGGACCAGCTTTAATAGTCTATTCGGATGGCAAAACAGCTGGCGCCATCCTCGATCGCAACGGGCTAAGACCGGCTCGATACAGTATTCATGCCGATGGCTCTTTCATTCTTAGTTCTGAAACTGGTGTGGTGCCATTTCCTGTGGAGTCGGCGATTGAGAAAGGACGTTTAGGTCCGGGTCAAATGATCGTCGTTGATCTTGAAACAGGTGAAATCAAAAAGAATTGGCAAGTTAAAAAGAGCGTGGCACTTGCGCATCCTTATGGCCAGTGGATTGCAACCGAACGAAGGTCACTTGTTCGTCAGGAATTCAGCAGACCAGACAGGGCGATTCCGGCCGAGCAATTGCTTCAAGAGCAGCTCGCTTTCGGTTACGGAAAGGAGGATATCTTCAGCATTGTTGGTGGCATGGCACAAACGGCTACTGAACCAATATTTTCTATGGGAGATGATACACCGGTAGCGGTGCTCTCGAAACAGCCACGTGTTCTTTATGATTACTTCAAACAGCGATTTGCCCAGGTGACTAATCCGCCAATCGACCCATTGCGAGAAAAGCTGGTGATGTCTCTCGACACATACTTGGGCCGCCGGACAAACTTGTTGCATCCCGCTCAACACGCCGCCAAAGCGCTTCATCTGACTACGCCAATTCTCAACGAACTAGAGTTGGAAAGCCTAGATTCAATTGGTGATGATTATGTTTGCCAGCGCATTTCGCTGCTGTTTGACATAGATCCCGTCGATCTTGACGCCGCCATCACTCGAGTCTGCAGCGAGGCCGCCGAGGCAGTCAAAGACGGGAAGACCATTCTCATTCTCACTGATCGTGGTGTGAATTCGAGGCAAGCGCCTATTCCTGCATTGTTGGCTGTGGGTGCGGTTCACCATTATTTGATTCGAGAAGGATTAAGGCTTGGTTGTTCCATCATAATTGAAACTGGACAATGTTGGAGCACGCACCATTTCGCCTGTTTGCTCGGTTATGGGGCGCAAGCAATCTGTCCATATCTCGCCCTAGAAACAGTGCGAGACTGGTTCTACAGTGGGCCAGTTCAAGCTTTGGTCAACGAAGCTCTTTACGTCGGAACAGATCAGCCAAATCTGAAAATCACGCCTTTTATTGGTCTTACTGTGCACAAAGCTCAGTTGAATTATGTAAAAGCAGTTGAGGACGGAATTCTCAAGATTATCTCTAAAATGGGCATTTCAGTGCTCATGAGTTATATCGGTGCCCAAATTTTTGAATGTGTTGGCATTGGTCCTAAAGTCACCGAAAGATGTTTCAACGGGACTACGTCACGTTTAGGCGGCTTAGAATTAGAAGACATTGCTCAGGAATGTTTGCGATTCCATCAGGCTGCTTATTCCGAAAATGCTTCTATCGTCGATTTCGGAAATATGGTATACCGCAATGGTGGCGAATTCCATGGTAACAACCCAGAAGTGGTGCGCGCTCTTCATGCGGGTCTTGGTCTTCGAACCGAGAAGAGAGTAACCAAAGAAGCGAGTTTTCGTAAGTATTCTGAATTGATCCGCAATCGCGAGCCTTACGCATTGCGTGATTTGTTGGAGTTTAATTCCGATAGAGATGCCATCGACATCGATGAAGTGGAGTCGGCACTAGACATAGTGCATAGGTTTTGCACCGGCGGTATGTCGCTTGGTGCTTTGTCGAAAGAAGCGCATGAAGTTCTCGCAATTGCGATGAATAGGCTTGGTGCCATGTCTAATTCTGGTGAGGGCGGTGAAGATCCAAATCGCTATTATCCGATCAAGAACATACAAGAAGATGGAACAAGTCCAGATTTTCCTGGTCTGGTTGGACTTAAAGCCGGTGATCACGCCGCCTCGGCAATTCGACAGGTTGCCTCAGCGCGATTTGGCGTCACTCCAGAATATCTAGTGACATCAAAGCAGTTGGAAATCAAAATCGCTCAAGGGGCGAAGCCGGGTGAAGGTGGACAACTCCCTGCTCACAAAGTTTCAGAATACATTGCTTGGTTGAGGCGCGCTAAGCCTGGCATGTCGCTGATTTCTCCACCACCACACCACGATATTTACTCTATTGAGGATCTTGCTCAACTCATTTTTGATTTGCGCCAAGTTAACAAGGACGCAAAGATCTCGGTCAAGTTAGTTTCTCAAATTGGCATTGGCACTGTCGCGGCCGGTGTTGCCAAAGCCGATGCCGACATTGTTCAAATTTCTGGTCACGACGGTGGCACTGGTGCATCGCCCCTTGGTTCGATCAAAAATGCGGGCGTTCCGTGGGAATTAGGACTTGCTGAAACGCACCAGGTGCTGCGCACAAATCAATTGCGTGAGCGAGTGCGCTTACGGGTTGATGGTGGCTTGAGATCCGGTTGGGAAGTCGTTACCGCAGCAATGCTTGGAGCGGATGAATTTGGCTTCGGCTCAATAGCCTTAATAGCAGAAGGCTGCATCATGGCCCGAGTTTGTCACACGAACAATTGTCCGGTGGGCATCACTAGCCAGAAAGAATCTTTGCGCAAGAAATTTCCAGGCACACCTGAACCTGTAGTCGAATTCTTCTTATTTATCGCAGAGGAAGTTAGACATACGCTTGCTCAACTTGGCTATAGGACAGTTGCTGAAGTTGTTGGTCGCGCTGATCTGCTACGCGGTCGCTCTGATGCGCATCCCCATAAAGTAGCGTCATTGGATCTGGACTTCTTGTTGCGCGTATCGAAAATGGAGCGTGGGCCGGCGGAACTCCCAATTACTCCCCAAAGAACGCTGAACGATGAAATCTTGAGTGATGATGAGATCAGAAACGCTATCGAAAATCAGCAAATCGCGAGCAGGAGCTATCCCATCTCCAACACCGATCGAACCATTGGCGCCCGAATTAGTGGTGAGATAGCGCGACGCTGGGGTAACGATGGATTTCAGGGATCGATAGAATTGAAATTTACAGGCTCCGCTGGACAAAGCTTTGGTGCCTTCAATATCAAGAATCTTCGTCTGGAACTTACGGGTGAAGCTAACGATTACGTTGGTAAAGGAATGAACGGCGGACGCATAACAATTAAGCCGCTTCAGGGAATTCAATATAACTCTTGGCAAAACGTGCTTGTTGGAAACACCTGTTTGTATGGCGCCACAGGCGGTGCCCTGTATGTCGCTGGGCAAGCCGGTGAGCGGTTCGCTGTTCGTAACTCTGGTGCGCTTGCGGTGATTGAAGGCGCGGGCGATCACTGTTGCGAGTATATGACTGGTGGCACAGTAGTTGTTCTGGGCGCCTTGGGCAGAAATTTTGCGGCAGGAATGACTGGCGGGATCGCTTATGTTTTTGACGAGACCGAATCACTTGCTGCACTGATCAATAATGATGAAGGCAAAAGTTTGCAACGGTTATCCATCGCAGCCGCAAATTTCCTCAAACGAAAGATTGAAGAGCACCTTTCTTTCACAGGCAGTGTGCGCGCTCAGATGATTTTAGAAAAGTGGGATGAATCTGTGCCGCGGTTCTGGCAAGTTGTACCTCTTGCTGAGCTGCAACATCCGGACGCGATTCCTGATCTTGAACTAAATTTTGCACCAGATCTTGCCCAATTGCAGGCGAACGACTAATAAGAGTGCGTCGATCAGTATATTATGAATCCGATAGTCGGAATTACCGGTTATCAAGCGTATGTTTTGAGGAGATTGCCCATGAAAGGTTCATCTATGTTTTGGTTACCTATGCTACTAGTCGTCCTATTGGGCGCGGCTTCCACAAGCTCTGTGAGCGCTCAAGTTAGTGAAAGCGGTCATTCTTCAAGTTCATCGACCACGACGGAAGCCACGATCAAAGGTTATGCCTTCAAATATAAACAGCGCTTTGATAACTATGCTCAGCAAATTGACATGGGAATTTCAAAAGGCTGGTTGAAAGCTGAGCAGGCAGAGACATTTAAAACTCGACTGAGCGAACTGCGTTCAGTTGAATCAGCTGCCAGTCACAACGGTTATGCCGCTGCTGACATTGCTAATCTTGACAAAATGACTACCAAGTTCAATGAAGACTTGAGCAGCGCATCGAGTAAGACATCCAGTGCTGCAGAGCCTGCTAGTTCTGATGCCTCCTCGTCAAGCTCAGCAGCGAAATCAGGCGTGACGAAAAAGGAGACTACGACCAAGAAAACAGGTGCTCATAAGAAAACAAGCACGTAAACGACAGTGAATCACACAGTTTCCAAGTAAGTCTTGCGTATTTAGTCCCCAAGCTTCTGCTTGGGGATTTTTCTTTCGACAATTTATGGAGTTTTTTTGCAATGAGTGACGAAAGTGGTGCGGCGCTAAATATTATGGGCTCGCAACGGATGTCTGCGCCTCATGGGCGATCGCCTTTGAATTACATTTTTGGTGCGGATCAGCTGAGAGGTCGCGACATCATTGGCATCGAACAACTTTCGAAAGAAGAACTTCTGT
The DNA here is from genome assembly GCA_003151275.1 of Candidatus Melainabacteria bacterium. The sequence goes on from PLXC01000021.1 coordinate 64,678, forward strand.
TAGTTGTGCAAGTCGCTTCTGACCTCAAGCAAAACAAATTTGATAGCACGCAGACTCAATTTTCAAAGGGACAAACGTTAGCTATGCTTTTTGAGAAGCCTTCGTTGCGAACGAGAGTGACGTTTGAAGCGGGCATGACGCAGCTTGGTGGCAGTGCCATTTATTTGGAAGGACAGCTTGGTATTCGCGAGTCGGTTTCTGACGTAGCGAAGAATTTGGATCGCTGGTTGGACGGAATCATGGCGCGCACTTTTGACCATGAGACAGTATTGCAGTTGGCGGCCAATGCCAAGGTGCCGGTGATCAATGGACTCAGCGATCGTGAGCATCCATGCCAAGCCTTCGCTGACTTTCTGACGCTCCGAGAACATAAAGGAAAATTGGAAGGACTTAAACTTGCGTTTATTGGTGATGGCAATAACGTAGTCAATTCCCTGATGTTGTTTGCTGCAAAAATCGGTATGCATTTTTCGATCGCCTGCCCACCTGGTTACGAGCCAGTAGCGGACTTGTGGAACACAACTTTAGAGTTGGCGAAATCGACAGGATCAAAGATCGTGCTTACTCACGATCCGATTGAAGCTGTGCAAGACGCCGACGCAGTGTACACAGACACGTGGGTCTCGATGGGACAGGAAGACGAGACAGCCAAACGAATAAAAGATTTTGACGGCTTTCAAGTCAACTCCGCTCTAATTTCGAAAGCAAAACCAAATGTAATAGCGATGCACTGCTTACCTGCACATCGAGGTCACGAGATCACTGACGACATTCTCGACGGAAACCAATCTGTAGTTTTCGATCAAGCGGAAAACAGATTGCACGCACAAAAAGCGGTGATCGCGCTAACGCTTTAGGATGATTACAGCGGTTCGTGGCGTACTGGGCAACAGACAACGCGATGGATTCATGGAAATAAGTCAGAATCGTAAGAAATTAGAGCTATTGGAGCGCGAGCTAGCTTTCGGAGCCACCACTGAAACGCTGGAGCAGTTGAGTGGACGTAGCTGAGTTGTTCCTGTCTTTGGATGAGGAATCGGACCTGATAGAATGGAGCGTCCACAGCGTCGAGGTCAGATGAGTTACTGTCGAGTCATAAATTCGGACACGAAAACTCCGCTTCTCATCATGGCATCGGTTTTGATTGCGTTTGCGCTAATAGCCGGAAAAAGTTTTGCGGGCACCGTCGGTGATGCTCATTAATTTTCTTACCATTGTCGGGCCGCACACCTTATTATTGAAGAGTTGGATTTCTATTAGAATTGAGGACTTGTGGAGAATTCTCGTCAATCTCCAGCTTTGATAGCTGGAAAGCAGGACTTGTACATCAAATTAACGCTTCCGCAAGTTTTGCAACAACTAACGAATGTCAATGATCCGGATTTGGATATAGCTATAGGGAAAGATTCTTTCGATGTGAAGGTTGTGAACACTCAAAAGGCTCGCGGTTGGGCGACTGCTTTATTGGCTTACAATCCCCTTAAACTGTCAGGAAAGATTCAGGAATATGGCTCTGGCAGCCGCATTGATCTCCAGGTTTCTGGAGTGTTAACTCCGGTTGAAATTGGTTGCGTCATTGCGCTTTGCTCTGCAATTGGTTTTTTGATTACTGCCGCTTTTGGCGTGGGACATATGTTTCATTTTCTGCTCGCCATTTGCGCTGTTGTCGTGGTGCCTCTTGCTTATATTTGCAAAAGAAGATCCCAAGAAAAAAAGCTGAGGCAGTTCATAAATTCTTGTTTCCAGCCATCGTTGATCGAGGAGAAAAGGTCTCTTTAAACTTCAGAAAGTGCGCATTCCAATCCACTAATCTATCTAGCGTATAATTCAAGATAACCACAGTTCACGCACCGATACGCCTCAACACGACGCTGGACTTTAGTTTCTATGTCTGTGAAGGGGAAATGCATTTTTATGACTGGACCTTGCACCCATTTGGTGTCGGTCTGGTTGGCAGTGTAACCTTGGTTTTCGAGCAGAAATCCAAGCTCCATCTGGTTTTGGCATTTTGGACACTTTAAATCAGCGAGCGGGGCAGTGATATTTGTCCCTGTTGGGGTGCTCTCTCCCTGTCCCTTCTTATGACGCGCATCGGCTGAATTCACAGACAGTATCGAGACAATAAGAGCTAGACAGCAAATAAGTGCGACCCTAATCAAACACTTCATATTTTTCCTCTGTGACAACCAATAAGGTTATAACTCTGAGAATTCATTTTTTAGTCCTGTGTACGCCAGCAACTTTGCTGCAGTTAAAATCCGAGTCGCTTGGCTGGTCCGATTGAGTCAGCTGCGTCTATTTGTTCTAAAATCTGCGCTTCAATTGTTGTAAGCATATGCGGTGTTCTGTGTTCGGTTGAAATTTCTGCTAAGGCAGCGAAATGTTTTAGTACTGTTCGCTCGATAAACGTGCGCACAGATCTTCCATTTGCAAATCCTTTGCTTGCTTTCATAAGGTGCAATTTTTTGGCTAGGACAGTTACAGCTTGTGGCGAAAGTGACAGTTCACGACGTTTGATCAGGTCCAAGGCGATTTCCTTCAACTCTTCAATTGAAAAGTCTTCGAATCGAACGAATCGGTCTACGCGAGAACGCAAGCCAGGGTTACTGTCCATCAGCAGGTCCATTTCGGCAGGATAACCGGCGAAGATTATGAAAAATTGGGCTCGCCGATCCTCCATTTCCTTGAGAAGCACTTCTATTACGCGCACTCCGAAATCGTTTTCTCCTCCCATTAACGCGTATGCTTCATCAATAAAGAGCACACCGCCAAGAGCTTCTTCGATTTTTTGTTTCGTTAGAACCTCAGAATGTCCAATGTACTGTCCGATCATCGTCGACCGATCGCATTCGACGAGATGTCCTTTATCCAAGATTCCCAACGCGCTGTAGATGCGGGCCACTGTAGTTTTGCCCGTCCCAGGATTGCCCGCAAAAACCAAATGAAGCTTGAATTCGCTAAGTACGTCTTTGCCCAACTGTCGATAGACGCGCACCACTTTGACCAGTTCGTTAACGAATTCTTTTACGTTTGATAATCCAATCAGCGAATTTAATTCTTCCAGGGCTTGTGCAAGCTCTTTTTCATTTACAGGCGCATGGTAAACAAGAGATTGACGGGCACCAATAACGGTGCGGACGTCGGTGCCGGTGATCTGGGACAATTCTTGATCAGATAATTTGGACGCGTCCGTACGGGCCATGCATCTTAGTCCAAGTGCTCGTTTGCAGTCGTCGATGAGTGAATGAACATAACGCGCGTTGCCAAACGATTTGTTCCGCGACTGATACGCTTTTTCAAGATTTTCGCTGAGTACTGCTTTGGCACCTTCGGAGAGTGAGAATGAGTCACGGCCTGCCTTGTTGATGGCGATCTGTAGCAATTGCGGTGGCGTGTAATCATTAAAACTAATATTCAATTTAAAGCGCGATCGAAAACCTGGATTTGAATTGAGCAAATCTTCCATCTCTTTAGGATACCCTGCCAGCACAATTGCGATATCGCCTTCAGGATCGGTCAAAGCTGGAAGCAATGTTTCGATTACTTGTTGACCTGGATCGCGCTCATCGACGGCGCCAAGTTGAAAGCGTCTGACTAAGCCGTAAGCCTCGTCAACGAATAACACTCCTCCTTTTGCTGCATTGAGAGCCTTGCGAGTCAGTTCCTCTCCTGAACCATAAGATGCCCCGACCAAATCGGCTCTTACCACCACATGCACATGTCCTACAGACAGCAAGCCAAGACGGTGATAGATCTGACCCAGTAGTTTTGCTACCGTAGTTTTCCCCGTTCCTGGATTGCCAGTAAACACAGCATGCAAAACAGGTTTTTCATCGGCATCAAATCCACGTTTTCTTCGCAATCGCAAAAAATCCATGTACACACCATGTTCTTTTAATGCCATTTTGACGTCTTCAAGGCCGACCATGTGTTCAATTTCACCGAGGACATTGGAAAGTGGTCGGTTAGTACTTTTTGTAACTTGATCTATTGATTTGCGCACCCGCGCCAACTCTTTTTCCAAAACTTCAACAGCTGTGTGTAGATGTTTCGGCGCCAGCATTTTGAGTTGAAGAGCTCGTTCTAAAAGCACCGCAGCTCGCGTCGGGTCGTGACGACTGCTGTAAAAAGAAGCGATTGAGTAGAAGTTATCCCCAATTTCGTCGGCATGATCGAGCGGAATTTCAGGCTCCAGACTGAGAGCTTCTACGTAGCAGTTATTGACTAGATCTGGTTCGTCTCTTTGTGAGTAAATTATTGCCAACCAGAGCAATATTCTGTGCTGGCTGAGAGCAAAAGCGTCAAGTTTACGATAAATGGCGAGTGCTTGTTTAAAATTGTAGATCGAGTATTCATGCTTGTCTTCGTGAAAGTATTGAATTCCAAGAATATTCAGTAGTCTGGCTGACTGAGAACTGTCTTTGAGATTTAACTGGTTAATGATTGGACGAGCTCTCTCTAGCGCACTGAATACGGTATCGTTTAGATGGCCATCCACAGCCGTCTCAGCAAGGTTGAGAAGATTCTCAAGCAGAGTGTCTACTTGCTCAGGCGATTTCGCGAAGATCTCGATCGCTTTCTGTAATTCTTCACAAGCGCCTTGATAATCACATTTGATTCTCATCCAACGCCCAAGCAAATCGAAGGCGTCAGCGGTATTGCGATGAAAAGGACCGTATACGCGGGATGAAAAATCGATTGCTTCTTTCCAGAAAGTGTCGAGATCATCAACATCTGAGGTTTGGATGAAGTTTTCGCTTAGCGTAACGAAATACTCAGCGCAATTGCTAGATGCCTGCATGTTTTTATCGAACAGCAGTTCCAAAAGAGTCAGCCGCAATGACAGAACGGCATCATAATCATTTTTTGCGCCACGCAGTCGACAAAATCGCTTGGTTGCATCTGCAATTGAGCGTTGCATCTCCGTATCGTTGAGTGAAAGCAGGCAACACTTTGTTACCTCTTCGGTAAATTGCTCAAGTGCCGAGGGCGCCAGCTTGTGAAGTTGCTTAATAAGTGAGATCAGCGGTTTCTTCGCTTCAGGCGGCAAGGGGGTTTCTGTTAGCGAAATTGTTTTCCCAAGCAATTCGGCCGCGCAGATCAGCTGTTCTGCGTCGTTAGATGCGGCCAAGTCCGATATTTCTTTCAGCAAAGCGCGTGATGTTGATTGGGTCATTCTAATGGACGGCTCACATTCGTTTCCTCAAATGCCAATCGGTCTAGTTTAGTTTATCAGCAAGTCTTCTAACGGTTGCCGAAATTTTCAAACTATTCCAGTCCTGCTTGAGCTTGGTCCAAGCTCTCCGGAAAGATGTGTAGGATCCATCGCTTCTTCCGAGCTCACTGGAAGAATGTCTCGAATGATTCGCTTCTCCAGGAATATGGGCACGTTTTACGTCATCCAAAATCGAAGTGCACTGGATACTCGAATCCATCGCGTCAATTGCCTTTTGCTGGCGAAGGCAAAAAAGTCGCCGGTTTTGTTGTTGGAAAAAAACGTGTTTTTCTAACAATTGGCGACTTCTTTGGATTGTACCGTTGTGAGTTAGCTAAATAAATTGGCATCGCGCGCAGAGGCGACGAGTCCATTTACTAGTCCCGGAACCGCTAGACCGATGAGAGCGATCAAAGCTGCCAGTGCAAAGCGAGTAGAGCGCTTGTGTCCGAGTGTCAAACCAAGAAATGCCATTGGTTTCGCTCCGCAGATTGCATTAGCAAAAAGCACAGCACCGAGTGCGATACCAAGTATTTCGAAACCGTTGGCAAACAAGTTAATCATAGCCTCTAAGTTTGCCAAATTGTTGACGCGCACTGTTCCGGCTGTATTGATGCCCGTTACAAATGTCGCATCTTGACTGAGACGACCAAGCGTGCCGTTGGTGAGACCCTGCGCACCAGAGGTGCCCATCGAAATGTTACTTGAACCACTACTTAGACCTCCATCTCCATTGCCATTGGTTCCTCCGTTGTTGGCTAATTGATTGTCGTTGTCGTTATGGTGTTCCTCCCTCAGGTTATAGCGTTCATAATCGGTTGCTTTCTCCAGCACAATTGCAGCTGTTACTGGCGTGACGACATGATATTGCGCTGCTATTTGAGCGGCTTGGTAGGGTTGGTGCTGTTGCACGAGTTGCCTTGCATTCTGACCGGCGTATAGAGCGGCTAAGTCTTGCGCGGTAGCGAGGGCGGTGATAACTTCACAGTTTGGTTTATTATTCATGTGCGAATAATGCAAGTAATAGTCTCTGCTGTCCGGTCTCCACTGAGCGATAAAGTGACTTAGGTCTTCTGAAACCGAACTGTTTCTCGACACAGGAGTAAATGGACCAATGTCATGGTGATTCTTGAATATTTCACTGGTTTTCGTCACTGAATCATCTATAGCCAACTCGTAAAATTCTGGAGCGCTGACGAATTTAGATGTAATGAAAATCTCTCGGTTCAACACTGGTTGTGGTCCATGTATCCACAAGACAGCACCTTTTGGGGTGTCGCCTGCAGCAGAAGCGGCCTTGATAACAGCCAACAGATTGTCGTTTCCACCTGAAAAGTTCTCTCTCCGTAATTTAGCCAGAGCGATATCTAATGATGTTGGCTCGAGATCTCTGCCTGTTTCTGAGCTGGCGATTATCACCGATGTCGGTATTGTTTTTGGCAGGCTCTTTAAAGCGGTCTTTATGTCGCTGAGATGATCTTTCATGCTCTCTGATCCGTCAACGCAGACCACCAAATGTGATGGTGGTCTGACCATTGTGTGTTTAATGGATTCAACCACATAACCACCAGACTTAAAATCTGGAGCGGCTACGGCAATAAATGTGTTGGCGCGTGATACCCCGACAGATATTGAATTCGAGGTCATGTCTTCGTCTTTCAACGAACCGATGAACAACTGATCGCCTGCCGCAGTGGTAACGGCATGTGAATGCGTGACGCTCATTGAGAGTGTTTCGTCTGATCTTAGACGCAAGTCGTGTTGTCCTGCGACCTTAAAATTGGTGCCAATGAATCGAGGCAAATTTAGCGTCGATTTGACCCCGGAGTGCAGCTTGAGAGGTGCTTTCATGGAAATGCGTAACTTCAACTCCCCGTGTGATGGCACCGGGTAGCACTGCACGAGCACGCGTCCACGACCCAGATCCGTAACCATAGCTGGGTCTCTGCGACCTTTGACTACCCATGTGTAGGCGTTTGTCGCTTGCTCGGTGATACCGATGCTTGAATCTTTAGGCTCACCATTTTCCCAAAGAGTCAAATTGGATACCACCGCGCCTGGTGGCAACGCCAGTTCTGCTCGAGCTTCTTGAAGATTGGCAGTGATGTTTTTGAAAACGCAGGTCCAGTCCAAGCTCGACGTCAGGGATTGACCATTAACGGTGCCGCTTAGCTCCGACCTCACCAACGATAGACCAGGTATTGAGTTGCCGACAACGTGATAGCCCAAATAGGAATCCGGCAAGTTGGAAATTGTTTCTACACCACCTTTGTTGTCGTTGTATGGTTTACCTGTTGCCGCAAAATAGATTTGTCTTCGCTCCTCTGGCGGAATTGATAAAAGCATTGCCGATAATCCACCTGTGCGGATGTCCGCCACATCCATGTTTAAGTCTTTTTCGCAGTCAAGTTTTCGCAAAAGACTCAAGCTGTCCTTTTTGTCTTGGTTGGTTCCTGAGACTTCGGCTTGTTCGGCCATCCTTATGATTGTTGGACGCACCTCTGATCCTGCAAGAGCAAAGACAGAAATAACAATGCCCAGCACTGAATACAGTGACTGCCGAATTCTGGCGCTTTGAGTTTCCCACGTTCCTTTTAATTCGAAGGCTAAATATAATGACACGAGGAAAGATAGGAAGGCGATCAAGCCGGTGATCTGAAAGTCCAACATGTGTCCTGACGGAGAGTATTTGTCCAGAGCAGCTGGGTCCGACACCATTTGAACTGCTGCGCATGCTGCAGTGACTAGGGCCGCACCGCCGATAGACAACCCATTGAAAATGCCAACTCTGGTCGAATTGCGATAGTTTCGAGTGGTGATGCGCTTCCAGGCCACATAGTTTCCTAGTGGAATGCAGATCGCCAATCCAAATTGAACAAGGGTTTCAATAGGATGACGAAGAAAGAGACCACACGCCGGCATAAATCCGAAATATCCAGCGCCAGCCAGAGCCAAGGTTGGCAGCATCACACCGAATACCATTATGCTGCTGCCCTCCCAGCCAGCCCACTTTGAAGGAGTTATATCGCTTCCATCCATGGGCCGAGACAAGAGAAAATCCGGATGTAAATTTGACCCGTCGCAGTTCGCGTGTTGTCTAGCCGACGCGAAGCCGTTCGGCTTTTCGTTCTCGATATCTAACATAGCGTTCTCTCCAACAAGCAAGACAAGCCGTCACCATAGCTGGTGGTCTCAAAGCGAGGAGCACCAGCAAAACTGAGCAGTAGTGTCTATTGTGTCTAGTAAGTGATTCCGTCAGCCAAAGCGGCTGAAGTAATTATCGTTTAAGCGCCTTCTATGTCGATGGGGTTTTCCCTGATCCAAGACTCAAAAACTTTGAGGTTGCTCGATCGCTTTGGACAAGTATTGCTTTTGGTTAGTGAAGAGTTTCGAGTGGGAAATTCTTTGACTTGGGACCCTAAATTCTTAAATTGGGACTTCGATGTCCGCAAGAAATTCGCAAGAAATTAAGATTATGCTTTTTCAGCCTGCACCCTGGGCTATACCCCGAATTATTACTAACTGGCAAATAAGAGGAAGGTTGCTCTATGGCAAGTTCTCGTGACAGTTCGCATATCGGGGCCGACGCAGCTGCCTCGACTGGTGGAATTTTCGATTCGTTTGACCCAATGAAAGGAATGCAGCATCTTGTGCATCGCGCGGAACAGCGGTTGCCCGACACCGGTATCCTAGGTGGCCTAAAACATGGTGCTGAAGGTCTAGAAGAGGGTTTGCATCTGTTGGATCTGACCAGGCAAGCTGCTCTTCATGCGGCAATTCAGGATCCAATTGATGGACTTACCCAGCTCGTCAATCATGTAAGTCATTCAATTTCAGGGCACGACATTTTGCCCGAGCTTCATCTTATTGATGCGCCACCTCCAGCAAAATTTGGATCGGCTGAGTGGGTAGCAGAAACCGTAGGCACGGGCATCGGATACGTTGCCCCATTTATGTTGACCGGTGGTGCAACATCAGCCATTGGTGGACTGGCTCGGACAAGTGAGATTCTTGCTGTTGCTGAGCGGTTGCCTATGGCCGCCAGAGTTATGGGTGGTGTTGAAATCGTCGCAGAAGAGTTACCAATGGCGGCTAAGCTCATGAAACCCGCAGAATTGATCGGCGAAGGCTCGAGTTTGGCTACCAGAGTGGCCTGGAAATCAGTCGCTAAATCAACGCTTGATGGTGGCATCATGGGTTTCGTCCTGACGCCGTCGAGGGATCCAAACAAAGACTTTTGGACACAGCGCCGAGATAGCGCTATTACTTCCATGGTCACATTCGGCACCCAGGGCGCCGTTGCCAATGCTGCTTTAGGTGGTTTGGAGCGTGCCGGACTGAATACTGCTGATGCAGCGATGAGTAGTTTTCTGCGAACAGGGTTGAGGTTCGGCAGCAATGCCTTAGGCGGTACCGCTGGTGGTGTCGTCAGTGCGGAGAGCAATTCGCTTTTGAATGGTAGAGGCTTTGCCACTACAACAGAACTTGCCCAGTCGGTCGCTACGTTTACAGTTACTGGTGCGGCGCTTGATGCGGTGCATACAATCGCGGATCCGGCTTCGAACGCCATTAATCACGTTGTGGGCGGTACAAATCATGATGCCGTTAGGATATCTGAACCCATCAAATCGAATGTTGAGAGCAGCGATAGTGATCCGCATCAGTCGACGAAAACCTCTGATCCGGGTATCTCAAACTACGCTCCGCCACATGCACCAGACTTAGACGAATCAACAACACAAAGACCATTATCGTCGAAGGACTCTAGTGAAACTATTACTGCGACACCAGCACATCCTGGTGAGACCATCGACAAAACCTCTAAGTCTAGCAGCATCGTAGAAATGACGCCCGAGCGACTCGCCAAATTTCAAGATGAAGCCGGTGATATGACGCGTATGAGAGATCCCGAGAAGATTAGGTCTTTCGTTGGCAAACTAAACGACCTCGTAAAAAGTCAGTTTCAACTTGACCAATTGCAAATTGATAGAAGCCTCGAGAAATATAAGCAACTGGATGCAGTGAGTACAACCGCCACCGAACAAGCGGAGCTCGTACGGGATGAAATTGTGAGCACTGCTAAACAGACTCGCTTCTTGCTTAAAGTGAATGAATTGGAATCCGGAAGTCTTCAGAAATTGGTGGAGTTCGTTCGAAAAAATGAATCAGGTTTTTCAACGATTCCAGATTTAGCCAGCAAGTTGCTACTAATAGATCAAGCGGTTCAAGCGAGTGATGCTGCAAGCGAAGCCTCAAAGCAATTGCATTTGGATCTGGCGAAACGAGTGCAACCGCTGCAGACATTCTTGGATCAATTTACGACGGAAAATGGTCTACCGAAAATTAAACTGGCAACAAGGACCTCTTCTGGGCAAGGTGGTAATTATATGCACGGTGCCCTCAACATTGCACCATTGACGCTTGACGGGCATAATATGCCGCAATTGGCGGAATTTCTTTACCATGAAACAACACATAGCGCACAGGAATTTCTGATAGCCTCCGCTGTTGCTGACGACATTGAGGGATTCGATCAGTTGCCCCGCCATCAACAGCAAGAAACTCTGGTCATGGGTTTGGCAAAAGCGTTTGGCAAAGATGCAGATAATATTGAGTGGTGGGAGAGAGTACGGCCTGGACTTGTTGAGCAGTTTGCTAAGAACTTCAAATTTGATGTAAATGATCCCACACAGAAAAATTCGTTAATTAACAAGCTGCTTCCTACGCTTCCTGAATGGGACTACTCAGCTGATGTAATCGATGCGCGCAATGGACGACGGTTGACCGATGTTGACAAAGCATCGGCAGAAAGATTGCAGAAGTCGTACGCTGAACTCATGCGCAACAAGGACGGTAACAGCGATATTGCCGATGCTTCAGGTTTCATCAACCAAGCCCAGAACCTTATCGATCAACTTAATGGACCAGATGCAGATAAAGTTGCGCGCCAAGTGATTGATGATCTGGTGCAAAAAGGGGGTGGATCGATCTATTACGAGCTCTTTCAAGTCGGTAATCAGGGACCTAACCATGTTTGGCGCACTAGATCTGGTGATGCTCCTGGAGAAGGTTTTAGAAGTTTTGATACTAACTCTGAATTCGTCGACGCACATGTGTTCAATCGACAGTTGGATCCCACTGAGTGGCATCTAGAGCCAGGCGAACTTGCGCATGGTCTCCTCCAATCCGTCAAAAAACAAATGTCACTTATTGAGAATTCCCGCAAAGCGAAGTTCGCCAAATATCAAGAAACGCTTCATGAAATGGAAGCCTGGTCAAATGGCACTTTAGCTCGACAGGAATATGGACCATAGTCACGATGACCCCGTGTCGCTGGGAGCTCCTATAGTTTGATTTTAGATTTTGCTCTAGATCTCGACTACAGTTTTTCCCCGAGCATGACCTTGCTCGGATTCGTCATGCGCTGTCGGCACATCTTCGAGTGGAATAGTTTTAGCAATGATGGGATGAATTTGACCAGAAACAATCATCTCTGCGATGGCAGATAATTCCTCTTGCACGTGTGCACCACTACCGGCGCTAACGATGTAAGCTTTCTTGCTACCAAATAATGCGCACGTGGCTATGCCAAGAATTGTATGTGGATCCGGCACGGTCGTCACATAGACCCCATTTTTATTTAGCATCGGTTTCGCCAGTGAGAAATTCAGTTTTGCGCTTGCATCGAATATGCCATCAAATTTTTCTTTCAGGCTTCTTACATCTTCGGCCTTGTAGTCTATTACTTGATCAGCGCCTAGAGATTTAACGAATTCAATATTGTCGGCACCACACGTTGCAGTAATTTTTGCGCCCAGCACTTTAGCGATTTGTACCGCAAAACTTCCGACACCACCGGAGGCACCATTAATTAGAACACTTTGGCCCGGTTCTAATTTGATTTGCAACTTGAGCGCTTTATAGGCAGTTAAGCCAGCCACAGGAATCGAAGCTGCATCTGAGAATGACAGTCCTTCAGGCTTTCTAGCGATGCTATCTTGCTCTACAAGCGAAAATTGCGCGTATGAGCCATATTGTGAACGAAGAGGATTCGACATGCCAAATACGGCGTCGCCAGGTTGATAAGTTTTTACGGCGCTACCTACTTCGCTGACGATACCGGCGCAATCAACCCCCAAGACACGAGGCCAATGTTTTGGAATAATTAGTGACAGGTGACCGGCGCGAATTTTCCAATCAACCGGGTTGATAGATGCGCATTTTACCTCGATTAAAACTTGATGACTACCAGGCGCCGGTTTGTCTATTTCCTGCAACTTAAAAACATCGAATCGTCCGTACTCACTAATAATGAGTGCTCGCATGGTGTACTCCTATGGTGTACTACCTACAGGTCTAATCTGTTGATATTAGCCGTGTATACCACCTGACATTTGCCTTCAGTCCGGTATGTGAAGGTAATGCTTAAAATAAAAACTGTTCTTACGGGGCTCAGCGCTGAGCTTCAGCCTTTGCCGGTTCCTCATTCTTTGTAATGAGAGTGAATGCCGGATCAGCCAGAAATCTGACTGGCAATATTGGATCGAACAAAGTGGTGCCTACGCCAAGAAGGCCCGTGCCGTAATGATTAATCTGCACTCCCATGCGTTTATATAGTTCAACACAGGCGCCGATACATGTCCAGCGATTATCAGCCACGCGACCCATGAAGGTGCCGAACCAATCGTATCCAGTTGCGTGAAAGAACGTGCGAAGTTTTGCTTTGATTTCTGCCGACACAGGTAGACGATCGATATGCTTTGCGACGCGTAGATTTTCTTCCTCTGCCCACTGTTTGTCAGTCGCCACCATCGTCTCTGCTATTGCTGTCGCTTTTGCTGATTGTTCTTCTGACCAGGGCTTCTTCAGATGCAATGCTACATAATGCCCTTTATAGTCCGGGCCGGTCAATTCTTCGATCGGGTGAAAACAAGTTCCTTTATTCATGTAAGAGCTAAACAACATCATGCGGCCATCCGGCATTCGCAACACCATTTCGGCGTGACCGACACTCTCGTGCAATTCCTTGGCAATGTTTCCGCTGGTGAGAATGAGGTCACCAGGTTCCAGAACCGCAGCGGTTGGATTGACCCAAGTGTTCAGCGGCACGGGTCCGTATCCTTGACGTTTGAACTTATGTTTGTTGCGACGATAGAGCGCAAAAATGTAAATCCAACCGCATATTTCAGCTAGTGCAATCACATGAACGATTGGATGAATTGCCTTCGCCATCAGTGCCACCACACTTAGTACTATTCCGAATACGATTGGCACTTGCAATTCGATACGGGATAATACATCAAAGTAAGTTTGAAGGAGATGATCAACCTTGATGCGAGTTAGGATCAACCAGCATGCGCTTAATGCCACACATCCACTCGAGAGTTGCCAATCCAGATGATGGGTGACAAATCGCCAGGATAAATGAATCAGGTAAAAATAACCAATCGTATTCGCCGCTTTTATAAGCGTAAAATAAGAAGATGAAGTCTGGAGGTCGACGCTAGCTTCCGATGGATGATACGACATGGGATTCCTGCAGAGCAAGGCGAGCTGGTTTGCTCTCGTCATGGTATCAGTTTTTGTGACGAGATTTAGCGAATGCTCTGTAAAGCCCGTCCTTCAGGGTGGAGTGGACGTCAATTGCCTGCAGTCGAGATTCATTTGCCTACAAAAGATTGTATGTGACTAAAGCAAGTAGGAAATGCTTTAGCCAAGGTTGGTGAACGCTGGTCTATGCCACCAGCTGGGCTTAGGTCCAGCGCGAATAGTTCAGCGAACAGTTCAGACGGACCCGCATCACCTTCTTGGCAGTAATAATAGTGCTCATTCTTTTCGCTGAGGCTCAGATGTTGAAAGTCTTTTCGATATGCGGCCTTAAACTCTGACGATCTCGATTCATCAGCTCTGCAGTGATCGTAAGCATGCCCCATTTCATGCAACATCGTGCTTTTTACCCAATGGTTCAGCTGGGGCGGACTATTGTGCCAAGAGGCGCGTTCTCCCACGAATATTTGATTCTTGCCTGGAGTGTACATGCCTGGACAGTTATCGTAGCCCCCACCGTGGATGTATCCGCTAGGTTTCTCGTGCGCCATCTCGGGATTTACATCTAACAGCGTGCGGGCAATGACAATTTTCGTGCCAAAATTTGACAACTCTTCTTTGACATGGCGTGGTATCACGGACAGTGCATTTATAACCTGCGCATAGACAGCGTCGGTGTCTTCTGTGTGCTTGTGAATAACGATCATTTTTTGATCTATATCGTCTGCCGCAGCGCGGGACTGCGATTTTTTGACTGACTCTGCATACTTGCTTGTAATGGCGCTCATCTCTGAGCTTGGTTGAGCTCGAGTAATTGGCACCTGGAGTCTTTTCCCCGATCGATCGATAGTCAGATTGGTGGACGTTCCGACATTGCCTCGCAGCATTCCGATTATGCGCTCTGCCGTTAAGGAGTGAGTGGATACTCCGTTGATCATCAAAATTCGATCTTTGACTGCGAGTTTTGCATTTTCAGCTGGTGAACCTGGAAAAACTTTTGAGATAGTACCATCTTGCAATTCAATGCCTAAATAACCGTTTCTGAGATCGGTACCCGTTGCTGTTGTGGGTGCTGCAGTGGTGCTTGAGACGCTAGAAGAGGAAGCAGTCCCATGATCCTTGATTGCCTTCAGGCAGTAGCCATTTAGTTCTGCTGATGGATGTTGAGTTATAGCAATCTGATAGTGTCTGATCGCCTCGGCGCGATTTCCAAGTCTTAGATAGGCATTAGCGAGATAGTATTGCCCGACGGCGTTTTCTTTCCCGGCAAGCAGTGCTTTGTTCAGGATCGTTGTTGCTGTTCCAAAGTCATTTCTGTTGTAAGCCGCTACGCCGGCAGCCACGTCATCTCCACCAGCTGCGGATGTTGACTGCGTGCAGATTTGTGCCGGCGCGCAGATTAGTGCAGCAAGGAATAAATTACGGCCGAGCGGGGAGACAGATCTAATTGTACTCAGCATGTTCAATATGTGCAGGCCACTGATCTAATTCTAAGTGAATGGAACTTGAATTTGTTACTGAATTTGTTTGTGTCCAATTGCCGCAGTCTGACTGGAGTCTGTCTGGTAGATCAGCCAATCAGTAACCGGGCTAACGATAGCTTTTTTCAAATATGACGTACCAAGCAACACATGACCGCATCCAGGAACAGTAACCAATTTTTTGTCACGGGATGGAATGTTGTTGAGAATAGCTTGCGTGGATTCAGCTTTTACTATGCCGTCTTCCTCACCATTGATTAGAAGTACTGAAATGTTCGGCGCGAGCAACTTGGCCTGATGGGGAGTTCTGTGGATGAACGCACCGGTCTGTAGTATTTCCTTTCCAGTGAGCATTGTGCGCGAAAGTGGATCATCGATCATTTCTTTTGTGATGCGCGGATCATCTGAAGAATACTTGCGGATGTAATCGGCAATATCCAGTGGTCGATCGAGGTCGGATAAGCCTTTCACTAAATCATGTGCCACCATGTGCAGGCTGAAGACGTGTGGGCTCGTTCCCGCCGCAGCAAGAATGATGCCGTCAAATAAGTCGGGATGATCGCTTGCTGCTCGAACAACGACACCAGCACCGACACTTTCACCTATACAGAAAAGAGGCAGGCGGGGAGAAACATTTTTCAAGTGTTTCGAGATGCGGGCGAGGTCTTCGGCACTCTTTGAATAACTTATCTCATGGCGCGTGTTATGTGGATCATGTGAGAAATAGGATCGTCCATGCCCACGCAGATCCATTGCTACTACGTTAAAACCAGCCGCATTGAGATATCTCGACAGGCTTTCGAAACAGCCAGCCTGCTGCGTCGTGCCGTGAACGGCTAAGACAGTGCCTCTCGGTCGAGTAGATTTGGTCCGCCACTCATAGACTTGCACACCTGCATTTATGGTGGTCGAAAGAGTTGTGGTCTCACTAGCAAATGCCAATGGCGCCGCAGCAAAAGGCGCCAACAACAGTACAGCGGTCAGATGAACGAAAACCAATGTTTTAAGACTGGAGCGCAAAAATGATAAGCAACTAAGCTGATTGAGCTTGGTGATTGGTTTGAAGGACGTGCGCATTCAGTGTTCCGTATCGAGGCTTAGTGCTTTTTAAGATGCCTGTCTAAGCCGGTATCAGCCAACTCTTGGCTCGATCTGACGAGACGCTTATGGGGATGTCGATTTGTCTTTTATCACAATCCCGTTTCTAAGCGTTGTCATTATATTCCAGAACCATATTGGAAGTATCAATTTCATATTAATCCCAATATAAAATTCTTCTACTTGACCACCGGTACCGAGTGTGGTGATGCCATGAGGCAAATAAATTATGCACGATGAGTATTATGGCTAGATTAGGAGCGGTTTGTGTTTGAGCTTTGCTCAGAGCAGTTCAGTCTGCTTTGTTAGCCGTCGGAACAGTTTCTAATTCTTTTAATGCGACATCGGCAGAAACAAGGGCGCGCCGATAGAGTTCCAACATGAGAAGAACGAACAGTATGGGAATTGCGAAGTTCTTGTTAGTGAGAATGACGATGCCGTAGGTGTTGATTAAAAACCAAGCCAACCAAAGCAAAGACTTGATTCGCCAATCAAGCTGCTCCGGCCATTTGAAGGCGTAAGCAAGAAATCCAGCTGCAATAAAAATCGAATAGTCGTAAAAGAATACGTGCGGCACAATGATCGGCGTGGCGAAAATGCAAATGATCGCGGCGAGTGCCACTTTTGTTGTGTTGGATAGTTGGGAGCGTAACAGTCTAATTGCGAAATATAAGCCTATTGCACCGAAGATGGCCGAAAGTGCATAAACCAATGGCTTAGCAATCCCGTGCTGCGACACGGGTACCAAGAGAATTATTGCTCGTGGAAGGCTTGTGGCAATGTGTTGTGCCACCCCGAACTTTAGGTCTGAATAAACTATTTCTGCGAGTTTCAGCGTTGTTAGCCACTGTGCCACTACAGTATTGGAAAACACAAATAGATTTACAAGAGCAAAGACTGCGATACCACAGATAATGCCAATAATCGATTTATATCTTTTGGCGGCAGCAAGGGCAACTGCCATCATCAGCGCCGGTACGAAGAACTGAGGCTTGATTACGGTAAGTGACCAGATCAAACCAGCCGGAAGATCTTTGAACTTTAAAATCAAAAATAGTCCTGCCAAAAATGGCAGCACGCCGAAAACGACACTCACCTGCCCAATCCAAATCGAAATTGCCAGCGGAATTAAAGTCAGGGCTATCCAAACCGCAGATATAGGCAATCCACTCATCTCGTCTGTTTTATTGAAGTGAGACGAGAAGAGAAATACACAAAACGCAAGTGAAGCGAGTGAAACAGCTTGCCAACCTAGAAGAGACAAGCTCGGAGGAAGTAAGCTGAAGGGTACAAAGAAGCCAGCTACCGCTGGCATGTACATGTATTCGGCAGTGGCTCTTGCTGGTAAAAGCGGTAGCACGGTGTGGGCCGCTTTGTCGAAGGGGGTATCGACAAATGTGCCAGCGTTTGCCGCTGGGTAGAGTAAGGACACGTTGCCTTCGCGAACCAGTTGACCGGCCGTGTAAAACGTCATCAAATAATCGGAGTTCTGATTGACCGCAGGCATGGTCAGATCTGTATAAACGAACAGCGAAACGAGAATAATTCCCCAGCCGAAGGCAATCATCGAAAATGTCTTTTTCATTTATGCCCGCGTCGAAAATGCCCGTCTGAGTTGGCAAACCTCTCACCAACTCGCAACTCTTTATAAGATAGCAGGGCTTTAAAAATATAGTTCAGCTCTTGAAATCGATCGGCAAATGCTAAATGGAGTCGACGACACTAGATTTGGTGCCACCGACTCCATTCAATTTTCGAATCTAAAGGTTATTTACCAGTTAGATTTGCTCCAGCTTTATCAACACCTTTTTCAATTACCTTGCTGGCATCGGATTTCAGCTTGGCTCTCTTTCTGGCATTGCGTCTTTTCGCTGTTTTTTTCTTATGTGGTGCCGGTGTTTCGGCCGCAGTAGTGGTCGTCGATCCGGTAGCCTGCGCTAGGACAGACGGCATTAGGTATGACGTAGAAAGAATGGATAATGCAACGGTTAAGACAGCGTACTTAGTCAGCTTTGTCATGCAAATCTCCTAGTTGTTCATTTGAACTTATTCGGGGCTAGTCGAATGCCATGATAGCACTTGGACGGCAAGGGGATTCGTACTGCTCAGTTAAACCACAGTGCAAAGCCTGGAAAATTGTGACCAAACACTTCACGCCACCGTCCCCAGATTTTTCGATCGGTCAGTTCACCTTTTTGCAGATATGGTGCGGCAGCCGCACCCTGCACCCAAAGTATGAGATCTAGCGTGCGTGGCTCCAAAAATACTTTCCGCACATTGACACCGTAATCATCGTCACCACGCCAAAACGGAACCAACAATTTTCCCGAAAGCAGCTTGTCAATCTCATTCATAATTTCTGTCCATGTGACGATCATTTCTTGAGTCACGCGAACGTTTGGGATCACTCCGGTCTGTTTTGGATTTGGAAGCCACTCGTGATCGTCATCTGTTTCCGCCATGATCCACTTCCAAGACTCATTACTTTGTGCCACCACGGCTTCCAAATGGTGAAGTGCTAACTCCATTCGTTTGGGTTCCACGACGGTCCACCTGATCGAATGAATTAATTCGACTAAATCGAGCACATCGATATCATCGCTAGTGATGTTGTGAACATGCTTACCCTTATTTAAAAATGGATACGGAGAGTCAACTTTGGCGAAGAAGAGGTGCGCGGTGCAGTCAAACGTCTCCTTGGTGTCGCGGGCAAGATACACATCACATATCGTCGCCAGAAGATGACAATAACCCCGTAGCCAATGCACATCTCCACGATCAAAGCAGACAATAAAATCTTTGGACTGATCAGCATTCATTTGTCTGTTGTCGGTCACGTTGGCATAAACTTTCCAGAGACTCTCGTCGTCATCCGCCAGTCCGTCACCGTTTAGGTCCAATCTAATGATTTTGAAGCGTAATGGAAGTTTCACTTTAGGATCAGTGATCAGAGCTAATGTGGCTTCCGCGTTGAGGATGTTTTTACTAAAGGTATCAAGGATAGTACGACCATCCCAATATGTAAGAATCTCTGGTTCGGGATTATGTGGCACCGGCAAACGAAGGAGTGGACCAGCGATTCCGTGCGTGGATGAGTCGCGCAAACCGTAGCGATATAGATCTTGACTCAATCGCTCGATCGCGCGCATGAATTGCAGAACACCCAAACCAAATCGTGCTTGATCATCGCTGCTATGCTGCTCTAGGTGCGTTATTAATGCCGTTTCGCCATCTGCAAGCTTCCCTGTTATAAGGTATTTTTCTACCAGAGGAGTTCGCGTCTTATTTTTGTGCGTTGACTTGGCTTGAAAGTTTGCTGTCGCCTTCGGATATGCCATCTTTGGGTCAATTAAAATTCCAATAGATGGATTTTGCGCGGTTCTACTAGGAGCTAAATTGTTAGCCCACGCAAAATTACAATAGTTGGAGAGCGTCATGATGACCATTGCGCTTGCTAAACTGTTAAAATGCACCAATCCACCTCCTCGCTCGGTAGCGTGACGTACTGGGATGTTATGTCTTTCCTTTTCAGAAGAGTTCGGCAACCAACACTAGTGAAAGTGTTGAATGAATTGAATCGCAACTAGTAACCCAATGAATAGATAAGTATCTGGATTAGCAAACATTGAGTGATTGAATAGATAAGTATCCTGATTAGCTATTGGGAATGGATAAAGATTAGTCGTTTTGGAATTTTGCTTTTAGGCATGAAAAAAGGGAAAGGCAGCCTTCGGTTTGCCCTTCCCCTTTTTTGTGAGATCTTGATTAGCTGAACAGATTTGCGTCGCGAGCAGATGCGATGAACCAGTTTACCAATCCAGGGAATGCGAGTCCGAATAGAAGAAGTGCTACTCCGATCGCAATCCGCTGACCTTGCGAGATCTCAAGTTCCTGTCCCATCATTTCCATGGCGAAGTTTTTGTGCGCAAGACTATGGAGAATGATGATTGCACCGATGAGTCCACCACCAACTTCAAACAAGTTAGCTAAGATATTCATCAAAGCTTCCAAGTTTGCCAGGTTGTTAACTCTGACTGTGCCAGCTGTGTTAACACCAGTGACGAAGGTTGCGTCTGCACCTTGAGGTCCGATGGTGCCGTTGGTGGCACCCTGAAGCGTGGGTGCCTTCGAATCGCTTAAAGCTTGATTCTTTGACTCATCTCCTTCGGCAAGAATTTCGTTCTCGCTAGCGTCCGTTTTGTCTGCGTCTGTGCTAACACTGGCATCGTTGCCATTGTCAGTATTGTCAGCGGTATCAACGTTATCGTTGCTGTTTTCTTGAATTAGAGCGCAACTGACTGGCGAAAGCAGTCCATATTCAACCGCGATTCGGGCAGCTTTAGTGATGTGTCTCGTGTTTAGAAGTGCGGCAATTTGGTCATTTGCGTGCAGGGCAAGTAATTCCGATTCTTCTTCTGGTGTTGCGAGAACGCTGTTGTCTGGCTTAACCGAGGTTTGGGTCAATGAAACTGCGTATCCGTTTTGATCAAGTTTCCATTTCGAGAAAAAGGCACCGAGGTCGCTAACCATTTCGGTAGTGTTTCTCGGTACAGAGACAAATGGACCAATCTCCGTGTGATTCTTGAAGAAGTCATATGTATCTGTTTCACCACTTCCTAGCGGCAGTTCATAAAAGGTCGGTGCTGCAACATAGGGAGGCATGATATAGATTTCTTCGTTTAAAACAGGCAGTGGCCCATGTGCCCATAAAACAGCACCACCTTTAGTTTCACCGGCTATTTCAGCTGCTTTGACGACAGCTTGAAGATTGTCCTGCCCTCCCGCGAATGTCATGGTTTGTAATTTGGGCAATGCGTCTTTGAGCAACATAGGTTGCAGCATTTCCGGATGTTCCTGAGATGCCACAATTAGATGTGCGGGAATGCCTTTTGGCAACCGTTTTAACGCCTCTGATAGATCCTTGATGTGGGCTTGCATGCTGGCAGACCCGTCCACAACGATGACTAATTCTTTAGGCGCCGGTGCAGACGTCAGCACCACTTTCTGCAGGACATATTTAGGCTGAATTGTCTTGATCCGTTTTTTAACGGCATGCCCGTGATGGGGGCCAGCCGCCTTCATCGCCATCACCTTGCGCAGGTTGTCAAACTGGCTCTGAATGCCCTTAGAGCCATCGATCATAACGACGACCTGCTCTTGAGGACGAGCATTGTGAGCATTTTTTCTGCGAATCAATTCTTTAGCCCGTGCGTCTTGTTGCTCCATCTTGATCGCTAATTTATCAAGAACCACAACAGGTGCCAGGTTCGATGATCGCTCGGCAGTCAAAATTAGACTGGAATTTTCCAGTTGTTTCGCGGTCAATATTCCAGAAATGGCTCTTTGTCCACCCGGGCTTGATCCCGTTTTAAGGTTTTTGACTGTGCTGGTTATATTTTTATCTGACCTGAGTCTGAGCAAATGGTCGCCAGACAGTTCAAAGTTGGTGGCAATGAATTTAGGCAATGAAAGCGAGGCTGTCTTGTCGCCATCAGCTTTCAATGGCATTACCATGGTTAGCTGCAATTTCACCTCTTCGTTCTGGTTGATTGGATAACAATGAAGGAGAGCTCTGCCATGTCCTAAATCCGATACGATGGCCGGACTATCATGTCCCACTTCAGTGAAGCCCGCCGCTCCTTCGGCTTTGCCGGAGGCGACAAATTTCGCATCCACAGCTTCGCCTTTTTTCCAGAGTTTCAATCCGGTAATCACTGCTCCTGGTGGCAATCCGATCTCAGCTCTAGCCTCTTGTGATGAGGCAGGTGAATCATTCTTAAATACATAAGTCCACTCTATTGTGGAGGACAGGGTTTTGGAATGTATGATTCCGCTCAAATATGATCTGCGCATTGCCAGTCCAGGAATTTTTTCACCAACCACATGGCGACTGAGATAGTCGTCGGGCATCGATGAAAAATCTTTGGAGTCGGAAATGTCATTGAAGCTGTATGGTTTTCCTGTTAGCGCAAAGTACAGCTCATGCTGAGATGATGATTTTAAGGGAATAAATAATCCGGAAATTCCTGCCGCTTTTTGATCTGAGCACTCCATTAGTAATTCTCTTTCTGGATCAAGAGCGCGCAATTCCCTTAGCCCTATTTTGCGTTCTGCTGTGGAAGTCGAAGCCGCTTTCTTTTCAGCTAGCCGTATTGACCATGGCCGAAATTCGGCTCCCACAACTGTAACCAGTGAGAACACAGCACCAATTGCGGTGAAAGCCAACACTTGAGAGCGGGAGTTTTTGAAGTCGCGTGTCAGCCGAATGCGGTTTACCAGATATGCGGATACGCCTCCGGCGATTACCGCCATCAGTGCTAGTCCGGTGAATCCACCGGCGAAATCACTACCAATTTCTGATTCGAGCCTGACTGATCCGGTAAAGATACCGGCAATGCAAATTCCCGCTACGATCAAACATGAGGCAAATGAACTGCCTAATGATATGCCTCGTCGCAAGGAATAACGCAGATTGTTATTACAGATTGCAGACCAAACAATGTAGTTTGCTAACGGTATGGAAATCAAAAGGAGCAATTCAGCGATAGTTTCAAGAGGGTGGTTGAGAATCACTAGGGTCAATCGCTTAGGCATCGACATGCAGCTGAGCATAAGTACCAGCGCTGGCATCGCAATGCCGAATATGGAGATGGCTAGCCCTTCCCATCCGTGCCATATTTGCCGTTTCTTAGGCACCGTCAGATCTTGCCACTCTTCACCGGCAGTGCCATTAGCACCATCTGTGGTGCTCAGAAGATTGGAGGCTTTTCCGCTTCCATTCCCATCTTCATTTTTGTTGCCGTTGCCATTTCCGCTCCCGTTTGATTTAGCAGGGCCCTTGGATTTGAATTTCGGAAGACTGAAGAACGAAGGTCGTGGTGTCTTCTCGGTCTTTTCCTTTTTCTTGGACTCGTCCCGACTGTTGCTTCTCAGTTGAAAGCGCGCGTTGATATCTAGCCACGGTGTTTTAACGTCGGCTTGGGCCACGCAATTTGGCGGCTGTTCATCAATTTTCCCGCTTCCTGAGCCATTCTGTGAATCAGGGCGTTGTTCAACGTCCATATCTGCTGTAGACATAGTTCAACTCCAATTTAGCGGTGCTGCACCTCTCCATCCGCGGGGAACTTGCGGATGGAATGGCTGGCGTCCGTCAAGCGCACAATGACGCACTCGACAAACTGCCGAAGCAGCAATTTTGTGTTAGTAAGATCGGTTCCATGCCTGCTAAGTGCCGGCACAATGACTTTACTAAAGCGCCACGAACAAATCGATAGGGTTTCCCCTAATTCGCATACAGGCTTCAACCCTTGGTCGTGTCACTTCGGTTCGGATCTAGGAGAAGGATGATGCCGAACTTACCGCAAAACGGCGGTCGAGTGTCCAGTCCTGAGTGCTGTCTAATGCTGTAGCAACGAATTTGGTATATTATTCAACCGTATGGTTAAACTATAGAAGTGTGGTGGAGCGAATGATCAAGAAAATTGCCATAACAGCCGCCGGGTTAGTCGTTATCTTAATAATTGCTCTGATGGGCTTCATCGCCACCAGACCAGACAACTTCATGGTGCAGCGATCTGTGACAATCAAATCACCGCCAGCGAAAATATTTGATCTTATCGACGACTTTCATAAGTGGCGATCATGGTCGCCATATGAGAATTTAGACCCGACTATGAAGAGAACCTACAGTGGTGCCCCTGTAGGCAAGGGCGCTGTATATGCGTGGGACGGCACGGACGCAGCCGGTGCTGGCACCATGGAGATCACCGAATCTACGCCACCATCGAAAGTGGCGATCAAATTGGACTTCAGCAAACCATTTGAAGGTCATAATTTTGCAGATTTCACTCTTCAACCTCAAGGCGAATCAACCACCGTTACATGGGCCATGCATGGTCCAAGCCCCGTGATGATGAAGGTCATGGGTCTCTTCGTTAATATGGATTCGATGCTCGGAAAGGATTTCGAAGTCGGTCTCAATAATCTTAAAACTGTTACTGAAAAGAAGTAGGAGTTGAACAATCACTAGCTTTGATTATCCTTGTCCGTTTGAATTTCTGAACCTAGATTGCGCAGTGCAACGGCAGCAATTTGAAGACCAACCAAGCGAGCTACCAAAATTGCTAAATATAACTGACCGACAACTGCTTCGAGCCATGCTAACGTGCGAGTAAATCTTGTCACAGGGGTTATATCGCCAAATCCCAATGTGGTGAGCGTACACATGCTGAAATAGATGAGCTTGGAAAGCCTTTCTCGTTCATTGTTTGATTCATTGACCATATGTTCGAAGCTGATGCTGCCAGGACAAACATCAAGACATGTCAGATAGACAAGCGCAAAAACCACACCGATCAACAAATAAACACAAATAGCACCGCATATAGTGTTATGGTCTGCTTCCGTAAACAGTATATGTGTGAGCATTAACCAGGCCGTGGTGGCAAGAAAGAGAATTATACTGCCGTTGGCAATGCATTGAAACACACCTGTGTGGAATGGTTCAAAAGGAATTGATTTCGAGCACGTCCACAACAATGAACCCACTGCAGCAATGCCGATTACTTTCATTGAAGCTATTTTGTTGGGGCTAATGACCAGTGCTGCGCTTATTGTCAAATACAAAACTCCAAGGCTAACTCCAATGTGACCGCCCTCGGTTGAATCCGCAAATGGGGTAAGCAAAACAAGCAGCAGCAAGCTGACAAGCAAGCTTGAATAGTTATTCGGAACGATACGTTTTAGGATTTGTCTCAAACAGAAATCACTTGAATTTAGGATTGCGTATGAAGTTCATTAGGCACATAGTTGATCTTAACGTTGCCGGGGTTTGACAGAACAGTCATTTTTGTTTGTCCAGTCGTGTTTGAGAATTGCAGGTCCAAACTGGATTTTCCAACGCGATAGCCTTTGATTGTAACATCGCCCAATACAGACGGCAAAGAAGGCTTGAAGACTAACAATTCATTTTTTGCACCGTTTGGATGTATTGCCAGGGCGCTCGATAATAGTTGTGGAATGGTTCCGGCTGCCCAAGCTTGCGGCGAACTTTGTTCTGGATATATGATCGGCTCGGGATTTTTCTCGCTTGAAAAACCGCTATATAACTCTGGCAAACGAGCACCAGGAAATTTCTGGGCGACCGTCATGAAGTCAGTCAACATTCGTTCTGAGTAGCCGGAATAGGGCACCAGATCATGCAAACCTTCGGCGATCATACCGTTGTCGTGAGGCCAAACCGTACCATTGTGGTAGCTTCCAGGGTTGTAGTTTGGCATATCCTCCGAAAGGGTTCTGACACCATATCCTGAATACATATCGGATTTCATCAATCTATTGGCTACAGAGAAGGCATGTTCGGGAGTGAGAAGTCCAGTTGAAAGAAGATGTCCGGGATTTGAAGCAATCGCCGATGCTTGATTCATATTGCCATCTAAGGCCATCGCGGCAAAATCTTGTTCTGGCATCCAGAAGTCTTTGTTGAAGCGCTCCTTCAGACTTTCGGCTTTTGCCTGCAGTTCTGCTGCCTTCTCTGGCTGGCCCTGAAGTTCATACAACTTGGCCGCCTGCCTCCATGCTGAATAAAGATAACCTTGTGGCTCTGCCAGCGCGATTGGTGCCTTTACGTTTGTTCCTTGCGCGTCCGAGACGGAATTGCCTGAGTCTTTCCAACCTTGATTAGAAAGCGCTTCCGCTCCATTGCCACCATAACTTAAATAGCCATTGCGTTTGGTTTCGGTGTCGAGATATTCAAGCACACGGTCTACGTTCGGCTGCAATTTACGAGCCAGTTCTACGTCGCCTGTCTGTTGAACATATCTGCCCAGAAGTACAAGCCAAAGTGGCGTGGCATCGACGGTGCCGTAATATGGTGTGAAAGGTATTTCCTTGTTTCTTCCCATTTCGCCGATGCGCAGTTCGTGCATCATCTTGCCCGGTTTTTCAGCAGTGCTGGCATTTTCCGTTTTGCCTTGATATGCCGCCATTTGTTCGAGCACGCCTTTTGCCAGCTCTGGATGATAGGGCAGTGTTTGCAGACTGGTGATTAATTGATCTCTTCCGAATGCAGCGACATACCACGGAATACCTGCGGCAATGCCATCACCTTTTGGTGTAGTGATGCGCAGCATGTATAAGTCTTTGAAAGCTCGTTCCATGATTTGATTGAACTGCGGATTATCGCTGGATACCAAAGTGCCACTGTTGCGCCATCGTTCGTAAGCTTGATCGGCTTGTGCCAGTTCTTGTGCGAAAGGTCGATTTACTTCAGGCGCATTCGCGCGTTCTCCGATGCCCGGTTTGATCGAAAGCTCGACGCTGCTTTGCGCTTGTGGTGGCAAGGTTACAGTGAAATGCACACCGTCCTTGGTGACTTGCGTGGGATTATCTTTACCGTTTAGGCCAATCCCAGTGTGCACGGTTTCGCCATCCAAACCTTTGTGGGAAAGCAGCACGCTTCCAGACTCAGGTGAGACAATCGGTTGATTGGTGACTCCACGTTGGTCGCGCAACCATCCGCGAACTTCAAACATGTCAGCAAAGTCTGAGCCGTAACCGACGGTGAGGTGAACAGTTTGTGGCAGGTCAGTTGTATTTTTTAAATTCAGATTTTCTGTTACTTTCTCGTTGTTAATGACCACGTCGCGAGTCAAATTGACTGTGTCAGCCGGAAGGTTTGTGGCTTCGGCATTATTATATTGAAACTTTGCTGCGTAAGCCTTGTCCACAGAAGCACTTTGAAATTTCGGTTCAACTCCGTTTATTCGAACATCGAGGTTGCTGAGGAAGCGTTGATCGCTGTTGTAGACTCCGAATCGCGCAATATTGTCACCACTGGTGATGCGCCCTTCTGTGTTGGTGATCATGAAAGTATTTCCGTTCTTAATCACGAGACTGTCGTTGTCCACACCACTAACGTGATCGAACAGTGGTTGAACATCCGGTGTTTTCAGGTCGGCACCAACTTTTGGCTTTCCCTGTTCCATGACTTGTTCATACTGACCATTGGCTTTCTGACGAAGCAAGCGCTCACCGGTGTCCTGTTGAATCGATGGATCAGGATTACCTTTGACATATAAAGTGGTGGCATCCGTTCCTTGTGCTTTGATGTTATTCAGCATGGTTTGCGCAAGTTGGCTCGCATAACTGCGTACGCCTGGCAATGGGGTGCCGCCGTCTGGACTGAGTGTGTGTGCCAGGGATTGTTGAGCTTCTGGATCTGGACGCAATGTGCTTTGAAATTCAGCTGGAAGGTTGGCCAATCTTGATGGGGATAAATCAACAGAAATAGGAGTAGAGCGATTTGTTGTGTACCGTCCTGTCAAGGCAAGGTCCACAACCCCATCGGCAAGATGTCCAGGTAAACGGTCGGCAAGAAGTAGTTGCACGCCTTTTGCTTCTGCGGTTTTGTTGTTGCCGGTTTGAATATCATTGATGTGTGCAGTTTCGTATAAGATTTGTTTGGCTAAACCAATGCTGGTACGAGCATCGATTTTGTCAGATGAGAGCAACCGATTTACGGCTTCGAGAGTTTTAGCGAGATGTCTGCCATCAGTGCCAACTTCATCGATATGTTCTCTTGCGGCGACGTCTGACAAAAGCTTTTCAAATTGTTGCTTTTGTGTCGTCGCATCAGCGGCGTTGAACACCGAATCGATTCGTCGGTTAGCTGTCTCTGATACTTTGGCACTGCTTTGAATGACAACTTCTAAATTAGACTTTCTTTCGGTTCCGTCTTGAATCCGTGATTGAACATCCATAAATCGTTTTGAGCCAACTTCTGATCCATCAGCATTTGGGGTTGCTTTGGAACCATCATTTTTTGATTGCCCACCATCCTGAATTATAGTTGGGCGGTTTCCAGCCAATTTGCCCTGCACAAAACCGCCTGCTATGTGAGCAACATCGATTGCACCACCGGTAACGGCGAAAGCTGCTGCCGATTGAGCGAGTTGTTCTGTTGAGGCAAATCCATTTCCAGTCAATAAAGAATGTGATTCAGCGTTTGCGCCACCAGCCAAAGTGCCAGCGAGAGCGTTTGCGCCGATTCTGGTCAGATGTCCGCTAACGGAATTCTGGAAAGCCGTCTCGGCCAGTGGCACACCTGATGCTGTAAGACCTCTCATTATGCCAAGTGTTGCGGCTCTTTGGGCCCCAAAAGTGACACCACCGACAACTGCGTTGATGCCACGTTGTTCAAAGAAGTTACCGTTACCGTCGGTCGGAGTAAAGACAAATCCGTAAGTTGCACCAGTAAGTGTTGGTTTCAGGAGAGGTGCAATTGTTGAGGCCATGCCGCCACGTGCTTCCAAAGCTGTAAGGCGCTCACCGGTTAAAACTTTGCCAACTCCAAATTCAGTAGCTAGAAAAGGAACTGCCATACCGACTCCAGAGCCGATGGTTTGAGCGAACCAATCAGACGAGCCAAATTTCGCATTTTCAGGTTGGGCAAAAACGTGCATCTCTGGCAAAACATTTCCCAGACCAGCCGCTTTGGTACCGACGTTAATGAGTTGTCCAAGTCCATTGTAAGAGTCTTGAATGCCGGACCGTAAGGCTGATTCTCCCAAAACTGCGGCAAAGTGAAGGGGGCTTGAATCATGAGCACTTTGTGGCGGCGGCACTGTGTCGCGGCGCTGGGATTCAATTTCAGTTGACGGGGTGACTGCCACTGTTTATTCCTGTAAGGACGGCATACGGCGGTTCTGCACTGTGAGGTGCGAGGGGTTTAAGCTGAAGGCGAAGATTCAGTCTGTCCACAAAGTTTACGATCTCACTAGTGATTTCACCATGGGGGTTATACGAACCAACCTTAATTCCTATGGGCGGCATAATATATAGTCCGAGCCGCCACCGTAGTGAGCCTGCTCCGCAGTCGGCTGGGCCATAATATATGGTCGAACGCTAGTGGCAGAAAGACTCGCAATCAGCTGCCCGCGGCTAACGGTAAGCCGGCTCCCCTGTGAGTCCACGTCACTCGACCTCCACTAGCGGCAATCGGACCATTGCCCTTTCGTATCCACTGAGCCAGGTTAATCCTATGACCATCGAACCGCCTGAGATTGCCGCACAAAGCTCTGCTCCCGAAACTGCTGAGCTGACAGCTTCAGTCAAGATTACAGGCCACCCGGAAAAAGACTTGAGCGTCAGGTCCTCACGTGTTTCGGTTCGCTAACCGGTGTCTGACTCCATCCAACGTCACCGCGAGAATGATGATAATGCCGGTGACTATTTCTTGAACCCAGTTGGGAAGTCCGATTTGTGTGCAGCCCGATCTGATTACTGTCATGATCAAGGCACCAACCAAAGTGCCGACGACCGATCCCTCGCCGCCGCTTAAGCTGCCACCACCAATGACGACTGCAGCGATCACATCCAATTCCAGTCCAGCTGCAACCGTCGGGTCACCCACAGTCAGCCGCGAGAATTGCATGATGCCTGCGATAGATGCAGCCAGTGCGCTGATCACGTAGACAAGAACCTTGACCCTTTCGACTGGAATTCCGCATAATCTAGCTGTTTGTTCATTCGAACCGACAGCAATTACGTGTAAACCAAATCGAGTGTAGCGCAAGAGGATGAAGACTACGATCGCAAGAACGATCATGATCCAAACTCCAGGCGGGAAAATCATCCACTGCCGCTCGGGCGGTAAAACAGCAAGCAGTTCGGTCAACCACGTCAAAGGCGCGTCTACTTTTTGCTCATTGGCAAAACCTTTGGCCACTCCTCTAAATAAGAGCAGTGTTCCTAGTGTAATGATAAATGGCACCACTTTTAACTTGGTAATTAGGATTCCATTGAAGGCACCACATGCCATACCGGCGAGAACGCCACCTAAACACGCCAGAACTGGGTTGATACCAGATTGAAGCAGAAGTGCTATAGACACAGTTACTAGCGCCACTATCGAACCAATCGACAAATCGATGCCACCGGATATGATGACCAGGGTCATACCGAGCGCGGCTATCCCGACAATCGTAGTCTGTCGAACAATCGCTTCTACGTTACGGAAAGAGGAAAAACTGGGTGGACCGATGGCAATGAATAATATATAGACGAGAATCAGGCCCAGGGCCGGGCCCAATTTAGTGAGCAGCAGCATGGATTCGCGGAACTTCACTCTACTTCTCCTGTTGTGGTGGCGGTTGCCTCAAGCATCAGGCTGTGCTCGTTCACTTCACCCACCGGTCTGGCCACACCTAGACGACCGCGTGACATTACTGCGATTCGATCACAGACACCCATCAGTTCGGGCAAATAGCTACTAATGATAATTATCGCCTTTTGTTTTGTCGCCAAATCATCGATTAGTTTATAGATTTGGCTTTTGCTGCCGACGTCGATTCCTCTGGTCGGTTCGTCCAGCAACAGGACGTCAACGCCGTGGTACAGAAGTCTGGCAAAAGCGATTTTTTGTTGATTGCCACCAGATAATTCGCCAATCTTTTGCATCGGTTCCCGACACTTGGTAGATAAGCGCTCAATCCAATTGCGGGCGGCTTCTTTAACGAGCCGAGGTGATATAAACCCGTTTTTTTCTACCGAGCCTACGTCCGACAAAATCAGATTTTCAGCGATGCTCATTGTTATCGCCAGACCTTCTTCTTTTCGGTTCTCACTAAGAAATCCCACTCCTTGTTTCCAACGCTGTCCTGGTGTGGCTCTGCCTGTGTATTTCCCAACTTTGATTTCGCCTGATAGAACTTTATCAAGCCCAAATATGGTTCTAATCAGATCCGTTCGGCCACTGCCGATTAGACCGGCTATGCCCACCACTTCTCCGCGTCGCAAAACCAGATCCGCATTTTTTAGTTTGGCATCTCCTTTCAAGGCGCTGATCTGAAGAATAGGCTCCGTCGCTTCGTGGGGTGAGCGTGGATAAATGTCTTTCAGATCTCGACCGATCATCATGCCTACAATTTGTTCCGCGCTGGCATCGGCCATTACGCCGGTGCCGACCGTTTTGCCATCGCGCAAGACCGTAAAACTTTGAGCGATCTCTTTCAGCTCCTCAATGAAGTGGGATATGTAAATGATCGAATATCCGCGTGATTTAAGATCATTGATCATCTTGAACAAATGCTGCACATCTTGCTGAGTTAGACTGCTAGTGGGTTCATCCAGAATCAAAACCTTGCAACCAAAGGCCGTCGATCTGGCGATTTCAACTAGTTGCTGTGCTGAAATCGAGAGAGTCTGAACTGTTGCGTTCAGGTCGATCTCAGGATGCCCCAACTCTTCAAGCGCCGCTTTGGCCCGTTCGTTCATTTCCTTTCGATTAAGAAGTCCGTTGTTGGTTGGTTCGAGCCCAAGAAAGATGTTCTCAGCTACGGTCTGATGCGGTGTCAATGCCAGTTCCTGGTAGATCATCGCGATACCGAGTTGTCTTGCCTCTTTTGGATTAGTAGGAATGTACGCTACGCCATCCAGGAACATCGTGCCGGCGTCCGGCTTGACCACACCGGATAGAACCTTCATCAGTGTGCTTTTCCCTGCGCCGTTTTCTCCGATCAGGGCGTGCACCTCCCCTGGTGCTACAGAAAAATCAACACCGTCTAGCGCGATGGTGGCACCATAGTGTTTTTTAACACCACTAACAATCAAACGATATTTATTGTCTATTTCAGCCATTTCGCCGTGTCAGGTTCTAGAAGTTCATGCATCGCTGGTGTCTTCGAATTCTCAGTAGTAATCAGGGCTACACCCGTGTCTACGATTTCTTCCACTTTCTTGTGGTTGAGATGATCGACGATTGCTTTGACGGCAAGGTATGACATTTTCATCGGGTTCTGCACAATCAACCCGTTGATTTTGCCGGAGTAAAGAGCCGCATTTAGTTTCGCAGAGGTGTCAAACCCGACGAATTTCACCTTGCCGGCCATGCCACTATCCTCAAGTGCGCGCAACATGGCAAAGGTGGTTGATTCATTGGGACAGAAAATACCATCAAGATTCAATTTGCCATCTTGCCCCTTCAGCGGTGACAACAGGTTCTCGCTGGCTTTGTAGGCTTCTTCAATCGTGCCACCACTGTGTTGATTGGAGCTTACTACTTTGATGTTGGGAAATTTTTTCATCGAATCCAAAAAACCACGTTCGCGGTTATTGCCGCTGGAATTTCCTTCAATTGTTCTGAGCATCGCTACTCTTCCCTTGTAGTTCAGCAAGCGGGCTAAGTAATCACCTGCGACCTCACCACCCTTGCGGTTGTCCGTGGCGATGAAACTGATGCGACTGCCACTCTTTAACGCCGAGTCAATAATGACGACTGGAATTCCGCTGCGAACACAATTTTCTACGGCCCCGCGCATAGACGTGTCATCTATTGGAGCAAGAACAACACCGGCAACTTGACGAACGATCATGTTTTCGACAATATCCACTTGAGAATTGCGATCATCTAGACGCAGAGGACCTTTCCACAAAATATCGACATCGCATTCCTTGGCAGCTTTCATCGCACCGGCGTGAATTGCCTTCCAATATTCGTCGGTTGTTGCCATTGGAACAACCGCAATGGTCAGACGCTGGGTCGATGCACCAAAAGCACCATCAAACATATTGGCTAGACATAGCATCAAGCTGGATAAGATTGCCAAACGTACTTTCATTGGTTTCGAAAACATCGCTAGCCTCCTAAAGTGGGGCCATTATAGAACCTGAACCGCCTCGGTCATACTAGAAAATCCGGACCTGGTTTTAAAAATGTGGAAAAACTCGATGGTGTCGGCGTTGCCGGTCCTTTTGTCAGGAGCAGTTGCATCAGAGACTTGAGCTCGTTGAGACCGACAATCCAAGCTCAGCAAGGCGATCTAGAAATGTCTCTTCTATCCGACATTTACGAAGCTGGTTGAGTGCGCCAAGTGACAAGGCATGAGGGTTTGGAGACAATAAAGGCTAATGTGCGGTTAAATAGATGTCTTGCCAACTTGAGGTGGAATCGAAGTCTGTGATCGAACCATGAATGTTTACCTGTAAAATGTAAGTGGGTTCGTCTTTCACCGGATGTTCACTCCGCTGCTGTTTGCAGTGTGAATAAGTCACAGCCTGAGATTTCAATGAACATTGAAAAAGTACTTTTAGTTGACGATGACAAGAATATTCGTCTGATCGCTCAAATTGGGCTTGAAGATACTCCTGACTGGATTGTTACCACTGCAGAGTCGGGGGCGGAGGCGATTGCGAAAGCGACTGCTGACCCACCGGATCTGATTTTGCTAGACATGATGATGCCGGATATGGACGGCAAATCTACGCTCGTTAAATTGCGCGCAAATGCATCGACGAGCCACATTCCGATAATATTTATGACCGCTAAAGTGCAGACACAAGAGTTAGAGAGCTATTTAGCGCTTGGCGCCGCTGGAGTGATTTCCAAACCCTTTGATCCGATCACTTTGTCGGCAGATATTAAAAGGGTTCTTAGCAGTCTCCCCGATAGCTGATTACATGAAGTCTTCGTTCAATCTGTTTATGGTCGCAGGTTTGGTGCTGATGATGAGCGTTGTTGCTCTGATTGGCATCAACAATCGTAAACAGATGGAGGAGCTTACCGCAGCGAGAACGTGGGTTACGCACACACATGAGGTGATTAGTGCTCTTTATAAATTAAGGGCAACAATAGATGAAGCTGAAGCAGGTCAACGGGGCTATCTCGTAACCAACGATTTGAATTATCTTGAACCGTACAATGAAGCGAAGTCAAAAGTTGAAGATTTGGTTGAACATTTGATTGCTTTGACAGTTGATAATCCGCAGCAGACCAATCGATTCAAGGTGCTTCGACAACTGATTAAGTCCAAATTTGATCTTCTTGAAGAGCTTATTCAGATTCAACGGAAAGCTGGTTTTGAAGCTGCAAGGGTGCGTGTACTCAATAATGGTGGTCGCGCTCAGATGGAAAACATTCGCAATAAGATTGCCGAGATAGTTGAAGACGAAAATATTTTATTGAGAGAGCGCACAGAAAAAGTTGAAGATCATTTGCGTCGAGCATCGAACCAACTTCTCATGTTCACAGTAGCGGCGGCGATATTTCAGTCTATTCTTGCCATTCTCGGTGCTGTGTCGTTGAAATCACGTCAACGCGCCCTGGCCAAATTGAGAGCAGTCTTAAATAGTATGGATGAAGGTTTAATCCAAACTGATTCAAGCGGCAATGTAAGTTATATCAATCCAGCAGCCGAACGGATGCTTGCTCTTACAAAGCAAAAAGCACGTGGTTTGGCTCTGAGCGAAGTATTTAAAATCGTAGATGATAGTGAAGACAAGTCGGAACCTATGATAAATCGTGAGCAGCTGGTCAGGGGGAATGAAGGGCAGATTATCAATTTTGATGGCGCGAGGATGTTCGTTCAATACACCGGCGCACCAATTAACGATGGAAATGCCTACGAAGGTGCTGTCATATCGTTTCAGGATATCACCGAAGTTCATCAATCCGAATTGGAGCTTGCCGAGCGAGAGGCGCGCATTACTGCGATCGTTGATTTTGCCGCGGACGGCATATTTACTGTGGCAGGCGAAGGTGTAATAGAGACTGCTAATCGCGCTGCTCATCACTTGTTTGGTTACAGCAGCAGTGAATTGATAGGTATGAACATCAGCTCGCTTCTGCCTGAATTCGCGCTTGGTAAAACGTCTGAACTCCACACAGGTGAACGTACTATCAGTGCAGGTTTGGAACTGAATGGCATCAGCAAAAACGGTAAACAAATTCCCATAGAATTGACGATGAGCATCGTCAATCTAGGTAATCGAAATATCGTTACTGGTATCGTACGTGATATCGCCGAGCGAAAAGAAGTTGAACGGCGAGTCAGTGAATTTTATTCCACAGTCTCACATGAATTAAGAACCCCGCTGACATCAATTCGCGGGTCATTAGGACTTCTTGAGGGGGGGCGGGCAGGCACTTTGTCGGAGCGAGCGACTCAATTAGTTATTATCGCTCGCTTAGAGTCTGATCGATTGATTCGATTGATTAACGACATTCTCGATATTAGAAAGATTGAGGCCGGAAAATTTGAATTAAACGTGAAAGAGTTCAGTCCTGACCAAATAATCCGGCAAACCGTTGATGCCATGGCCAGTCTGATCTCTGAGCACGATATCCAGATCAAAACTGAGATAGCGAAATCCCTCCCGATGAAAGGTGATCCTGATCGCATCGTTCAAGTCTTAACCAACCTACTTTCCAACGCAATCAAGTTTTCACCTCGAGATAGCGA
The DNA here is from genome assembly GCA_003151275.1 of Candidatus Melainabacteria bacterium. The sequence goes on from PLXC01000021.1 coordinate 100,254, forward strand.
AATGGTTTTGGCTGTTGATTATCCGAGTGAGAACCTTTGTAGATTTTCGGTGACTGACAGAGGCAACGGTATAGCTCCCGAACACGTGCACAAATTGTTTGGGCTGTTTCAGCAGTTGGATGCCAGTGATTCAAGATCGAAAGGTGGCACGGGCTTGGGACTGGCAATTTCTAAAGCAATTGTTGAACAACATGGCGGCAACATATTCGTGGACACGCAGCTTGGTCACGGGTCCACATTTTCTTTTACTTTGCCAGTCGATACGGTGCAGCCACAAATTGTTAAACAAACTAATAAACAAAAAATTGCTCTGATTATAGAAGATGATCGTCAATTGTGCGCCATCCTCACAGATGTGCTGCAGGAACAGGGTTTCACAAGCATATCGAAGCACGATGTTGCCGACAGCAAAGAATTTTTGCTCAATCAGTCTGCTCCCGATGTCATTCTTCTCGATATTGGTTTGCCTGATGGAAACGGCTTTGAGCTTATGGAATGGTGCGGCGGTATTGAAAATTTGAAAGGAGTTCCAGTAGTCGTTCTCTCCGGAGGTAGTGAAGCTCAATCCCTCGGAGCACCAATGTTAGTTAGCTGGTTAAAAAAACCAATTGATAGTAATGTTCTTGAAGCGACGCTAAGGTCGGCCTGCAGACGCGCGGGTGTGCCTCGTATTCTCCTTGTCGAGGATGATGTGAACACTAGACAAGTGGTGAAACACTATTTGGAAGGGATGAACATCGAATGTTTCGAGGCCGGTGATGGAACTACCGCATTGGAGTTAGCAGACCAGAAAGAGCCTGATTTGATTATTTTGGACCTCGCTATTCCGATTCCTGATGGTTACGACGTTGTTTCAATTCTCCGACTGAACGAGTTAAGACATACGCCGATGCTCGTTTATTCTGCTACAGACCTATCCTCCCAAGAAAAAGAGAAATTAACGTTAGGACTTACAGCATATCTAGTTAAGTCGCGCACGTCCGAATCCGAATTTCTTAGCACTGTCAAAGGTTTGCTTCAAAGCTTGATTAGTAATTTGGATAACCAAACACTCGTTAAGGAAGATGCCGAATGACCAAGCCAATTTTGATTCTTGATGATGACGTCTCTTTCCGGCAATTGATTGCTAGCTTGCTTCAAGCGAGAGGCTATCAAGTGTTCGAGGCTCGGTCAGCGAAGGATGCTTCAGCTGCCTTTGCGGATACTGATCCTGGGCTGGCAATCGTGGATTATCGTCTGCCCGAATCGGATGGCATCAGTTGGATTACCTGGCTTAGAGAAAGCGGGCGCAACTTTCCGGTTGTATTTTGCTCGGGAACCTGGTGCGATGAGAAGACATTCAGTTGGTTACGCAATATCCTGAAGGTCTCTCTCATTCTTCGAAAACCAATTGTGCCCGAACTATTTATTCAACAAATTGAAGGCTTACTACCTGCGCCACCGTTTTCGGTATCACCAGAGAAATTGCCACCGGCAGTGGCGCCTGCTCAATTTGTCGCTCCACCGCCTGTGACGGCAAATGATTTAGAAACGCAAATAAAGCGCTTAGATGACGCGCTTCGAAAGTCGTCACCCGATTCTCCTCTGTGGGATCAACTGGTGGCTATGCGTGCGAAGCTTGCTGTTCAACAGAGTTTGGCTGCAGCTAAAAATTCTTACGCAAACGAACTAACCGAACATTGGAAGACTCTTTCTGAAGCTGTTGCCTTGACTCAGCTTGAACCTGAGAACAGAGTTGCTCTGGATGAAGCAATGCAGATTGCGCACCGCATCCGGGGAACAGCTGGATCGATGGGCTTTCAAAACATCGGTAATTCTGCCGGTAAAATCGAGGATCTTTTGCGTAGTTTTGATCCAACTGACACTCTCCAAGAAGTTATTTGGACTGAAATCTTTAGAGCGTTGGCCGATGGAGAAGTGGCAGTTAGAGAGCAATCCTCAGTAGCAGGCTCGACCGAGCGAGGTCAGATTTTTGAATCGAGTATTCTCGTGTTCGCACGTTCTGCTAATTACACTGAGCAACTGCAAGCTCTTAGTTCATCGAAAATTGAAACAACAATATGCGATAGCATTGCAAGCGCACTTGGACGGGCAAAACGAGCGCGTTTTGATGCGGCGGTATTCGATTTAAGTCTAGATCAGGAAGCTCGAGTATTTAAACTCGCTTCTCAGGTGCGCGAAGTTCAAAGGGGTAAGCCTATTCCGCTTTCCTTTATATCGTCTGGTCAGAACGCTCCTGATGAGGCGTTGATGGCCTATGCAGGCGCATCTTCGTTCTTATGGAGTCCAGTGCCAGGTGCTGAATTGGTGGAGACTGTCCAAAAATTGATTGTGATAGGTGGCACTAAAAAACCAAAAGTGCTGACAGTTGATGACGATGATGTTCTCACCAGATTCATTCAGACAATCTTGGCCGGTGAAGGCATGCGTGTAGAAACTCTAAACAAACCAATTCAAATTCTCACCGTAGTAGAACAGTTCCAACCCGACTTGATTTTGCTGGATGTAATGATGCCAGGATTAAGTGGATATGACGTCTGCCGAATGCTGCGTGCTACAGATAAATGGGCTCATTTGCCTGTTCTCTTTCTGACATCTAAGAGTGATGCTGATGGGCGTGCCTCCGCTTTTCAGGCTGGTGCCACTGACTTTCTCAGCAAGCCTGTCCTGGCACCGGAATTGGTGGCAAGGGTGCAGGCGCACCTGGGACAAAGTGGAAGCAAGCGTGACGCATCAGACAAAGGCAGTGATGGTCTAATCAATCGCAAAGAGTTTATCGAATCAGCTCGATCCATGGCGCAAGCGGCAAAAGTTAGCGGCAGCGATTTGGCTCTCTGTCTGATGCTGATTGATGACATGCTCAACCTAAGCATCGTGCATGGCATGTATGCCGCTGAGAAAGTCGAAGTAGCCCTCGGTGATTTGTTGCGCGTGCACTTTAAGGCCGAGTCTTTGAGGGCAAAATGGGGCGACGGAGGATTCGCCCTGGCTGTGCCCGGAGAAAGTAAATTGACGATCACCGAAGCTGTTCAAAAAATGTTGGATGAATTTTGCACTTTCACCTTTATGAGCGATCGACAGGCCAACTTTAAGACTAGTTTTAGTGCAGGTCTAGCCGGTGTTCCAGGCGACGAAGTGACCATAGAATCTCTCATGAACATGGCCAACACGCGCATGTCTCGCGGTCGGCAGCAAAATCTTGGCACGATAGTTTCAGTTGGGTAGCCCAAGCAGATCAGCCGCAAATAATTCGGGGCGGACAGGATGTCCGCGTTCCATTTCTAAGGTTCGGGGCGGACAGGATGTCCGCGCTCCATTTCGCAGATTCTGAGCAGAAAATTTATTGAGACTGTTTGACTGCATTGAGCTGGAGCAAGTCACCGCCCAACTGTTCGACGAATTCGAACATTTCGCTGGCTGCGGTCATCAATGGTTCAACTTGTGGTGCTTCGATATTGAAGGCATTGATACCGTTCACAAAATGCTGCCAATGCTTTTGAAATTCCGGACCATAAGGATCAAAATATGTGCAACCGCCGTTTTCCAGAGCGTATGTTTTCTTGCTGACGCTGGCGATAAATTTGCCACCATGTTTGCTGCCGAGCAGTACATAATGAAATCCCAACAAAGCAATGGGGTTTTGCTCAGCCAATGTTTTAATTCTTTCAAGCATGCGAGCCGTTATTTCAATTGGTTTGACAGAAGCCGGATCAACACCCAGGGCTTTCAAATCACTCTTTAGAAATTCAGTCTGCAACTGCTCCGGTGAAACGACTGGTCCCATGTAGGATTGGCTCGACATCGCAGTTTCAAGAGCCTTGTGGGTAAGATACAATTGCCCTAAGTATTCTGTGTAAAGAGTTTTTGATAATGTACCGGAGCCCAACTCTTTTTGGAACTTGTGTCCCTCGGCTGAGTTGTGAGCACTTTTTGTGCTTTCGCGTAGCTGCAATGCGATCGTTGACATGGGATGCTCATGCTCCTGCGTAACTTAGTCCGATCAACCGTACGATCAACGTAGGGAACGATCCATTCTCTCAGATTCTGAGGCTCGTCTGATCCCCCAATTCTTCAGGTGACCTTTTTGCCTCTCAATTCCCTCAGCTAGCCGCTAAGCATGTTGACTATTGTGAACAGTTGGGCTTAGGAGCCAGTGGGCACTAGAATGAAGTGCCGATAATCGCGTACGATACAGGGTCGAAACGGTTCACTGGTCAAGCTTAACAATTATGCCAAATCCTGAAACAAGTCAAGCGTCTAAATATGCGGCTCCCGATATGTTGAGCGAGTCCAGAGTGACGATTGAGAACGTTCAACCTCAAGTCGACGAGGGCGCTTTCCCGGCCAAACGTGTAATCGGCGAAAAGGTTCAGGTCACGGCCAGTATTCACACCGACGGTCATAACGCTATCGGCGCCAGCCTCCTCTACCGGAAAACGGGAGATGCTGACTGGCAAACGACTAAAATGGCGCTAAAGCAGCCTGGACTGGACCTCTTTCAAGGAGAATTTCAAGTTTTGGAGCTTGGCTATTACGAGTTTACGCTCTGCGCTTGGATCGACGCTTATGGTAATTGGGCGCGCGATACCCGGAAAAAACTGGCAGCAGGTCAAGATGTGACTTTGGAACTGACTGAAGGTTCTGTTCTAATCAACGATGCTATCAGAGACGCACACACGGGCGATAAAGCCGAATTAGCCAAATATGCCTCAATGCTTGAAACCTACGAGTATCAGTTGGCGATTTCCAGTGCTCCACTGCATGACTTGATGTTGGCTTACAGTCGTCGCGGTCGCGTGCGTGAATTCAAGAAGATTCTCAGTGTTATGGTGGAGTCCGAGCGTGCGCTTTATGGAGCCTGGTACGAGCTTTTCCCTCGCTCAGTTACGGATAAAAAGGGGCGTCACGGAACCTTCAAAGATGTAATCGCTCATTTGCCATATGTCGAGGAAATGGGCTTCGACGTCATTTACATGCCGCCGATTCACCCGATCGGCAACACTGCTCGCAAAGGGCCAAACAATACCCTGACGGCTGGACCGCTGGATCCTGGCAGCCCCTGGGCGATCGGGTCGAAAGAGGGCGGACATAAGTCAATTCACCCGGAGCTTGGCTCTCTTTCTGATTTTCATGAATTGATTAATGCGGCTGCAGTACGAGGTATTGACATCGCTCTGGATATCGCGTTCCAATGTTCACCCGATCACCCATATGTATCTGACCACCCGGAGTGGTTTTATCGACGCCCGGATGGCACAATTCGCTGCGCCGAAAATCCACCGAAACGATACGAAGACATCTATCCTATCGACTTTGAATGCGATGATTGGCAGGCTTTGTGGGATGAATTGAAGGACGTAGTTATTTATTGGGCGCAACAAGGCGTCAAAGTTTTTCGTGTCGATAATCCTCACACCAAGCCATATCCCTTCTGGCACTACTTAATTCGCGAAGTCAAACGAGTTTTTCCGGAAACTGTTTTTCTGTCTGAAGCTTTTGCCAGACCGAAAGTAATGAACTATCTGGCTAAGTGTGGGTTCTCTCAGTCTTACACTTATTTCACGTGGCGCAATAATAAAGAAGAGTTGACTCAATATTTCAACGAGATGTACAACACAGAGATCGCGGACTATTTGCGTCCAAATCTCTTTGCCAACACGCCGGACATTTTGCCGGATTATTTGCAATACGGCGCTCGGTCGGCGTTTATGATCAGAGCCGCTTTGGCCGCCACTCTAGGCGCGTCGTATGGTATTTATGGCCCGCCGTTCGAACTTTGTGTCACTGATGCCATGCCGGGTGCCGAAGAGTATAAGGACTCGGAGAAGTATGAAATTCGGACTTGGAATCTGCAGGATCCTCATTCTATCCGTGATTTCATTAGCCGTCTGAATAAAATCAGGCGAGCAAACATTGCCCTGCATGGCAATCGCAATCTCAAGTTTTTGAACATCGACAACCGCGAAATGATCGCCTACACCAAGAGCACTGCAGATGGTGCTAATACAATTTTAGTGGTTGTTAATTTGGATCCCCATCATGTTCAATCTGGCTTTTTGCATATTCCATTTGCTGAACTTGGAGCTGATCAAACTTATCAGGTTCACGATTTGATTACGGGTGTTCGTTTCTTTTGGAATGGTGACACCAATTTTGTTCAATTAGATCCTAGCGTTTCGCCTGCTTACGTGTTCAAAGTGCTTCGTAAGCTCAAATCGGAACGTGACTTTGACTACTTCGTGTAGGGAGCATCGGTGAGTTATTCAGAAGCGGATCCACTCTGGTACAAAGACGCTGTTATTTATCAGCTGCATGTAAAGTCGTTTTTCGATAGCAATGACGATGGCTATGGCGATTTTCAGGGACTGATGGAAAAACTGGATTATGTGCAGGAGTTGGGAGTCAACACAATTTGGCTCTTGCCCTTTTATCCTTCTCCATTGCGAGATGATGGATACGACATCGCCGACTATGAAGGCATCAATCCGGTCTATGGCGATCGCAAAGATTTTCGAAATTTCGTCCGAGAAGCACATCGTCGAAAATTGAAGGTGATCACCGAGTTGGTGATTAACCATACTTCTGATCAGCATCCTTGGTTTGATGCCGCACGTCGAGCGCCAGCCGGTTCCAGTAAGAGAGACTTTTACGTCTGGAGCGATACCGATAAAAAGTACGAAGATGCCAGGATCATTTTCGTGGATTCGGAAAAATCCAATTGGACCTGGGATCCAATTGCTAATCAATTTTACTGGCATAGGTTTTTCTATCACCAGCCGGATTTGAATTTCGACAACCCCAATGTGCGTCGAGCGATTATCAAAATCATGAAATTTTGGCTTGACTTGGGTGTTGATGGATTGCGACTAGACGCAATTCCATACTTAATCGAGCGTGAAGGCACCAACTGTGAAAATTTGCCCGACACCCACACAGTTCTGAAGGAATTACGCAAAGTTTTGGATGACGAATATCCAGGCAGGATATTTTTAGCTGAAGCGAATCAATGGCCAACTGAGGTCATCCAATATTTTGGCAACAGTGATGAGTGCCATATGGCATTCCATTTCCCGGTCATGCCGCGCATTTACTTAGCGGTGCATCAAGAGGACCGGCACCCGATTACTGAAATCCTTAGACAAACTCCTGATATTCCACACGATTGCCAATGGGCGATGTTCTTGCGAAATCATGACGAATTGACTTTGGAGATGGTTACTGACGCAGAGCGTGATTACATGTACAACGCTTACGCGCATGATCCGATGATGCGGATCAACGTCGGTATTCGCCGAAGATTAGCTCCACTGCTAGAGTACAGCAGAGACAAGATTAAGCTGTTAAACAGTATTTTGTTTTCAATGCCTGGAACTCCGATTGTCTATTATGGCGACGAAATCGGCATGGGCGAGAATATTTTTCTCGGCGATCGGCATGGTGTGCGCACCCCGATGCAGTGGAATTCAGATCGAAACGCCGGTTTTTCCAAAGCTATGTTTGCCCGGCTTTATTCAGCTCCGATTATGGATCCGGTGACTGGATATCAGTCTGTCAATGTGGAAGCGCAGGTTTTAGATCCGTCTTCTTTGCTAAATTGGATGCGCTCAATAATCAAATTGCGAAAGCAGCATCAAGTTTTTGGTAGAGGCACTATTGAGCTGCTCTATCCCGAAAATAGGCACATTCTTGCCTACACTCGTACTTTTGAAGGCGAGACGATTTTGTGCGTCGCCAACCTTTCGCGTCACCCTCAATCAGTAAGTTTAGACCTTCCTGATCATGTTGGTGTTGCTCCCATTGAAATGTTTGGTCTAATGCCTTTTCACCCAATTACAGAAGAGAAGTACACACTCACCTTGGCTGGGCACTCCTTTTACTGGCTGCAGCTGACGACGCAAAAGATCAGCCCGTTTGCTGCAACTCCGACACTCGCTAAAGGAGTGGAAACACAGAGTATTTACGTTACAGACAATGTGACGTCAATTAATACGTTGCTGACAGGACCCTTCCGGAAAATTCTCGAGAATCGAATTTTGCCTCAATTCGTCCGTAATCAAAGATGGTTCGGCAAGAAGTCTAAGGATGTCACATTCACCAAGGTTAGCGACTGGATCGATCTGTCGGTGATAGCGGGACTGCAGTCTGGCATGTTGGTGCTCGAGATCCACTACGACGATTTAGAAATGGATCTTTATACAATGTTTGTTGCTCTCGAAACTAAAGACGCAGAGTTAGAGCCCATCACAACGAATGTATCATCGGTGATCGCCGAGTTGTCTGACAAAGGTAAAAAGGCAATTCTCTATGATGCTCTGGATAGTGAGAAGTTCAACGCAGCCCTCCTCTCCTACATCGCCGAAGACAAACGTGTGCGCGGGCAGGTTGGATTTGTTGAGTCATATAAGTTGCCGGCTTACGATTTGATTGAGAAGAAAGCCGAGCACGCCAGTCCAGTCAAACGCGTCGAGAGCGAACAAAGTAATTCGTCCATTATCTACGGCAATCGATTCATCCTGAAATTATTTAGACATCTGGAACCTGGCTTAAATCCGGACTACGAAATATCGAGATATCTCACTGAAACTTCTCCATTCTCCCAAGTACCAGCAGCTGCTGGTGTTATCGGCTACACGAATCCTAGAATGGCTAGCCTTTATACTTTGGGATTGCTTCAGGAGTTTGTTCCGAATCAAGGTGATGCTTGGACCTACACTATTGCCGAATTCCGTCGATACTACGAGCGGTGCGGCACCAAGGCTTCACTACTAAGCAAGGTAACTCCTCCGGCAGTGCCGCTTTCAGAATTAATAAACGCTGAAGTGCCAGAAGAAGTATTCAAGCTGCTCGGTGTCTACATTAAAGACGCCGCTAAGCTTGGTGCGCGCACTGCCGAGATGCACATTGCCTTGGGCAAACCAACTGACAGTCCCGCCTTCCAAGCGGAGACTATCACTCGCAACGAGTTGATCGATATTTCTGCGACGATGCGGTACGACGTCGTGCGGGTCTTCAAATTGCTCGAACAAAAGGTGCGCACTGTCGAACCAGAGCTTGCCAAATCCATAAAATCACTTTTGCTCTTCCGACCAAAGGTTGTTGATTTGTTGGATCGATTGCCGACGATCAATCAGGAGCTTTTAAAGATTCGCTGCCACGGTGATTATCACCTTGGTCAAGTTTTATACTCGGGCGGTGACTTTTTCATTCTCGACTTTGAAGGTGAGCCGTCCAAACCTTTACAGCAAAGAACTGCTAAACAGACTCCTCTTAAAGATGTAGCCGGAATGGTGAGGTCTTTTAGTTATGCCACATACGCCAGCCTTTTCTTGTTCTCGCACAATCGCGCCGAGGATCTGGAGGCGTTCTTGCCCTGGGCGAAGGCCTGCGAAGCCTGGTCATCAGCCTCTTTCCTCAAAGGTTATCTAGCGGCAATGGAAGGATCGGATCTGGTGCCTTCGGATAGAAGCGACTTCTTCCGGGCCTTGCTTCCGTTTATGATTGATAAAGCGTTTTATGAAATATTCTATGAGGTCAACAATAGACCTGACTGGTTGCGAGTGCCAGTTAGCAGTGTGCTTGAGTATCTAAAGGCTGGTGCTTTTTACAATGAGGAATATTGAGTTGGAATTGAGTTTCGTGACGACTGAAGAGGTGTGCAATGATCGATACTGATACGGCTTTAATTACTGAGTACGATGTCCACCTCTATGGAGAAGGCACGCACTATAGAATCTTTGAAAAGCTCGGTGCGCATCCTTTTGAGAAGAATGGTAAAAAGGGAACTCACTTCGCCGTATGGGCACCTAGTGCCGAGGCTATCTCAGTAATTGGTGACTTCAATAGTTGGAATGCGGATGCTAACGAGATGCGGCCAATAGATGGTTCCGGCATTTGGGCCACTTTCATTCCAGGAGTGCATGAAGGCGCAACCTACAAGTATTTTGTTAGAGGTGCTAACGGCTATAGAGCCGAGAAATCCGATCCGTTTGGCTTCGCTTCTGAAGTCAGACCAAAGACGGCATCTGTTGTTTGGCAGATGGATAAGTATAAGTGGAACGACAAGAAGTGGATGGATACTCGCGCCGGCAATAATTCGTTGGAGTCGCCAATCTCAATATATGAGATGCACCCAGGATCTTGGATGCGGGTTCCGGAAGAAAATAATCGCTGGCTGACCTATCGCGAACTGGCCGACCAGCTCAGTAAGTATCTTGTTGAAATGAACTTTACGCATGTTGAGCTGATGCCGATTTCTGAGCATCCACTTGATCTTTCATGGGGCTACCAGACTGTCGGTTATTTCGCGCCGACCAGCAGATTTGGAACGCCGGATGATTTTGCATATTTTGTCGACACGCTGCACCAAAATGGCATCGGCGTGATCATCGATTGGGTTCCATCTCACTATCCGCGAGATGGGCATGGTCTGGGAATGTTCGATGGAACTCATTTGTATGAGCACGCGGACGAACGGCAAGGTGAGCACAAAGAGTGGGGCACTTATGTCTTCAATTATGGTCGCTATGAAGTGAGCAATTTCCTGATCAGCAATGCGCTGTTCTGGTTGGAGAAATATCACATCGATGGTTTGCGTGTTGATGCGGTAGCCTCAATGCTTTATCTGGACTATGGTCGAAAAGATGGTGAGTGGTTGCCAAATCAATATGGTGGCAGAGAAAATATTGAAGCAGTTCAATTCGTAAAACGGCTGAACGAGCGCGTTTATTTGGAACACCCAGACGTTCTCGTCGTGGCAGAAGAATCAACTGCCTGGCCGCAAGTATCCAGACCCACCTATTTGGGCGGGCTGGGGTTCGGTTTGAAGTGGGATATGGGTTGGATGCATGACACTCTCGAGTACATGCAAAATGAGCCGATTCATCGCAAATATCATCACAATAAGCTGACGTTCAGAGGACTTTACGCCTATTCTGAGAACTTCGTTCTTGCCCTTTCCCACGATGAGGTAGTTTACGGTAAACGCTCGCTTTTGCGAAAAATGCCTGGTGATGAATGGCAACAGTTCGCTAACTTGCGACTTCTTTATGGATACATGTACACGATTCAGGGAAAAAAGCTGATCTTCATGGGCGGCGAGTTTGGTCAAACAAACGAGTGGTATCACGAAGCTAGTTTAGATTGGCACTTGCTCGCATATCCTTTGCACCACGGCTTGCAGCAATGGGTGAAAGATCTGAACCACGCTTATAAACAGGAACCGGCTTTGTACGAACTCGACAAAGAAGGCAACGGATTTGAGTGGATTGATTGCACCGATTATGAGCAAAGCATCTTTACTTACATGAGAAACGCTCGCAATCCGAAAGATAGTCTTGTCGTTGTCTGCAACTTCACTCCTGTGCCTCGAGATAACTATATGGTTGGCGTGCCGCATGGTGGTTACTGGAAGGAAATCTTGAACAGCGATGCCACAATATACGGCGGCAGCGGTAAAGGTAATTTTGGTGGCGTTGAGGCCAGCCCGGTCTCCTTCCACGGACGTCGCAATGCCCTGGTGCTAACTTTGCCACCACTTTCAACAGTCGTGTTCAAACACCAGGGTTAGTCCATTCAGATACGGAACAGCTTTCTAAACCACGCTCCAAATCGGAGCGTAGAGGGATGGTGCGCACGCATCTTGCCTGCTTCGAATGAGTCGAAGCTATCATTGCGGTATACAGACAAGTTCTATGATCTTGTAATAAGCATCCAGGACGGATGCTCGATTGCGCAGGTGAGCCAATGCATGTCGCTTAAATATGGCTTGTATATGACGGAGAGAAAGTAATTCTCATCATCTGGATCAAACGCTTGGTTGTCGACTATCCTTTACATTGTTTGTTTATTCGATGTGGATTCTGTGTTGACGACTACGGCTGCACGCTTAAAAACTTTAGCGGTGATCGCATCAATTGTATCGACGAGCGGGTTCCCGTGTTGTCTAAACGCTTCTTTAGCGGCTGAGCCAGCAAAAGAGAATGCTAAGAATGCGGTTGAAAAGAGCCCCGACGCGAATGATACGGTGGATCGCAAACCGTTTACTTCCGGCAGCGATTTCAAAACGGGTCCGGTCACCGATGATGAGAAACTGATTAAACCTGTTGCCAAGGATACGAAGAATGAACCTAACAGCAGCTCGCACACTAAAAACGACAGGCCAAATGATAACGCTACTAAGTCAGGCAAAAACACCGAGACTGGTCCGGCAACGGATAATACCAAGTCAAACAAAAGCTCTGAGACTGGACCTGCAAAAGATGATACCAAGTCCGGCAGCAGCTCCAAAACTGGGCCGGTAACCGACGATACAAAGTTAATTAAACCGGCGACCGAGGACAAGAGTTCCTCAGAATCAGAATCAACCACTCCGAAGAATGTTGACATGTCGATCAACAATAAGGGACCGATTTCGTTGGGTGCCGTCAAGGTAGCTAAGGACCTTGAGATGTTGAACTTAATCGCTGAACTGAATGATTTAAAGCGAGATCGAATTTACATACCGGGACAGCGCGTGCATCGTTTGGAAGTAATTTCAGTACGCCAAGACCTTGATGAAACCTTGTTTAGTGCATTGCTTGCAACTCGGCGAGTGGTCTCTGAATTGGATCGACAAGTGTCTGGCTACGATGCTGTTGCTCGCGTCTTGGAGGAAAAACGAGATCAAACTTTGCGAAACAACAACATCTTGAACTTCACGAGTGGTGGGGCGCTCGCGATGACCCAAGGTGGCATATCCGTCGGCACGCCGATCAAATTTCAGAACGCTGGCAATGAACTTGGCGCAATTGCTGGTTTCCTGTCCGCTGCTCTGGGTGCATATACGATTAAGTTACAAGGTGGTGCCAAACGAGATTCTGAACGAGAACCCAACATGCTTGCGCCTGTTTTTGGATTAGTACCAGCAGAGCCAAATAAATATCCGCCACTAGTATGGAACTATCTTAATGACCACGAGCCGGGGCAGAAAAAAAATAGGCGTGAACAACTAATTGCTCGATGGGTCACATTGAATTATATTGAGTCGCTAGATAAACCGACTAGCCCCCATCATTTAGCAGCTCTAGCAGGCACTATCCCGCTGCACAAGGAAGTCACGATTCACCTGCTCAGAGACCGCATCCCGATGCTAGAAGATTTGCGCGCTGCGGTTGCAGGCATCAATGAGTACTTGGACGAAATACTTACGTTCGTCCGCCAGCCATAGTAGAGATCATCCAGCAGATCGATTATCATTGTTGCCCACAATTTGAGAATGAAAATTTATGAATCAACAGACTACCCAGCAGTTGACCCAACAATTTGGCATCCAAGAAATTCTTGTTTTTAGCGAAAACGAACATGGATTGATTTGTGCCAATGTCACTACGCCGACATGTACCGCTGAAATTTATCTGCAAGGTGCGCACCTTACTCGGTGGCAACCGAAAGGAGAGAAGCCCGTTCTGTTCCTAAGCGAGCGCTCTTCCTATCATCCAGGTATAGCAATCCGTGGCGGCGTGCCGTTGATTTTTCCTTGGTTCGGTGCACGAAAGAATATCCCGCCTGGTGCCCAACCCGATGCTCCCTCGCACGGATTCGCTCGAACTTCTAATCAGTGGCTGCTAGTCTCAGCTGGGCGCAGCAAGGATGATTTTATGATGACGTTCGAGTTGACAGACAACGAGGCATCCAGCGCCCTGGGATTTAGCAATTTCAAAGTGACATACAAGGTGGCAGTTGGCGATGAGTTGGAGTTGGAATTGATCGTCGAAAATCAATCCCCCGATTCTATGCAAATCGAGGAAGCATTTCACACATATTTTGCAGTCAGTGATGTTGAACAAATTAGTTTGATTGGTTTAAGCGATACTGAATATCTCGACAAGACGGACAATTTCAAACTAAAAAAACAAACTGACAAAGTTCTGCGTCTAACAGGTGAAACCGATCGACCTTATATCTATACCGAATCTAAAATCGACATTGAAGATCAAGCCTGGCGGCGAAAGATTTCAGTGGACAAATTGAATTCTCAATCGACAGTAGTGTGGAATCCATGGACAGAGCAGACTGCTAAACTTTCAGACATGACCCCTGACGGTTGGAAGCAAATGATTTGCGTTGAGACGGCTAACCTAGACAAAAATGCCATTACGCTTCCACCTGGAGGACATCACGCTATGCATGCGCGTATGCGAGTGACACCACTCTAGCTTTTTCCTAATCGACGGACGGACAGCAGCTATTACTCTCGTTGTGCCTCTCTAAGCCACTTCTTTCCAAAGTGGAGTTGTCGCGATTGTCGGGTAAGCGCGACAGCTGAGCTTCAAAAAAAAATTTTCCCACCTACCTCACTCGGGGGACCCTTTCTACAAAATGTCGCGATACGATAGAAAGTAGGGTAGTAAGAGGGCACAAGACAGTGGCTAGCGAAATTGAAACGATTCCTCTTCTTCGTCGAGCAGTGCGGGAAATTGATTTGATGCACGACAATTTGAAGGAATTAGAGGCAAGACATGGTGCGAATAGTCCGCAGGTAGTGGCTCTGCTTACGGACATTTCTCAACGTCTGAGCTCATACCCCGGAAATGAGCATTTTGTAGTCGCACTAAATAATCGAATCCGCCGCTTGCAAGCCGCGTCATAATTAGGACTTAGAGTTATTTAGTGGGACATCGCGCCAGCAACTATTTTCCAGCCGTCAGTCTTCTTGACCCAGACTCGCAAAACTTCATGCCGTACATGCCCGCAGGTCCTTCGTAATTTCCTATGCATGTCACCGTTGCTGACGTAGAACCTTCGGATCTTGTCCTAAATCAGCCTGACGCATACGTTTTTCAAGTTCCTGAATTTCGATTTCAACTGAACTCATGCTAGATTTTTATCCAATTGCAGAAGTACCACGCTGCGCGCCTTCAACGTAAAACGTTTAGCCATTGGGAAAGTTGTCTTTTTGATGCTTTCCGATGTGTCCAGAACCAGCCGCCAGAAGTCTCCGTCATCATGCGACGGGAGGACAAAGGGAACGTCTTCATGGTGCGAGTTGCAGAGGAGGAGGACGGTGTTGCCATTCACTGTTCTTCCTAAAGTATCCGTTTCTACGAGCGCACCGCCTTCGAGCAAAACTCCCAGCATTCGTTTGCTAGGGTCGGTCCAATCTTTCTCTTCCATCGGTTTGCCGTCAACATTCAGCCAGAAGATGTCCTTCATGCTTCCGTCTGTGCCTGAACCTTTGAAAAATGTTTTTCTGTGGATAACCAGCTGTTCTTTTCGGATAATGATCAGTTTTTGAATGAATTGAAGGAAGTCCTTATCGTCTTCGTTCAGATCCCACTGATACCAACTGATCTCATCGTCCTGACAGTAGGCATTGTTATTGCCTTTCTGGGTGCGACCAAGTTCATCTCCGCCGCTCAGCATCGGTACGCCCAGGGATAGAAATAGTAATGCCATGAAGTTGCGCTTTTGTTGATAACGCAATTTGATAATCTTTTTGTCTTCGGTGTCACCCTCTGCTCCACAGTTCCAAGAAATATTGTGGCTTTCGCCATCACGACTTTCTTCGCCGTTTGCCTCGTTGTGCTTTTCGTTATAACTGACGAGGTCCTGCAATGGAAACCCATCGTGACAGGTGACGAAGTTAATGCTGGCGTGAGGCTTGCGTCCACTATGTTCATACAAATCGCTGCTACCGGTCATGCGCGACGCTACCTGTCCCATTTGACCGAAATCGCCTTTAATGAATTGGCGCATGGTGTCACGATATTTACCGTTCCATTCCGTCCACAAGACAGGGAAGTTACCGACCTGGTAGCCGCCTGCACCAAGGTCCCAAGGTTCAGCAATCAACTTGGTTTGAGAGATGATTGGATCCTGCTGAATAACATCAAAGAAAGCAGAAAGGTTGTTAACGTCGTACAACTCTCTAGCTAAGGCGCTGGCAAGATCAAATCTGAAACCATCGACGTGCATTTCCTGAATCCAGTAACGAAGGCTGTCCATAATCAACTGGATAACTCGTGGGTGCACCATATTCAGTGTGTTACCGCAGCCTGTGTAATCCATGTAATAACGAGGGTCTTTGTCCATTGTTCGGTAGTAAGAGAAATTATCCACACCACGAAATGATAGTGTCGGACCCATATGACTGCCTTCCACGGTGTGGTTATAGACGACATCAAGAATCACTTCGATGCCGGCCGCGTGAAGAGCCCGCACCATCATCTTAAATTCCTGAACGTTCTCGTTTGGTCCTTTCATTGATGAGAATCTGGTATCTGGTGCAAAAAAGGAAAGAGTGTTGTAGCCCCAATAATCGGTCAAACCTCTTTCAATAAAAGATCTGTTATTGACGCGATGGTGAACGGGCATCAATTCTATGGCTGTGATACCCAGATTGGTAAGGTGCTCAATTACCGGCGCGCTAGCCACACCGGCGTAAGTGCCTCGTAATTCTTCAGGCACATCTGGATTCAACATCGTCAAACCTTTGACATGTGCTTCGTAAATAATCGTTTTGTTCCAAGGAGTTTGCGGTAACTTGTCTTCTCCCCAGATGAAGGATGGATCAATAACTGCACATAATGGAGCAAAGGCGGCGCTGTCTCTTGTATCCATGGAAAGATCCAAGTCTTTGTGCCCGATTGTGTAGCCGAACAAGGAATCGTCCCACTTCACCGAGCGGGGAATTGACTTCGCGTAGGGATCGGTGAGCACTTTATTTGGATTGAAGCGCATACCTTTATCAGGATTGTAGGGACCGTAAACCCGGTATCCGTACAATTGCCCTGGTCGGATATCCCGAACAAAACCGTGCCACACATGTGCGTTATATTCCGGCAGCGTGATGCGATGGGTTTCTTGCGTGGATTCAGCTGAATCGAAGAGGCAAAGCTCGACCTTCGTGGCGTTTTCAGAGAAGAGGGCGAAGTTGACTCCCAATCCGTCCCAAGTCGCACCTAGGGGGTAGGGTTTTCCTTCTGATATCTGCATGGATCTTGGCTACCTTTGAGTACTAGTACTATGTGGTGGTCGTCGTTATTATCGCAACTGGGAAACGCTTAAACACATCTGATACTTTAAGAACACTGTCTGAGTTGTTTAAGATTTGCATGCTGAAACTATCAACAAGCTTGCGATCAGCCAGGTCTGGTGGTAGGGCAATTACAGTGTCGCCCCAGATATCGCCGGTTTTTGGTTTCAAGATACTCCACACGTTGTAGTTTTCCATTTTCGCGGACTGATCCGCTCTTAGCAAGGTCGACACTAATCGTGGCACCACTGTAATTGACCAATTGCCCTCGTATTCTCTAGCAAAGGCGATTACGTGTTGGTCTGCGGATCCTCTAACTTCTAAGGGAATGTAACGCCCCTTGGTGAACAAACCGTCGTATTGTTTGCGGCAAGCGACAGCTGCTGCAGTAACCAAAAGCTTGCACGCACCATCGTCTATTTGATTCAAGCAATTTTCTAAAAACTCGCTCTGTTGCGCACCTTGATGTCCGGAAGCCCTTTCTCCAATTCGAATATTGTTGCTCAGCCTATCGAGAAGGAGTGTTCGCTGTTTGAAATCAACAGCACGTCGATTGTCCGGATCAACCAAACTAAAATCAAAGAGTTCGTTGCCCTGATAAATGTCTGGTACACCCGGCGAAGTAAACTTCAACGCGGTTTGAGCAAGGCTGTTGATCAAACCGAGAGGATAAATTGCGTTGTGAAATTGGACAAAGTCATCAAGAAAAGGATTTGTTTGAGACACTGTCAGAATCTTCTCGATAAACGACGATAGAGCATTTTCGTATTCGCTATTTTTCGTTACCCAACTAGTATGCGATTTTGACTCGCGCGCAGCTTTCAGTGTGTACTCAATTACTCTGTGCTTAAATGACTCGACCCATTCCGTTCCTGAGATTGCTGGAGGACATGCGCCTACCAGAGTTTGATAAATCAGGTATTCGTCATTTGCGTCGGGCATCTGCTCATCATCGATGGTTACTTTTCTGCTTCTGTTCATGCGGGACCATTGAGACGTTTTCTGTTCCCAAATCTTTGGGATTTCCGATAGCACAGCCAAACGCGCGCGGACGTCCTCGGATCGTTTGGTGTCGTGTGTGGACGAAGCAAGCATCTCATGCGACCTGCGCTGCTGTCTTTGCAAATTCTGATGGTGGAAGCTAGCTACCGTGATACCAAAACGATCCGGTTCGCCGCCTACTTCGTTCAAGCAAACAAATCTGTTGAACCTGTAGAAGAGCGTATCCTCCACACTTTTGGCCATCACTGGACCCGTAAATTGCTGGAATTTCATAGCAATTGTTTGGATTGCTTGTTGAAACTGAGTTGCTGCCTCTTCGTTCAAATTGTCACCTGGCAATTCGGCCGCCTCAAGGCACAGAACGTTGCGAACGAAATCATAAACCTCTGGTGTCACTGAAGAACCAAATCGTTTGGCCAATCTCACGGCCCAATCGATATATTGCTTGGCCGTCTTATCGACTTTCTTTGGAGTAACGTATGTTCGGTAGACAGGGAAGTTGGTGACGATATGTCTAAGAGTTTTGCGCAGTGAGTTAAGGGTGAAGTCTCGGTAGTTCCAACTCATTTCTGCGATTTGACTGAGTCTGTGGGCGAGAACGTGCAGTTCGCTCGCTAGCACCGTATCCAGTATCAGACCCTTGCATTCTCGTTTCATGCTCTCATAATCAACGACACGTCCGATGAACGCTTCATACGTTGTTTCCATGGCGTGTTCGTTTTCGATCGCCACGAACACATTCAGCAAGCTATTTAAGTACTCATATCCCACGGTTCCATGCACTGCCCAATCGTCTTCTAAGTGCTCAAACGGGGCCAGTATTTTCTCCACAACAATGTATATGGGCAACGATTCTTTACCCAGTGCCAGCTCGTTCTCAGTCGGCACGGGTCGATGAAGTCGCTCGGCGGCTTTGAGCTGTAATTGCGCGAAATAAGTTGCCGGATCAAAAAGACCATCCGGATGATCAACTCTCAGACCGGATAACTTGCCTTCACCGATTAAATTGAAAACCAAATCATGCATCTCACCAAAAACACGCGGATCTTCAGTGCGAACGGCAGCCAATTCGTTGATATCAAAAAATCGTCTGTAGTTAATTTCGTCAGATGCGACCCGCCAAAAGACGAGCCTGTAAGCTTGTGCTTCCAGTAAATTGTGCATGCGCTCAAAGGAAATCTTGTCGTCTGAACGTATCTCATACTCAAGCAAATTTTGTTCGATAAAATTTGTGATCTCGGGATTTTGTTTGCAAAGATTGGAGAGCCGACTTAGTTGAACTTGCTTCTCCCGAACACGTCCAGAAAATCCCTGACGTTCTGTATGAGACGGCAACCTTTCAAGCGCCGTTATGATGCTTTCATACTCCATCACTTCGGTGTTGTTTTTTCCAAGCCGCTCTCTCAGAACATCCAGCCGATTAGCCAGGACTTTGGGATAGGTCGCTGGATTGAGTGGAAATTCGTTATCGTAGTAGATGATCGCTAGAGAGCCGCTTTCGGGGGCGAATTTGAGTTTTAGATGACCGCCCTTTAAAATGGCACCATAGGACTCACCGAGGACTGGCAATGTGACTTTCCCGTATAGCTCCGGTTTAACCGGTGTCCAATCGATGTCGAAATAATCCGCAAATATAGACGCCGGACCGTTTTCCAAAACATCCATCCACCACTTATTCACTTTACCGATGCCCATATGGTTGGGCACTATATCTAGTATCAGTCCCAATCCATGTTCATGCAATTCCGCAACAAATTTGTCTAACTCTTCAGGTGTGCCTATTTCTGGATTGATCACTTTATGGTCGATGATGTCATAGCCATGCATACTGCCTGGGCGAGCCTTCAGAAAAGGCGAAGCATAACAGTGGCTGATGCCCAGCTTAGCCAGGTAAGGGACTAATGCTGTTGCGTCTTGGAACGTAAACTCTTTGTTGAATTGGAATCGATATGTTGAGCTAGGCAATACCGTGATGGATTTGGGCGCGGATTTTGCTGATATTTGTTCGTTCACCCGAGGTCTTATTTTGTTTAACTCACGGAGCAATTTTTCTAGATTTGGCTCCTCCTGTAAGTTTTCCACATCCAAAGCTAGTTTGGCTCTCCAATCTAGACTTGCAGGCTCGTTGGATCCACGTAGGAAGTTTATTAGCGGTAGCAAGAGAATTTTTACAGAATCGGCATTAATGGATTTGATACTTTCGTGGTCGGTGATCATGTGAATGTTGTCGTTGGTCGCGTCATTCGCAAGATCACGCTCAGGTTCCACATCCACGCTCTGGTCAGTCCAAGAATCCGGTCCCGACGCATCAAGACGATTCGGTTGTTGGATCACAAGCACTGAAAAATTTTGTTTGTCTAAGCAAAAATCTATCAAGTTGTTCAGTTGCAGATCAGCTATCCACTGCAAGTATTCGAAATATTCGATGCGTTCCAAGTTTGACAGAGCAAATTCGCTAGTGCCTTCAGAGTCCACTCCTGAGTACGCCGCAGGCCAATTTTTCCATCCTTGGCTTTTCGACCCAGCTGGTTCTAGCTTTTCCTTGAGCGCTTCGAACAAAGCGAAAACGCGCAACTTTTCACCACTGTGCTTTTGAAATGATCTGAAATCCGCTGCTCTTTCGGTATTTGCAGAAAGATGCAGCTCACGAAAGTGCTGATAGCAACGTTGCAGGACTGACAATTTTTCAGTTAACGCGTCTGCAAAATTGACATAGGGCTCTGCACGCAGAGCCGCTAGGGTCGCCTGAAATGAGGGTGCTAAAACGTGTCTATGGATGTCTTCTGACTCGACGTAATCAGGAACCAATTCAACATCTATGTAGGCTGGACTTATGAAGGATTTGGAAGCGTAAGAAATTACGTTCCAATCTTCCGTCGAAAAAATTGGTTGGATAGGCTCAATAGAAATGACGTGGGCGTGCTTACTGTCTGCATACAACACCAAATTTTTGAGGTCAGTAAAGTCTCCGACGCCCCAATTCCGTTTGGATTTGAGCGACGCTATCCGCACATGCAATCCCCATGTTTTATGCCCGGTTAATGGACGTGACGTTACTGGAACTGTAGTTCTCAATTGCGAACTCCTCTATTTCACGGTCAGCCAGAGCACCGAATGTGGGGGCATCGTGCCATCCTCAATTTCTTGGTCAGTCGTTCCTTTAGTCTTGTAGACAACCTTGAATTTGCTATTTTGCTTAAATTTATTGTCTGTCATTGTATGTGTTTCTTTAGTTAGGTTTGCTAGCAACAACAAAATTGGTTTGGAATTTTCACTCCACTCCACCGTGAGGAGTTCGCCATTTAGCGCTGCTTTACCGGAGTCGATTTTGCTCAACAGAGGCACTATTTCTTTTATTCGCAAGGCAAGCAGTGCTTTAGTTACTTTGAAATTATCCAAATAAAGCGCGTTTTCTAAATCAGACCAATCTAATTTCGATTGTTCGAACGTCTCAAGTTTGCATGGATCGGGAATGGAGTGACGCGTTTTAGGATCTAAAAACTCCGGAAATTTAGCGAACTCGCTCCGACGTCCCTCGGTCACTAGTGGTGCCAACTCAGATCCAAGATCGCAGAAGTATAGGAAAGACGTTTTGCATCCCCACTCTTCTCCCATAAAAAGAAGTGGCACGCTTGGAGCAAGAAGTTGAATGGATGAAAGTGCGTTCAAAATTTTAGGATCTGAAATCGAGGCGATTCTGTCTCCGAACGCCCGATTACCTACTTGATCGTGATTTTGTAAAAACGACACAAAGGATGATGGTGGCAGATGGTCACTTTTTTCGCCTCTGATTTCACCATCTCTAAATTCTGAAGGTTCATCTTGGTAGATAAATCCTTCCGCTAGAGCTCGTCCAAGCAGAGCTACGGTATTTTTACCGTTTTGGCTTTTAACATAGTCCGCATAATATCCCCCAGATTCGCCAGTTGCTACAACATGGTATGCATGGTGAATGTCATCATTCCATTGAGCGGTGTAGATCTTTGGTTTGTTTTCATGGTCGCGTTCTAAAAATCGGGCACCGTTATCTTCGTTTTCGAGAACCAAGTGACGAGGCCTTTCACGACCTGGACCCTCGGCAACTCGATTCGCCAGTTCGATAAGGACGTGCCGGCCCGAGTCGTCTTTGATGGCATGCACAGCATCAAGCCGAAGTCCATCCATGTTGAACTCGTTTAGCCAATAGAGAGCGTTCTCGATGAAAAATTCTCGAACTTCCTGGCGACCTTCAAAGTTTAAGGCGCTACCCCAAGGTGTCTTGTGTTTGTCTGTGAAGAACTCCTTAGCGTAGGCATGCAAATAATTTCCTTCAGGACCAAAGTGGTTGTAGACCACATCGAGAAACACTTGCATTCCTCTTTGATGAGCTTGCTGAATTAGCGATTTGAAATCGTTTGGAGACCCGTAACGACTTTCAGGGGCGTAGGGCAGAACGCCGTCATATCCCCAGCCATATTTCCCTGGAAAATCGGCTACTGGCATTAGCTCGATTGCCGTGACACCTAAATCCTTCAAGTAATCTAACTTGTTTGCGACGCCTGCGAAGGTGCCCTCTTCGGTGAAAGTGCCAACGTGGATTTCATAGAGCACTGTTTCATCCCATGGTCGGCCATGCCAATCACCATCGCTCCATTGAAACAAAGCTGGATCCACGATTTGACTGCGGCCGTGAACATCGTTTGGTTGAAAGCGCGAGGCTGGATCAGGCACCCTTAGCCCGTCATCAAGAACAAACTGATATTCCATGCCTGGTCTGGCTTGCGTTGCTAGATTGTGCCAGCCACTCCCATCCGCATTCATGGCATGACGCGTTTCTTGCGCTCCATCAAACAATGCCAGCTGGACGGATTGGCTATTCGGAGCCCATAAGCGAAAGGAAACGATGTTGTTTGGCTCAACTAGGGTGCCAAAACGCATACTATGACTACGTTTCTTCGAGGCGACACTGCCTTCCGCACTTTGAGTCTGCTGGGACATGGCTTAACCCTGGCTCCAAGTTGGTTTTTGATTCTTAAAAAGATACCAGATTGCTTTATCGTCCTCTAGTTATATGGCTTCTTTGCAAACCACTCGTAACTTAAAGTAGACATTTCAAGAGTTATTGCTGAGTTAGGCGGCTACTATTTTAGTTTGTCCCCGAGCAATATTGACGATTTGCGAACTTACGACGAGTTCAGCGCCTTAAATCATGGACACAGTGCACCACTGGTAGTGACTTACGGGTGCAGGTAATAATACTGAACGCGTAATACTTAACGGCGATTTTGAATGAGTAACATTGAACGAATAGTACTGAACGAGTAATACTGAACGAGTAACTCCAGTGATCCTGAGCGAGTTAATAGTGAACGAGTACTGAGCCAGTGAGTGAAGCGGATTGACTGAGCCAGTGAATAGTGAGCGAGTAATACTGAACCAGTAAGACTCGACGAGTATAATGATCCCGGAGAAGCGCCATGAACCCAAAATTTTTCCGAGTAGCGAGGCGTATCATCATTTTTATGATGATTTGTTATCTTGGTAACATACTTTGGAAAAATCACACTGCGCCGCACTATGTGACGCCTTCGGGAAGTAGTCAGTCGGTCGACACCCAGCGCACCAAGTCGGATGGCAGCCCGCGCGCTAAGTCGGATGACACCCAGAGCGCTAAGTAGTTGATTTTGCAGGCTTTTCTTTGCGAGCAGCCTCTTCTACGTTTTCCTCGAAGGTCTCGAGAGCTTCTTTCAAAGTCTTGTTCAAATGGCTCGCTGCAGTTTCTTTGCTGATTTCATCTGGGAAAAGCAAAGTCTCAACCATCAAGAAGCCGCGCTTGGTATGCACTGCGCACATGGTAGGTTTATTTTTCAGGCTAATTGTGCCCAAGCCCACGAATCCTTTTTCTTCCAGGGCGTCGATTAGAAGCACCAAGGGCTCCGTAGCGCCATTCTCTGGCAACAGCACGAACGATTTGTCATAACAAACCGGATTAATTTCATTCGTCGGCAGAAAACCGTGAATCTGCATAACATGTTTCGCCGGGACCGGTAACGACTTCAGGTTGCCGGTATCTTTAAAAAAGTGCTGCTGCTGAGTAAATTGATGAATTTTGAAATCTCTTTTTGTTTTGTTCCGTTCGCGGACTTCTTCAAAAACTCGATCATGACGTTCAAGGTCCGTTGCTGCTTCTTCGGCAGGCACGAGGAAGGAAGGAATGTTTACCATTCCAAATGAAAATATCCCTGTCCAGGCGGATCTTGACATAACTAGCTCTCCGATCAGGATTTACAACTCGACCACGGTTTGAAACGAGGGTTCTCAGGCTACAGGTCGGGGGTGTGAGGCATTCTCTTGAATTTTATAGGTGACATTTTACACCGTCGCACACCGGGTTGTGTAAGTGTCCAAAAAATACCTAGAATTTCTAGTTAGACCTTTTTGACTTGCAACAATCTGTTTTCTACCAACACGCCGGCGGCGCGCCAGATTATATACGACGGACTGTCTTTCATCTCTACAAATATTTTGGTTAGACTTTTATTGCCATCAGCAAGCTTGATCAAAGTGCGCATCACGCTCAGTTCGTCTTTTGTCACTTCGCGATCTTCTTGCAGTCTCAACCAACGATAGGCGTTTTCGATACCCGGCACAGCGCGAACTAGCAGCTCCATATTCGGTATCAACCGTTTTGCTGCGCGCACGTGGTCTTCAGCAAGAGCGCCCTCCATGAGGATTCGCTCCAATGAGTCTACGATTTCCTGCCCAGCGTTATCGATAGCCGAATTGGCTCGTTGTTGGAATGTGAACGTGCCAGTTTCGAATGTGACGACGAACTCGATCACCGCGGGAACGCCGACGATTTTGTCCAGCTTAGCTTGCTTGGGACGCCCCTTCTCCCAACTGACTAACAGTTGTCTTCCAGTGTCATCTTGTACGCTTAAAAGACCCGTCTTTTGACTTGTGGCGATGGATTGCAACAGTCCCGCGCAGTCTAACACTCCTAACTCGCCACTAAATGCAGAACCACGTCTCGACGGTTTAAAGCCAGCTGGCACTTTCTGGATATGGCAAATCTGGTTCGGTCCCATTTGTTCGTTCAAGTAGAGCAGAGCATTTCTTGCTTTGGCCACCATGTCATCACTGGTGGTGCCGTCTGCCGGATAGGTTGAGCATCCAATCGAAACCGTCAATCCCTTCACACCGCCAGCCCATTGATCCGTAGCTTCGACAGCGGCGCGGATTTGCAGGGCGAGCTCCATCGCTTGCTGCATGCTGCAATCTTCAAGCACGGCCGCAAATTCATCTCCTTGGTAACGGATAACGTAGTTGGCAGGCTCAACAGATTGTTCCAATCGATCCTTCACGTCAATGTTGTTACGAAGTATGCGAGCCAATTCTTGCATCCATCGATCTCTGACATCCGATCCATGATGCTGCAAGCTTGCGTCCAGAAAATCACCCGAAATCATGAACAACGAAAATGGCTGATTGTCAGTTCGCATTGCACGTTCGATAACGTGTCCCATTAGTTCTTGGAAGAACTGACGATTGCGCAATCCCGTTAACTGGTCCGTCCAATCAGCTTCTTCAGTCTCCTCCAAGATCAACAGTTTGTGGAAGAAGTTGGAAATTTGATCGCGGAAGCGTTCTACTGATTTGAGCTGATCTGCGTTGATCTGTTCTTCATCTTTGAGGAAGACGATAATTGCTGCGAGATCGGCATCACGGTGTTTGACGGGGAAATAAAGAATTCGACGGATATCGTTTCCAGCTGCCAATTCCTCAAAACCAAGACGACGAATTAGCATTGGTCCAATGTCTGCAGATTTTGCGTTGGCGAAACTGCCTCGGGCAATTTCTCGATGATCTATCTCGCGCAATAGCTGCAATGATTCATCATCCAATCCCAATGAAGCTAGGATCGTCGGTTGATAATCCCTGTCCAGTTTAAAGAACGCTGCGAGCGATACCACTTCAGGATATCTTTCCTGTAAACCACCTAGCGCCTGCTCTGCAAACATCTTGGTTGATTGAGCAGAACTGAGTTCATACTCGAAGGAGCGCATCAGCGGACTTACTTTGGCTCTCTGCGTTTGCACTACAGGCACAGGATTCGCTGGTGTGTTGGCGCCTCGCGCCAGATCGGCTTTGCGCGCTTTCTCATCCTTCTTCCCATCGTCATCACTTCTCGACTTGCCGAAGCGCGATGTGTCGTTGAGGACAGCAAAGTCTTTGATCGCTCCTGCCAGTTGAACTACTTCAGTCGATGAACCTGTCGGTGCCTTCAAATGTTTTGCTTTGCTAGGTGAAGCCGACGCCGCAATAATAGACTTAGTGAATTGGGCGAGCGGACGAGACACTAACAATTCAATCAGTGCCAGCAGGATAAGGAGGACAATCAAAATTGTACTGAGAACAATTCCAAATCTGATTGGAGTTAGAAAATTAAACATGAAAGCTTGGGGGGCAAACGATTCCCATGTTTGCTCAAATGGCACTCCGACGTGCAGCACTTCAGTGCCGTTCATGCGAAGAACCTTTTCGTAATATCTTGCGTTGTTAACAACTACTTCGCGTGAGTTCTCATCGAACTGACGCAAGTTTGGTGCAAACGGTCTCGTTCGTGGTAACACTGTGCCACTACCATTGGTGACATAGCACCAAGCTAAATCGTGGTGAGAGATTATTTTCAGGGTTTGAAAACTGCCTGCGGTTTGCATTCCCATTTCAGCGGCAATTTCTTCCGCCAGTCCAGCAGATAATGTCGGCACTAGTAACGGGTAGAGCGCATTTGAAATCACAAATGCGATCGGCAGAGAAATCAGAACGCAGACAAGAATCCGAACCCAAAGGCGATTCAGGACTCCAAGTACTGGAGACATTGGCCGAATTGCGACCACAGTCTTGTCATCAGCTTTGACGATCGACTTCATACCAAACTTATTTAGGTTTACCTAGTAATGATAACGAGGACAGCCTTGAGATAAAAGCCTACCTCAATTATAGTTCGAAGGTTGTCGACTCCAAGGAACTTGCCTTATTTCCCGGCGTCTCTTGAAAAAGGTGTTTAACACGCTGTATCGTCGACTTGAGGGTGTATATGCGCAAATTACTAGCTCTGGCAGCCTTTGCCTCAATGTCAATTGCTCCCGTGTGGGCGCAGGAATCGGATATCGTCTCCGGTTCGGTAACCATTAACGCCCCCTCTAAAGTCGTGTGGGAAGCCGTCCACACGGAAAGGCAGAACGATCCCGACCTCGAGTACAGCAAAGTTATCGAACAGCATGGCAACCAGTCATTAATCGAGCAGAAATTTAACGCTTTGCCAGTCATTGGCGCCGCGACTTGCCAGCTCATACAAAGAGAAATCCCTCTGGAAAGGATCGATTACAAGCTCGTCAAGTCCGACAAATTCAAGGCTTTGAATGGAAGTTGGGTGCTTACGCCATCGGCCGACGGGCACACTACCGTGCTGGCCCTCTCCTCGCACTTGGATACTGGTATGGCGTACTCGCAAACAATTATCGATATGTTGACAAAAAAGAAAATCGATAAGCGTTTGGATAATGTAAAGCGAGCCGCTGAAGCCGTTGCAGTAATTCCCTAATCGGTCGAATCGATTCCAAGTTTGCTTTGGTAGTTACGTTTCTCATCCTGCATTGTCGAGTTAGTCGGGTCAATAGCAAGCGCCTGCCTGATCACAGTCAACGCTTCTGCGTATCGACCTAGTTTGCTCAAGCAGTAAGCTTTATTTGACATGATTTCGGCTTCTTTGGGATTGACTGCCAGTGCTTCGTCAAAATCTGAAAGCGCCGCTGCCCAATTGTTAAGGTCAAGGTATGCGTACCCGCGCATAGCGTGGGCGGCGAAATAGTGCGGCTTCAACTCGATTGCTTTGGTCCAATCTTTGATGGCGTCATTCTTTCTTCCCATTCCGTTTAAGATCTTCGCCCGGTGGTTATAGGCGAACGACGGGTTAGGCGCTTTTGTGATCGCAGTTTCGAACTCGCTGAAAGCCAACTTATCTTCTTTGTTGGCAAGATGAATTGCTGCAGCCAAAAACAGTGGATTGGCGTCGTTAGGATTAGCTCCAAATGCGCGTTCGTAATTTTTGACAGCCGACGTCAGGTTATTGTTTTTGGTATCGTACAAGCCCATACCGCAGTAATAGAGCCCTTCCAGGAAAGACAGATTGATGATCACCGCAGCAGCTAAAACGAAGGTCGAAAGTAAAGCAAATATTCCAAACAGTCGGGTAACAGAAGGTTTTTGGCTATCTTTTTCAGAATCATCTTTCTTGCCGTCGCGTCGCGGTGGGCGCACTTGCAACATGCTGCTGTCTGATGATGCGCCAATCACCTCTGCTGGTCCGATCGGCTGCGGCTGTTGATTGTCATCGGCCGTTTCCCATAAATTGACTTCGCTGGCCGTTTTGGTTTTATCGTAGTGATCTTTCATCTGCTCTCATCACCAATTATTGTTCTTCTATACCCGCGTAGCTCGAGGGCCAATCCAGCTCTTTGACGTCCTCTCCGCCTGAAGACTGGGCTTCATCACCATTCGATAAAGGGGCGTAATCAATCTTCAGCGCTGAGAATGCGTCTGCGCTTAATGGGCTATTATAAGTTTCGAGAATTTCGTGGGGTTGAGATGCCGAGCTACAAAGCAGTGTTGTTCGATTATGGAAACGTTCTCTGCATGCCGCAGTTGGAGTCCGACGTTGAGGCAATGGCCGAGTGTTTGCAGATTGAACTGAACCGTTTCAAAACACTTTATTGGCAATTGCGTGACGAGTACGACGTGGGGGCACTGGACGGCACAAACTACTGGACCAAAATCGCTAATAAGGGTGGTCAAGAAATTCGCGAAGAACAACTTAAAATCGTAATTGAGTTGGATAACGTCGGCTGGTCTCGTCCAAATTTGACCATGGCAGCTTGGGCCGAAAAGCTCAGACAAAGTGGCATCAGAACAGCGATCGTTTCGAATATGCCTAGCGATATTCGCGAATACCTTCGCTCTTGCGAGTGGTTGCCCGTTTTCGACCAATACACCTTTTCGTGTGCAGTAAATTCAGTTAAACCCGCTTCCGAAATCTATCTGTATTGCCTGGAAAAGCTTGAACTAAAGCCATCCGAAGTTTTATTTTTGGATGATCGCCAGATGAATGTCGATGCGGCGGAACAATTAGGCATCAATTCTTTTGTTTTCACTAGCGCGGCAGAGCTTCAGCCGTTCGTTCAGTCAGTAGGTCTGCCTGCTATTTCGCTCAGCGCGTTGGTTCAGTAGAAGTAGATCAGGAACTGATTTCTCCTTTGCTTCGTCCTGCACTGGGGAGGATCTGATGACGATTAAACGTGCACTCTGGGGAATTTTTCTGCTGTTGCTGATGCTGCCGCCTAAAGCGCACCCGGCAAGTAGCGATTCTTTCCCATGGTCTAGCTCCACATCCGATCCCGCGGACCAAGCGGGTGGTGTAAGGCGCGACGCGTATGGTGCGCTGAGGGACTCAACCATGCTTCCCGACACCGTACCAACTGCGGTGCCTTCGACAGCGCAGAGAAACAACGGTTCTGTGAGTGTTCCGCTTTTTACTCCGAACAATGGGACTAGTAGTGGCACTGAAACCAATGGGTCTGCTATTCGTACCGGTGTGATTGCTCCTGGTGGTTCTGTCTCAGGCAGCGGCATCGCCCAGGGCAATGTTGGACCGACTCAGTCCGGACCTGGAGCGGCGGGATTGTTTACGCCGAACAGTCCAGGCAACGCAGCCGCTTACAATGCCCAATTAACGGGTGGTTTAGTCGGCTCTCCAATCGTCGATGGCAATGGCGCAAATATTCGCGTTACCGTGCCGATGTCCACCCCTTCAGTCGTACCTGCTTACCAGCAGTATACAAATGGCGCAGTGACTGGTCCGATCAGTGGTATTGTCACCGGTGCCAGCAGACCTGCCACCACAGGAGCTCCATCTAAGCCAAGCCGATCGACTCAAAATTCCTCGGTGCGTACGAACCGAGTAATGGTGCGAAGTGTGTCCTATCTCAAGGCACCGCTGGCAGTGTCAATGAAACATTCACTAAATCCGAATAAATTCTATTCAAATCAAAGAACACTCACTCTCGATCAAAGGGCTACAACTGATGTAATGAAAATGCTCGGAGATGTTACCGGAACGATAACTTACGCAGACGGGCAGAAAGTCTTGTTTGGAACGGAAGGTAGTCTAACCTTTGGCTCCAAACAATTGGGGGCTCTTTCTTTATCGAACGGTAAGATCATACCAATTGAAAACGCCGATGAATTGTTTAGGCAAGTAGCTCAAAGAACTCAGATGCATCTGTGATTACGCTTTGGCTTCTTGAATGTCTATACTGGCCGATTGCGCCTTTGCCATGGCTTCTTCACTAGTTCTTAAGTCTTCGGGGTCCCGGTATCGGGGCAGTTTAAACCAGAAGACGCTGCCCAATCCCTCCTTGCTTTCAACGCCGATTGAACCTTCGTGCGCTTCTACGATCGCCTTGCATATGGCCAGTCCAAGTCCAGTTCCTTTGCCTCGCTTGCCGTCAGCGGACTGAATTTGCTTGAACCGTTCGAAGACAATGTCCACATTGTTTGGTGGAATTCCCCGACCGTGGTCGATCACACGCACTTCGTTGACGCCATTGTTGACGTTGACTTCAATTTCGACGCTGTTTCCTTCAGGTGAAAATTTGATTGCGTTTGAGAGAAGATTGACCATCACTTGGACAAGTCGATCATTATCTCCAAGCACGTCGGCATCTGCGTCAGCTAGGAATTTGGTTTCCAGAGATATTTTGTTTTGTTCGGCAACGCCACGCACAGCTTCAATTGATTCGTCCACAACTTCGACGAGACTGACTACATTGTGTTCGACGGTCATCTGCCCCGCTTCCAATTTCTCAATGTCTAGAACATCACCAATTAAGTTCACCAATCTATCTATGCTTATTTCTGCATCGTTGATTCGTTTCCTGCCAATATCAGACTTCGGATCGTAAACTCCCTCTGATATGAGTGAGAGCGTACCTTTGATTGAGGACAAAGGTGTACGCAAATCGTGGCTAACCATGGCCACGAATTCTTGTTTGACTCGATCAATTCTTCGTTGCTCAGTGATATCGTGAGCCACACAAAACAGACTTTGTTCTTCGGGTGACCAGTGCATTGACCAGAGGACGTCAATCTTGGAACCGTCTTTTTTCACAACCCGACATTCAACCTGGCGATCTTGAGCGTCTCGGATCAACTCTTTGATCGTTTTTCTGGTGTTATCGCGTTCATCTGGAGAAATAATTTCGCTGAATCGTTTGCCTACCAGTTCATACGGCTCGAATCCCCACACTGTTAGAGATGCTGGACTGACTTTGCTGAATTTTTCATCGCTATCAAGAGAACAAATTACGTCTACCGAATTTTCAATCACCGCTCTTTCTTTTCGCGCTGATTCTTCGACGACGTGCGCCATTTTGTGAAAGACCTGGTCTAATTTAACCAGTTCGTCTGTTCCGGTTAACTCTGGATTCAGGGGCATCCCAATTGCGAATCGGTAGCTGTTATCCATCAGTACTTTCAGGCGTCGCGTAAATCCTCTATTGAAAATTAAAGCAACGGCTACAGCTAGTAAAACGTTTAGCACAGCGCCGATCATTAGAGATTGATGCAGTTGGGCGCGTTTTGCTTCTTGAATTTGTGGACTTGCTGTTTCGATTGCAGCTTGTTCCGTCGTGATCATATCCGCTTGCGCAGTCAAGGTAGATAGCATTGGACTGACTTTGCGCATTTCAAAGTAAGCCATCATGCGATTGTCTTCTTTTACGATTCTTTTGATTCGCGCCAGGACAATGACGCCCTTTTCGGCTAGGGCTCTCATGTTTTTAACACGTTTGTATGTTTGAGGGTCGTCACGAACCAGATTTTCGAGAACATCGAAATCTTGCATAAAGTGGTGTTGGTCTCTCTCTGACCGATCTACATAACCGTGTTCTGTCGAAACGACGTACGCGCCCATGCCGCCGGCAGATGTGAGCAATGTTCTCAGGATTTGGTTGATCTGCGAGGTAATTGCTCGGGCGTGCGCTTCGCGCTTCGCCTCTAATTCGGACTCGGTTAAAAGTTGTCCGACTCGAGCCACAAGCGCCAATTCAAAAATCATTGGCACGACCACCAATATCAGGATTCGATGCGAGAGTTTGAGCCGGTTGAACATTATGCCGGCCAGCAAAGAAGCGCCACCCGACTGACCTTTGGTGACACAAAATAATCTTCGAATTTATAAGACTGACCCAATATCAAACCCAGGCTGGCTGCGGTGCTATATGCTCTTATACCTCGCTGGTCAAATTAAATCTTGGAAAAATCGCCAAATCCGGGTTCGAATCCAATTATTAGTGGTATGACTGTATTACGCCCTCAACAAGAACTTCTGCCTTGCACATACAAGGGCCGTGCGCTACCCCTAGCGCGGGATGCTTGTTCGGTTTTCAGTCTTGTAAAAAGATTTTTTGGTTGTCACGGAGTTGTCACAAGACCTATCGTATTGTATACACATGGAAGGCGGCGGGCGCATTTGAAGCGCTAATCAAATGGCAATTAGCTAGTACCGAAGTCACTACAACAAGTTTGGGCAAGAGGCTCCCAGGATCTCAGATCCTGGGTAGCTCGCTTTAAGAGGTATTTTTAGAAATAGCGATCGGCGAAATTGACCGCTAGGGTTTGGTTTTGGCTGTCTTTGAAAAACCAACCGTTGACGGTTGAGCGTTAGATGGCAGCCCAGTTTGAAAACCAACCGTTGACGGTTGAGCGTTAGATTGGAGCCCAGTTTGCAATTCAACCGTTGACGGTTGAGCGTTAGGTTGGAGCCCAGTTTGAGAACCAACCGTTGACGGTTGAGCCTAGGTTGGGCGTCCAGTTTGAAAACCAACCGTTGACGGTTGATTTACAGAAACGGATGATCGCCTTAGCTCATACCGCTGATCCAGGTACCGTTGGGTTGTGGTGGCATTGTAATCGGTTGTCTTAGAGCGAGATGCGCTAGGTTGTAGGCTATAAAAACCTATTATTTGTCCACTTCGTTGATAAGAAATAGGAGTCGGTTCAAGTCGACGTTTAAGGTTTCAAGCACGCGGAGAGCCACTCCTTTTTCGTTGGCAATCAGAGCGAGAAGTAAGTGCTCAGTGCGTACATCGTTGCATTTGAACTTTCGTGAGATTTCGAAGGAGGTTTCAACAACCTTTCTAAATAGATGCGTGGAGTGCAGGTCTTCTTCATTGATCTCGCCTACACCGGCCCCGTAACCGATAATGCTTTTAACTTCTCGACGGGCTTTGTCTGTAGATACGCCAAGCGAGTTTAATACCATCGCTGCGACTCTTTTGTCTTGTCTTAGGATGCCGATCAGAAGGTGTTCTGAGCCGACGAATCTGTGACCAAGGCGGAGGGACTCCTCTTTCGCGAAGCGGATCGCCCTTTCCAGTTGGACATTATGCCGATCTTCATCGCTGTCGTTCTGAGTACTAGGGCTTTTCAAAGCCGGACCACTCCAATCGCCGACCGCCTTGAGCGGGGTCTTCTCCGGTGAGTAATTGTTTTCTTCCATGCCAATGGGCTCTCGTTGACATCGCTCTACTAATCATAATAGCTCTTATCTGTAATATTGACAGAGCTGCTGCCAGCGGGTATTCAAGGGTAAGCTTTTCCTTCTTGAAACGGAAGTTCCTGGCGGTCACTGCTGGCGGTGCACACAACCCGGAATTTCTAGGGTATTGCCTGTAGCAGTCTGATTTGGGATTTTGTCATAGTGTGATGGTAGGGACCCAGAGCATTGCCAAAGAGATGTTTTACAGAAACGAAGCTGTTTCAATAGCCATTCAGATCGCCTCTCCTTGCAGGGTTTCTTGGGACTCGATGGAAGGCGACGACATCACCCGCTTTTGTGGTCTCTGTCACTTAAACGTTTACAATCTTTCGGCTATAAATTCGAAAGCCGCTGAAGAATTTCTGCAGAGTCGTGTGTCTAGTGAGCGTGTCTGTGTGCGGTTCTTTCGTCGCCATGATGGAACAATTATTACTGAAGATTGCCCGGTCGGACTGAGGAAAATTCGTCGACTAACCAGAGCGGTAAGAACAGTCGCAGTCAGCCTGATTTCGATGCTAGTTTCCATTTTGCCTGCGCGGGCTCAATCTACAGCTAATAATCAATCACTATTAGCACCGTTGCCGGTGCGTTTTCCGATGCATCCTCAACCGCCGGATTTCGTAAAACCGGTGGTGAGCAGCCATCCTACCCCAGTTGAAAAAACAAGTGCTGTTATGGGCCAGTTACCCGCCACCAACTTTCGTCCGTTTATGGAAAATATACAAAAGAAGCTGTTAGATCGATGGCAGAATTGCAACGTAGAGAATCGGAAGCTCCCCGTGGTTGAGTTCAAAGTGCATAAAGATGGCAGTGTTTCCCATATCCACATAACGCGCAGTTCTGGTCATCCTGAGACCGATCTGACAGCGATTAAAGTGATCGAAGAAGAGGCTCCATTTCATGCGCTTCCAGCAACTGCTGACCCAGACGTGGATATCCAATTCACTTTTAATCTTGATTTCAAAAAGTGATCATCGAACAGGACGCCGATTGACATTATGATTGGCAAGATAGTACGATTGTTTTCGTACTATTGTATCGAGAGCTGTGCATCCACAGTCGGATACCTTACCAAGACCGCCACTAAGCGGTTACAAATATCAGGTGAGTTATGTCAAAAAAAGTTTTCGTCACTGGAGCTGCAGGCTATATAGGCGGTTCAGTCGCCGTTAGGCTCTTAAAAGCTGGTTATCAAGTCAAGGGTCTGACTCGTTCGCAAACAAGTGCCGACAAACTTCGCAGCCTTGGTGTAGAACCGGTATTAGGAGACTTGTCCGATGTCGAGTTGGTGACCAAATGTGCTCGGGAAGCTGACATCGTCGTTGATGCTGCGGACTCTGACAATGAAGCAGCCGTCAAGACACTTATTTCAGCGCTAAATGGCAGTGACAAAGTGCTGATCCACACAAGTGGTTCGAGCATTGTTGCGGACCAGGCTAATGGTGAACCCTCGGATCGAATTTTTGACGAAACAACCAAATACAAACCTGAGCCTCAAAAACAGGCGAGAGTGGACATCGATAACATGGTTATTGAATCTGCAAAAGATGGAATTCGTGCTGTTGTGATTTGTCCTTGTCTAATTTATGGACAGGGACTCGGTATTAATTCGGAGAGCCAACAAATCCCTGGTTTGATAAAACTCGCGATTGAAAGCGGCGTGGCAAAACACATCGGTCGTGGAGAAAACATTTGGTCCACGGTACACATCGAAGACCTTGCCGATCTTTACTTGCTTGTCATAGAAAAGGCACCAAGCGGTGGACTCTTCCTATTTGCTGAAAATGGAGAAGTGACTTTTAAGCAGCTCGTTGAGAAGATAAAAGAAGGGCTTGATCTGAAAACACCAGTCGCAAATTGGCCGATCGAAGATGCGAGCGCTAAGTTTGGTGCTGGCATGGCCATATTCGGGCTCGGCTCCAACTCCAGAATTCGGGGAGTAAAGAGCCGCGAACTTGGCTGGCAGCCAACCAGAAATTCCGCACAAGAAGATGTGCTTCGTTGCTGTTCGAGCTTAACTGCAAGCAGTCGGAAGTAGAGAAGCGAACGCTTGTCGTATAAATTTTGGGTAGCTTTCATTCGAGCATTGCTTGCCAAAATTAAAGACGAGCTCAACGTTGATAGTGAGCGCATCTATATAACTGGAATTTCAAACGGTGATCGTCCAAGCCGCGATTTGTCAGCGACTGAATTGATGTGTCAATTCTTCTGGGCGCACCCAAAGCATCCGTTCGTCACTCATCTGGATTGATACCTGCTTGAATCGAGTTTAGAAGCGAGTTATCTAAACTACAATTCGGAACCAGTTCTTATCGATCTGACTTAGGAGCGATCACCCTTGTCTAGTTTTAGTTAAATCCAGCATCTTGTATAGTCGATTTAGCGTCCAAATTGCCGCCCCTAAGATAGCGCCCGATTGGCTCAAAATTGGACTGTACAAAGCGCAGACTAACCAACCACAAGCGATTGCCGCTGTAAGAGCCGCTTTGCGCCGGGAGCGTGATATCTGCGACATGGCGAGCAAGAGAAATGCTATTGGTCCGGCAAAATTGAAAACTGTAAGTGCCATCATTGACGGCGTCATCGTCTGCGCACTTGATTGGATATGGCCGGCAGTTGGCGGACTTGGTGATGCTTGGTCAAGCGCTGTCACGTCTGGCACAGCATGGTGTGCGACATTGCTTGGTGCAGAAATTGGAGCGGGCATTGGCGTAGGAATCGGTGCTTCTGACAAAATTACTGCGTCAGCATTGTCGCTCTTATCACGTGCTAGATCGTCTTCTATACCGGGCGCTGGCTTGTTTTCCGTCGCTCGTCTAGATACGGCTTTAGGGCTTGGCTGAGCGCTTGCCCGGACAGAAGTTGAGTACTCTCTCTCATACTCCTGGCTTGGTTTTTGTGCAAGTCGTTGCTCAGTATATGAGAGAGTGCGGCCCATACTACGATCCAGTCCCATTTGATAATAGTCCGAACTGCGCTCCAACACCACAGCTCCGGAGACAGGAGAAACGACTCGATAGACACTGGCAAGTTCGACAGCTTGCGAGCGCTGATCTTCTTGCAGCAATCGGTCTATTTCTTGTTTTGCCCACATGTATGAAATGCGATACGCCGTGTGTTCTGAAGCCAGGATTGGACAATCGGGTCTGTCCAGAGTTTTTGTTAACGTCATTTGACTGGCGTTGTTTTGAGAATCGCGCTCGATAGTGGCAACAATGAAGCCTGGAGGATCCGAGTGAGTGGCACGTGTTGCGAAACGAGTCAAGTTGCTGGAGCGAGCCATGGAAACAGTGAGTTTTTCCAAGTTCTTAGCGTCGATATTACCTCTCAGCAAGGAACCGCTGCTGGTGCTCTCATTTTGAACACCAACTTGATTTGAACTCATTGTCAATGGCGCGGTCAAGTGAACGTCTTGCTTGCAAGAGATGTTCACATTTGAGTCATCAATATAGGGAAGGGTCAATTCGGCTTGATTGTCCGCCGTCAATTTCATCGGAACGGTCATTCCAATTCGCAACTTCATGTTTTGTCCTGGCATCACAGGCGATGCCTTAATCAAGACTCGATTGGCACTTATCTGCGTGATGATCAGTGGATCACGGCGATCATTCACAACCCAATCGTAGGCCCGTTGAACGTTATCAGTTGAGTTGAATGCAGCTTCCTGAGCCTTTCCATTGATCCATAAAGTCGCTCTGGAAACTACAGAACCTGCAGGCAACACCATTTGCATTTGAGCTTCTTTTTTGACGGACGTACTGTTGCGCAGCGAGAACGTCCAATAATATGACGCGCTAAGAGATTCTGGATCCGCCACCCCGGTCAGTACAGAACGCGCAGCACTCAATCCATTTGCGTGAAGAGTCTTGACTGGTCTTGGATCGACGCGCGGCGGTATGGAGACGACGACCGGAATTTGCGCAGGAATAGCAAAACTTTTTGGTGAAAGAATGCTAGGTGCTCGATCTGAATGTGCTTGCTGAAAAAAATAACCGCCTAATACACCGCCCGCAAGCAGCAACAAGGAGGCGCCGGCACCAGCGTAGAACGAAGACCACGAATGGTTTTGCGCCACCGGTGGAGGTGTTACTGGCTGCTTGTAGGCTAATTTCTCATCAGTAAGCAGGAACTCCAGCTTCTGTCGAGTTTGCATTTGTTCATCGTCTATTGTCGACATCTGACTGCCCTTCCTGTTCATGGTAATACGCCGTATGACTAAGCATAAGCGCGCGCCATGACAAGACATAGGCAGTCATCACTAGAGAAATACTGGGATTACCCCGGTGCTTATTAGTGACCCGGTACTATTCAGCAGCTAGTTTGTAACCAACACCATGGACGTTTTCGATGATTGAAGATTGCCCCTGCGTATCTATTTGTCGACGCAGACGCTTAATGCAGGTTCGAACTGTTTCCGGACCAGAACCGGCTTCTGAATTCCAGACATGATCGAGCAGCGCATCCGCCTTGAAGACTTTGTTTGGATTGCGCATGAAGAATTCCAATACAGCAAACTCCTTTGGAGTCAGCTTAATAGCTTCACCGTCCTTGGTGACTATGTGATTGTTGGGATCGAGAGAAACGTTGCGAATACTCAAGATGTTGTCGTAAACGTTTGTTGGTCGCCGCAACAAAGCTCTAATTCGAGCTGACAATTCTTTGATATCAAATGGCTTAGTAAGATAATCGTCAGCGCCGGCGTTAAAGCCTTCCTCTTTGTCCTCAATATCATGTTTACCGGTGAGCATTAACACCGGTGCACGACCACCACTTGATTTATATCGTTTGCATATTTCTACGCCGCTTAAATCGGGCAAACCCCAATCAAGCACGATCACATCGTATTGATATGTCTTTAGATAATGATCGGCTTCCAAACCATTGTGCGAGATCTCGACGGTGTGGTGTTGGTGCGTGAGCCAATCTTCAATTATTGTGCAAACCGTCAGGTCATCTTCGACAACGAGGATTTTAGCCATTTTGCGGCTCGCAGGCTATTTCTTGCTGCCAATCAAGATGATATTGGCGCCCAATTGGTAACGGGCTCCGGTATTCGGGTTTGTCACTTTGCCGTTTGCATAGAAGCCAACCGAGCCTGTCTTGAACTCTTTGGCAGAGGCAATAATTTGGCCCCATGGTTCTCCCGATGGTGTCTTTACCTCTAGTATCAGTGTTGCAGGTGAATCGGAATCTGTTTGTCCCTTTTCTGCCTTGTCTGCTTTCGCACCCTTTTCAGCCATTACATTTCCTCCGTCAATAGTCCCTACACATTATAGTGAAGAACAGCTGCTTCTTCTAGCTACACCGTTATATATGCGGTGTAGGAAAAGTGCAACCTCTAAGGGCGCTTTTGAGTTAGGGTGACGTCAGGTCTTCCAAATGGGCGCGCGCCTTGGCGGCTCTTGGATCATTGGCCGGGATCAGCTCTAAGAATTTGTTCAATTCGCTCACCGCAGATTTCTTATCGCCGACGCTTTCGAACGTATTGCTTAGAAGGAAATGAGCATCAGGATTGGTCGGAGCCATGGACACTGCTTGTTTGTAAGCATCGATCGCTGACTTCTTATCACCTGACATTAGCAGACTGGATCCCAAATTCAGCTTTGCCGAAGCTGAACCCGGCGCGATACTGACAGCCTCTTTGGCTTGAGCCAGAGCATTATCGATGTCACCTGCTTTTACAAATGCGTAACTCAACCTCTCATGCAAGGATTCGGAGGTCGGAAATAACTGCACAGCAGCTTGTAATAATTTGACGGCGCGGACTGGGTCACCTTCCTGCAAGCACTTTGATGCCAGCGCTTGCAATACGACTCGATCTCTTGGATTCAGAACATAAGATTGTTCAAGCTCTTTACGACTTACTTCTGGTTGTCCCAACTTCTCAAGAACGCGAGCGTAGTTGGCGTGAAATAAAGAATCATTCGGGCGGGCCGCAATCGCACGCTGATAAAGATCCGACGCTGCTTGCCAATCACCTTGGATTGTTTTTA
This sequence comes from Candidatus Melainabacteria bacterium, assembly GCA_003151275.1. Next base: position 139,897 of record PLXC01000021.1, read on the forward strand.
GCGCACCAAAATCCGCCAACGCATCGGCATACTTCGGATCGACAGAAATGGCCGCCTGATACTCTTTTGCGGCGCCAGCCATGTCACCAGCCGTAATCTTATTGGTGCCGTTGAGATAATATGCTTCCGCTGACAAAAAGTTTTTTACGTTATCAGGTATCTCTGAAACTTTCTCAACAGACGGAGTTCCGAGTACTAGTTCGTTTCCGGTCCAATCAGTCTTGATCACAGGAGTTTGCTTTTTATTTGGACTGATGATGCTGGTGTCAATTTCGGTTTGCTTCTTTGCTAACTCGAACGCCTCTTTTATAGGAATAAGCCCATCTTGTTGACGCAAAGCCTTAACTAAGTTTCGCGAGAAAGCATCACTCCATGTCATTTGGTCCGGGCGGCTCGATGAAAGGATTACATACCCTTTGCCGAGAGCAACTTTTTCTAAGTCGATATTGAAGCCGCTGAAGAGTGCTTTAGCACCGGCGGTCAATTCGGCAGCACCGCTATAGCAAGATTGCAGCACCAAAACAATTCTCTCGGCCTTCACATCCTTTTTAAGGGTGTCCATCAAGGTTTGCATGGATATGCAAGTCGAGTAAACGTTATCAATTGCGCAGTCATAGGCACACAGATAGGTGGACCCATCCGTCGTCGGAAAACCATTTGTGGCGATAAAGACGAGAACTAGGTCATCTGGACCAGCCAGAGAACCCAACCAAGGGCTTGTTAGTGAAGAAACGATATTTTGCCTTGTCGCTGAAGCGTTGACGAGAAGTTTGACGTGGTCCGGTTGGAAGCGTCCACCATGCGGATCAACGAGGTAATCGTAAAATTGTTGAGCCGCTTTATCCATGGACACTTCAGAACCTTCCAGGCGCTTCTCCTTGAACTTGGACGCACCGATCACAACTGCCCATTTTTGTTTGATCGGCTTGTTAGTCGGTTTGGCATTAGGATTGAGATCTTGGATTTTGGTGAACTCGACCCCTGGCACCGGCGATGGTGCTAATTGATCGGCGCAAACACTCGCTGGAATAGTGAAGACCAGGGTTAAGACGCTAAATAGAGTGGCGATCCGTTTTGTTGTGATCATGCTCTACCTTTACTGATGTGCAAGCGCAATATCAACAGACAACACTCCACCGGGGCCGTTAAAGGATACTTTCACCAAGCTGCTTGCGCTGGCAAGCTGCGAGTTCCCAGAGAAGTCAGATGGAATGATAACTGGCGTTGGATCGTCCCAACTCAACTGCATTCTTGTCGGTACCAAATCTTTGGATCCAGTTTCCGAAGGTGAGACATAGGCAGTTAGGTAGCGTTGCTCTTGTAATTCTTTTCTCGGCTCAATTTTCTTTTGTGAAAATACGAGACTAACTTTTTCAGTGCCTGGGTGTTCGTCGAACTTTAACCATGTCTTACTTGGTAGTGGATAATCTTCACCCTTGGTCAGAAAGTTATTTGTACCTGTTTCAGCGGAAGGGAAAAGCGTCGCGCTCTTGCCTCTGCTGCTCTTGTTCATCACTACGTATGCGTATCCGTCAGTTTGTGGGATGATGTGGAATTTGATCGCATCACCTGATTTAAATGATGTTTTGTTATTACAGCGATAGACTTTTCCATTTCTAGCTAGTTCGATCCAATACGAGATCCGCGCTGGATCTCCTGAAAAATCAGCAGTTCTGGTCCCGCCAGGTTGCTGACTGAAGGCGATATTTTGACTATCTTGTTTTCCGAGTGCGTAGGCAACCTGCTGAGTCGCGGTCGCCATCCGATGCTGTTGCACAGTTGGGGCAGTGGTATCAGTTTTGGTTGGATCAAAACTCTTGGAGGTTGAAGTGGCATCAGCAACCTTGGGATCGGATGATGCAGGTTCGGTGCCGTCACCGTTATTAGTTGCCACGGCCGGTTGCGACTTATCTGTAGCAATAGCTACGGTTGTGAGAGGGGCAACGTTCTTATTGATCCATTTCTCGACAAAGCTAATGTCTTCATCACTAAATTGTCCTTCTTCGAAAATTAAGTGCTCCGCATTTTTGCTGAATACGAGCTGGCGCTTATCTGTTGTGAGATTGTCAAAAAGTTTCCATGTGCCGGCTGGCCGAACGAGTTTGTCGTTGGCACCTTGAATAAAGAGCACTGGAGCGGTTTTGATTTCTTTGGCGACTAAGAAATTCTTCTCCATGAATGATTGAAATTGCATCAATTCTTTCGGCGTCATGTTCATGCGACCCAGTTTGTCGTTAGACCATGTCTCTCTCAAGTCTTCCTTTTGAGTTGCTTTGCCGACAACATCAGTGCCAATGTTCATTGGTTTGTTGAAGCCATGGAAGAAGCCATGCAAACCTACTTTTAATTTTGTGTCTCCTGCACCAAACCGATCTCCAGATGGAACAGACGAAACTAAACCTGATATGAGCTCCGGATACATAGCCGTGGCTCGTAAGGCGATTGCTCCGCCCATCGATTCCCCGAGAATCACAACTGGCTTGTTAGGATAGTTCTTCTTGATGGACTGGAGAATGATCTTTATATCTGCAAGAGCTCCTTCGAAGTCGATTCCAGTTCGGTAATCGTCCTTCCACTCTCCAAAGCCCCGCACATCCAGTGCATAGGTCGGCACGCCAATCTTGGACATTTTTTTGCCGAAAGCTTCATATGTGCCTTTATGCAGTCCTAAACCGTGCACGCATAAGATCACCGCATCGACCGGTTGAGAACTGTCTACCCAGGAAACAAATGGAATCTTTTGTTGATCTTGCACTAAAGAGTCTTTGACAGTCCCTAATTTTGCCCCGCGAGGCAGGTCTTTAGGTCCTGGCGGCACCGCGCTGGCGTCAAATGGCACGGACTTTGCCCCTCCAGACGCTGCATTGGACACAGGCGCCGAAGCCTTCTTCACGCCGACCGGTGTTGCCTTTGGCGCCGATTGCCCGACGGCATTGGCAGCTCCAACTCCTTGCCCTAGATAGCTCAAACTCATGAATGCTAGGGTGATTCGACACATTGATTTGTTCAACAAAGCCCGGACCTCTTAAGACTGTGGTCATATTCTGTATATAGATTACTGGCTCCCGCTTCTAATTAGGGGCGGTTAGCGACCGAAGTTTACGTCATTAAGCGTTGCTCAGGAAAAGCCCAACCGCCGCCGCTTCTCCACATCAGTATACAAGAATTGCATCTGCTCCCTTTGGCAGCGCAGATCGTGACGCGGTAGCGAGTCAATATGCCACCAAATCAGGTGCCCTTATTCGGACTTCGGCTTTCTTCGCAGAAGCCTGGAGGATAGTTTCGCAGCTGCCAACTTTCGGGAACCAAAGCCGAAAAACATCAGTCATATCCCGCATAGATACTCAATTTCGCGCTCTGATGTAGAGGTAGCCATGAAAATTCTGATGGCCCTTTTGATGGTCACTTTCCTTCATACATCCCCAGCTCAAGCTACGATGCTGACTGGCATTGTTCAATATCGTGATGTTGAGGGACGAATTGGCGTTCGCGTTAATCATTCTGGGCGCGTCTTTAAGGTTCATTCTAAATCGCCGGCCGATATAGTCGGTATTCGTCCGGGCGACGTCATTACCTCCGTCGATGGAATACGTTCAGGATTCGTTGGCAAGATTCATGGAACACCTGGCACTATCGTGAACTTAACCGTCAGACGCGATCATGAAGAGATGGCTTTCCAAGTTCCAAGAGTGGATTTTCAAGAATTTCAACTGTTAGGCAGCGCACCATTATTGGTGCAGAAGTAGTTGAGCCGCTTGAACCCGATTGGCTGGTCAACTGAGCAGTACCGAAGAGCGTTTTCCATAAAGAGTCTTGGGAACTATTCAATAAAAGTTCCCGTCAGCAATCCAGCCTGTTTAAACCAGGCGTTTCAAAGCATCCTGCACAGCGAGCCAGGTGATTACTATGTTCAAAGATATTCTGTCCAAATTTGTCAGCAGCCACAAAGAGCAAGAGCCGCCCGCCAAGTCGGCAGAAACCCACAACAGCACGGGCGGGATTTTGAAAAACTCGCATCTTGCTGATCGTTTAGCCGCCAAGAATTATCGTAGCGCTACGAGCAATTATTTAAGTCGTAACGCCGCCAAGAACGATAATTTTGAGAATTTCCAGGATATGTTGAACCCCACCAGAGGTGTTTACTTATCGAAGCGATTTCCTGCTGAATCAGCCGAGCTAAATCACGCTGCGTTGCCAAACGAATCGGCTCATCACCAGACTGCAATCGACATACCAATCCTGACACCAGAAGATGTAATTTTCCAGATCTTAGATCAGCTCGAGAACGTTGAGTTCGTTCATCTCTCTAGCAACGATTCGTTCATTTCCAAACAACATTCGCATGCCCTTCGCCTACGATGGGTGACAAAGTTAGCTAGCGACGACACTACATCAAGTAGTGTGCTGCGCAGACTTTGCGCCGAGGGAGATTGTCTCATCCGGCAAGTGATCGCGGAAAACCCAAATACTCCAATTGACGTTATCTGGAAGTTGACCAAAGATAGTGATGTTGATATTAGGTATGTGCTCGCTGAAAATCACAACATTGGCATCGAGGCCTTGGGGAGTCTGGCTGAGGATGAGAATCCATACGTGGCTTCCAGAGCACAGACAACTTTGAAGCGCATGCAAGGTGGACAGTTAGTCAATAACAATCGGTTCACTTCGAAATCTCGAAAGGCCGCTTTCAGTTGAAAAACTATGATGCCTGGTTGTACTTCTTGTACTGAATATTCTGCAGTGTGATCGCCAGATTCGTTTTTGGTGTGCGTTCTTGAGTCAACCTCGCGTACGTTTGTTGGCGAACATATAAGAAGCCTATGGAAAGCCTATATATTGAATTCCCACTGTAGAGCTAGTCTAGCTGTGCTCTTACGGAGTTCGACTGAAACAGAGATTGACAAACCAGAATGCTTAATTTCACGGCAATGCACGCCGGCAAGTTTGGCTGATTTGCGTCAATATAAGCTGCAACATCCTGTAATTACGGACCGGAAGATGGGTTGGAAAACTTTTTTGTGCGAGATCTTATTGGACTCACAGGTATGCAAATTTCCTTGAATATGTTGCCACTCACGATGATGGAATCCGTCGGATGCACCAATAACCTGGCCGACATAATGGCATCAGGAATTGATTAATGCTCCTGCAAGCAATCTGTAAGAATTGACGAATATTGTGGAGTCAACTGGCTGTTTGGCTAGCTTTGATTAGTTTCCCTGACAGCCCGATTTACCACAACTTGATTCTTCAGACCTACTACGCGATAAAAATGTTGAACCTCGTGATATTACCAATCGTGCTATACAACCGCTTAGCAAAATGAAATCACTGATTTTTTTGGATATACGAAATAATTCGCAAATCTCGCCATCAATGCTTGAGTATTTGGAAGAAACACTGAGCAGAAACAACACGGCTGTAAGAATAGATAAACCGATTCAACGGTGAAATTCTGCTACCGGCCAGATTGATATGCCACCACGAGGGGTGAACTGCCCCTCAACTTTTATATAGGCCGGGTCCAGTAATTTAATCAAGTCGTTGGCGATGCGATTTACGCAAGACTCGTGAAATTCACCAAACTGGCGAAATCGACCAAGATAAAGCTTGAGCGATTTGCTCTCCACTAGTCGTTCACGCGGAATGTAGTCGATGACAATGGTGGCGAAATCAGGTTGACCTGTAATCGGACACAAACTTGTGAACTCCGACGCTTCAATGTGCACTGTTCCGGCCACTTGATGCGGATTTTGTTGGCCATCAGAAAACGGGTTCGGCACGTGCTCAAGAACTTCTACCGAGGGATCGGTATATACGTATTCTGTTTTCTTCCCGAGGTGCTTTAATTCAGGTGCGGTCACTTCATTCCCCTCAATCGATATTCAGTAGCTTATGACTTTGCAGGGTCAATCTATAGCCGAAGCGCATTGCCACATCAACGCAGACATTTTTGTTCCGTTCGTTCTGGGCAGCCTCACCGGCATCCAAAGGCATTACGTAGATCTCACTACCCAATGGCGGTCGAGCTATTCGAGCTGGCACTTTTGCAGTCTGAGTGGATTGGTTTGGTAAACCATCGGTGGGATCGATATCATCAGAACCGATCACATACTTAAATGTTGTGATTCTTGGCAGTAGTTTCTCGTGGATATAACTTGATTTCGGACTGCACACAATGTGCAAATTTGGATCAACAGGAAGATCAACCCACAAAGTGCCATTGGTCTCGATTTGGACGCTAAGATTGCACTGTAGTAGACGCTCCACCAGTGGTGCAATGTTTTGGCGGAATGGTTCACCACCAGTGATAACAACGAGGCTGCAATGTTTCGGTCTTTCGGCATCAATACGTTCAAATAATTCATCCAAACTTGGGTGCCATTGAGATGATTCGAAATCTGTATCACACCAAAAGCACTTCAAGTTGCAACCGGCCAACCTGACAAACAGAGCCGGTTTGCCTATAAAGGGTCCTTCACCTTGCAGTGTGTAAAAGACTGACTGGACCCATAAGTTTTGTCCGTCATTCAGATCTTGTGGTCGAACGGGATTTTTACCGAGCATCAAGTAGTCCCCGCGATAGCAGTGGATCATCAACGCCGGCGTCTGAGAATCCCTTTTGCCTCAGCAAACAAGAATGGCAGTGACCACATGGTGGCACGTCACCGTTGTAACAAGTAGTCGAGTGCGCCAATGCTTCCATGCATCCTGCCAAAGTCTGGGCTAGTTCTACAGTCTTGCGCTTGGTCAAGTGAATCAACGGTGTCTTAATTGCAATACTTCGGTCCAATCCGCTCTTTAAGGCTTCCTCCATTTTTCGTATGAAGTCTAATCGGCAATCCGGATAGCCACCAAAATCTTCTTCGGACACGCCTACGATCATGTCGTCGCAGCCCGTAACGTAAGCACGATTGGCGGCGACGCACAAGAACAGAATGTTCCGGCCCGGCACAAATGTTTTTTCCAATCCGCCAGGCAAATCGTTTGCTGATCCATAATTCTCGACTGATTGCTTATGGTCTGTCAGCGGGCTCAAACCGGCAAAGATCGAACCCATGTCGATTATTTCGTGTGGCACCTTTGCCAGTTTGGCGATGATTTTGGCGCTTTCGATTTCACGAATGTGTCGCTGATTGTAGTTGAAAGTTAGGGCCACGACCTCGTCGTAGTGCTTCTTTGCCCAATAGAGACACGTAGTGCTATCTTGTCCGCCCGAAAGAATTGTTAGAGCTTTGACCATAGTCCACTGTCCTGAGAAGTGTACGGAGAAAACCTATGCATCCGCTGCTGTTTGATCGACTGAGCGGACCGACTTTGCCCGCTGCCCGACTTTGGAATTCAGCGACGTAGATTATAAACTGGCAACCGAAGTGAACGCCACGTTCTGTTATGCCCGCTATGATGCGTCGCCACAAAAGCTTTACAATAAGACTTGAATCCGTGCAGGAGGAATAATGGTCCGCAGCAAACTAGTTCTACTCGTAACTACCGGATTAGCCCTTACCCTTAATCTGTCCTTTGGATCGCACGCCATCTGCCAACCTGGTTTTCGCCCTGATAATCAGGCCATTCTTCTCTACAACGAGGGCGTAAAGCTGGTTAACGCCCATGACCTTGATAACGCCGCGTCCAAATTTAGAGAGGCAATTGCCATTTCGCCTAAATTTGCCGACGCACATAGCAATTTGGGCACAGCCTTAGTCCAATCCGGCAAATACGACGAAGCTATGGCAGAACTAGAAAAGGCGACACAACTGAAACCCACCTCCGCACCGGCTTGGGGCACACTGGCAACCTGCTACCAATCATTAGGTCGCACAGAGGAAGCAGTGCAAGCGTTTAAAACATTCCTCCAACTCAGCCCAAACGCACCTGAAGCACCTCAAGTGCGCAGTGGCATTGCTATGTTGGAAAATGAGCTAAAGCGCACAGCTGGAGCAAAACCCGCCAGTGTCAATGCCAATGATTATTTCGATGATGCCACACAGAACGGGATTGCCCGTTGGCCTCAAACGAGAATGCCGATCACCATCTCCATCAAGCCCGACCCTACTGTGCCAGGATTTCGACAAGAGTACGTTGAAGTTCTGAAGCAGGCATTTTCAGACTGGGAGAAAGCATCACAAGGCGGGTTGAAATTTGAGTACACCAACAACGCGGCGGCTAAAATCAGTTGCACTTGGACCGACGACGTCAAACAAATGATATCTTCTGCTGAAGGTGGTCATGCAATAGTTGTGCCGGATTCGAAAGGCATACTAAAAGTAAACATCATCCTCTTGTCAGTGCCACCACTTGGAACCCAGAAGCTTTCGAACAACTACGCGCGCCGCATTGATTTGCATGAAATCGGGCATGCTCTCGGTATTTTGGGACACAGCAAATATCCAAACGACATCATGTTTAGCACCGTATTGCCGGCCGACACACCTGCCGATCTTTCCGACCGCGACAAAAATACGTTGACGAAGATCTACACGGCCAGTGCTGACTTAGTGACAAGTCATCCATTGAACATGTCAAAAATGATTATGTCTGGCGATCCGAACAGCAATGTCAACCAACTCTTGAAATTAAATTCTGAGGCCGCTGAGGCGATGAAAGCAGGTCAGATAGCGACTGCAATCCGAAAACTCGAGGCGGCACAAAAGTTGGATCCGACGTCGGAGATTGTCAGCCAAAATTTAGGCAGCGCCTACGCAAATTCAGCAATGATGGCCGGAGCAGTTCGAAACTGGGCTGCAGCTGAGTCCTATTTCCTACGCGCCATACCGCTGTTAAATAAAAACCCCGACAAGACCAACTTAATTGCTGTTTTAAAGAGCTACTCGTTCGTCCTGAAAGCGACAGGCAGACAAGCCGATTCTCAGAAGATCGAAACGAGGCTGAAGAGCTTGACTGGAGCCGCCAAGTAACCCCGCAGAAATTAAGGTTTGAAGCCAACTCCCGCTTACTGGCACGGAATCCGGGTTAACACAGATCCTCAAGGCAAGCGCCTTAGCGCTGATACTTGACAACTGCATTGTCAGCATGAGAGCGTGTTAACATGGGCTGTTGCTCTCCTGACACCGTCCAGCCAATCTTAAAAGGATTGGCTGATGGCGATCGGAACCTCAGCTTCTCTAGCAGTAGTTAGGGTGTGTGAATGAACGCAGAGGATCATGCCCGAATGGCTTATGAGCAAGCAATGGACTTGCTTATGCGAGGGCGTTATCCCGAGGCACTTGTGTTTTTTAGCCAAGCTCTCCAGATGAAGCCCGACTTTGCCACTGTTTACTTCAACAGAGCATTCACCTACAACTTGCTTGGTGAGCCAGAAAAGGCGATCCAGGATTACACCCAGGCGATTGCACTTGATGCCGAAAATGCTTGGGCTTACGTCTACAGAGCATATGCACATGGCGTCTTGGGCCGTCATGTTGATGTAGTCTACGACTGTAGTATGGCTATCGAGATAAATCCCAAACTGGCGCTTGCTTATACAGAGCGTGGTTACGCTTACTTTCAACAAGGCTTGTTCAGAGAAGCAGCTGCTGATTTCGGCGAATACATTCACCTCACTCCTGGTGATTCAAGCGCTTATTTCTGTCGCGCAATCGCTTACAGTGAGCTGGAAATGCACGAACTGGCAATTGCTGACCTGAATAACGCGATTGAAGTCAATCCAAAAGACTGTGGAGCTTACTTTTGTAGAGGGATCTCGTATCACAATCTCAACAAATATCAGCAGGCCATCGAGGACTACACGAGAGCCCTTAACTTGAATCCAGATTGCAAGGAAGCATTCGAGAATCGGCAAATCGCCTACTCTCAGCTAGCGACAGCACTGCACCAAATCATGGATTCCCCAAGTGTTAAGAAGGCTCGCACTCGCACTAAGGTGCAGGATCTGTTATGGAAGTTGGACGTGGCTATGCGCGAAAAGCAAGGGCTCAAGCACCCTGCCGATGAAGATGATCGAATGGATAACAAGCTTTTGCGCTCTCCTTCCAAATAGACAAATTCACAACTCTCCATACGCGCAGGTTGATCAAAAAGAACATGGCAGATATGCTGTCCGAGTCTACGTCCGACTTCGAGCCAAGTCCAATTCCAACTCCAATTCCAACTCCAAGTCCGATTTTGAGCCGAGTCAAGGTGAGTGACCAGTGGCAGATTTGGAAATAGCCATGGCTGATGCTCCGCCGCTTTCGTCTCACACAATTGTCCGTTGGATTTTTCTACGCGGCATAGGGTTGGTTTACTTAATTGCCTTTGCCTCTGTTTTTGTGCAGGTGCTGGGGCTAATTGGCTCACAAGGCATTCTGCCGGCTAATCTATTTTTGAAAGAAGCGGCTCAAAATGCCGGCCCGATCCCGTTTCTAACTTGTCCTACTTTTTTTTGGCTAAACTGTTCTGATGCTGCCCTTCGTCTTCTTGCCGGAACAGGCATACTATTTTCCTTTCTCGTTATTGCAGGAGTATGCACGGGACCACTGTTGTTTTTGCTCTGGTTTATGTATTTGTCGATAGTCACCGTCGGTGGTGACTTTATGAGCTTCCAGTGGGATGTTCTTTTGCTCGAGGCAGGTTTTTTAGCTGTTTTTTACTCGCATTTTAAATTGCTCGATCTGCCGTGGAAGTTCGCTAATCAGCCCAAGCTGCCAGCTCCATCATCCGTAGTTCTTTGGCTATTGAGATTATTGTTGTTCAAGCTGATGTTCTCCTCCGGTTGCGTCAAACTTTTGAGTGGAGATATTTTTTGGCAAAATTTCTCTGCGCTTAATTATCACTACTGGACTCAACCACTGCCGACTCCTTTAGCTTGGTTTGCCGCACAACTTCCGGAGTGGTTTCAGAAACTTTCTGTAGTCTGCATGTTTTTCATTGAGCTTATCGTTCCCTGGTTTATTTTCGCACCCGGACGATTTAGATTGATAGCTGCTCTATTGTTTGTTGTTTTCCAGTTGCTCATCGCATTGACGGGAAACTACACGTTCTTCAATCTTCTTACAATTATTTTGTGCGTGCTCTTGTTGGACGATCGCACTGTTCGAAAGTTTGTGCCAGGGGCGTTTGCGGATTCAATTATCTCTGCCACAGTGACCAAGCCGCCGACTCCACTTACCCGGGTCAAGCTTTCGATATTGGTTGCCACGATTGCCTTGCTAACTTTGGCACGCAATATCCCTGTAACACCGGAGCCGATCAGGTATTTTTCCTATCTAATTTCGCCTTGGTGTCTTGTAAACGGATATGGGCTTTTCGCTGTGATGACCACTTCGCGCAAAGAAATAATTGTGGAAGCAAGCGAGGATGGTGCAAATTGGCAGGCTTATCAGTTTTACTTTAAGCCAGGAGATTTACGGAGGGCACCATCTTGGGTGGCACCATATCAACCAAGGTTAGATTGGCAAATGTGGTTTGCTGCTCTCGGCACTCGACGCGACAGTCCATGGTTCGCTCACTTTGTCCTTCGATTGCTGCAAGGCGCTCCGGACGTTCGCCTTCTCCTGAAGAATGAGCCGTTCAATGGCCGCATTCCGAAGTTTGTGAAAGCGTCGCTTTACGATTACGAGTTTACTGACTGGCAAGAGTTGACTAAAACTGGTGCTTGGTGGAAGCGAAAGTATGTTGGATTGTTCTTTCCGGTGGCCAGTCTTCGAGCGACCGAAGAAGTTGCACCTTTGCCCAAATCTAACAGTAACAAGGACAATAAATGATTTTAGACGCGCGAAAGGCGCAGTTTAACTGCGCCACGCTTAGCTACAAAGAAGCTAGTTTTACATTCTTGTATCGAGATTAGTTACTCGGTTTTCAATGTAAGCTACTTTGTTGTGCGTCAAGTCTTTAACGTCGGAGTTCAAATTATAGGCGCCGATCAGAGACAATAACAAAGCAGTTCCCAGACTAACCGCAGCAAGACGCATCGTTCTTGTCTTTTTGCACTCGTCTGCACATGTTGATTCTTCTGCAATTTGTCCGTTTTCTGTATAAATGGTGACCATTTTAACCTCCTGGGTTTGGTATCAATCCTGCTCTTGTGTGTGTCTCGCTTTGTGACGTAACAGACTCAGTACTGTTCCAGTTCTTATTATTGAGCTGGTGTTGGTGATGGCATCGAAGGAGCGGCCGGAGCAGAGATTGTTGTATTTGTCACAGATGATGGTCCAGCTACACTGCCGTTGCTGAAGAAGTAAATAGCAAAGCCGACCACAGCCACTATTACGAGGGCCATAATCACCATTACTGCGCTTGAACCTGAATCGCTTCCGCTTTCTAATATTGTTGTCATCGTTCTAATCCTCATTATCGGGTACTGCGCTTAAGGCGACATGAGGTCGACTATTGTTCCAAGATTTAGTAAATGTGAATCGCCTGGACTGTGTAATAAATGATCTATCTATAAATCCGCACCACAACCGGTGCCTTTGGCAGTCCTTGCAGTTCGGCGTCGGCAAGTCTATATTTACAACTGAAATTAATTGACTCGGGTTAGCGAAGATATAACTTGCTTGCTCAGCCATTTGTGGATACCATACAAATATATGGGTGCAGGTTTGTGGGTGTCTTCTTAGGAGGGGTCCTAAATGTTTGAATGGAAAGTCAATCAAATTCGCGTTGAAATGATGCAGCGGGTGCTAAACCACATGGAGAAACAGGGTTACGAGGTACAGTTCATCCTTCCTCTGCCTGCGCTTGTCGTCGACCAGCCGGGCGCTGTTGATCATTTGATAAGTGCTACTAAATCTGAGGTGATCTTGGCTGGAAAAAAACAGCTCGCATCGTCTGCTCTAGAAACGCATAAAGGGATGCCCGCTGTCACTCCTGAAAACTTAGATGTTGTTTACGGACGCGAGAAGACTAGCATAGGAGGCAAATCAGCTTAGATGGGAGGCTGCTCCCGCCAATTTGTCCTTAAATTAAGACGATTCGCGGCTCTAGGGTGTATGTTTAGCCTAGATAAAGTTGTGAATTCCTTCGAGCACTCGCAGGAGTTGTCGGACAAATTGTCGAGGAAACTCAAGTGACTGACGCGAAAGTGATCAAAATCGGCGAATTGCTTGTTAGTGCCGGACTGCTTGATACAAGCGATGTTATTGAGGCGATTCAAGTTTCGCACCGTCTACAAATCCCAGTTGGAAGAGTATTGATCATGGCGGGCACAGTCACAGAGCATCTTTTGCAGGCCTCGCTGCAAGCGCAAATAGTGATTAATGAAGGACTGGTTTCGGTGGATGTTGCTGGCGAGGCCTTGCGCCTAGTTACGCGCGACCAGAAAACCTTAGAGCAAGCTCTACAGCAGTTGAATGTGGCACCTGATTATCAACGAGATCTGTCGAATCATCTCGCCGACCTGCTGCTGGATTCTAATATTGTCAGCCAAGAACAGCTGGATCAGGCGATGCAAACAAGCAATGAAGCCGATATTCCACTTAGCGGCGCATTGGTGCTGCAAGGTGTTTTGTCGGCGAATTTCTTTCCAAGTATTTTGCGTGCACACGATCAAATTCGCAGCGGGCAAATGCAGAGAGAAGAAGCGATTGAAGAACTCAAGTCTTCCTTTCTGATTTGGCTGAAGGCGGATGAGTCGTGGAATTCGAATAGCAACGGATTGCACGGCGATAGTTCAGATCAACTCACAAACGAAGCAGAAATTTTCGTTAGCAATTCAGAATTCACTGTTCCTGAAGTTGAACAAGCGGCAACAAGTAACAGTGAAGTTTTTCAATCAAGCACACCAAGGCTCATAGAGCTTCTCAAGCAAGCTGGCGTATGTACTCAGCATGACGTTCAGAAGGCTTACGACGGTTTGTTGGCCGATCCACATTTGTCCGGCCGAGTATTTCTAGCCATGGGTGTAACTGACGAACAAACTCTGCAGTTTGCATTGCGCTGCCATGGCTTGATCAAAAAGGGGTTGTTGACTGAAGAGCAGGCTGTCCAGGCGATCCGAAGCACACGTTCAGGAATGGTTTCGCAGGCGGAAGCTCTAGTTGAACAGACTTCTGAGCAACATCGTTACTTCGACCCGACGTGGCGAAATAAAACTCTTAGAGCTTTTGGCGGAGGTCTCTTCGGCGCTCTAGTAGCGGGTATAGCCCTAAGTAAAACTTTTAAGGGACGCTAATCTTAGCGCCTTTAGGATTCTTTGTGCCATTGTATTTGACTTCGTTTATTTCAGCACGCAAAACGGCAATCTCAGCCTTAAGCTCATTGATTTCTTTGGCGTCAGAGAGGGTATCCGCCACCAATTCGTGTAACGCCTTACTGACCTCTGCGCGTCCGTGCGCAATCGCCATTTCCAGAGCAACTTTTAGGGCAATGAATGGATAAATAACTGCTTTCAACAAGTGCGCTGAGTCTCATTTCGATAACGGAAGATGCCAGTATACAACAAGGGAACTTTTCACCTGCTCAATCATCAACTTATGTCTTGACGATTTTCGGGGTTTGAATGGATGGTTAAAAGCAAAAGTATCGATCGAGGTTCGGCGAACCCATTTGCCAGAGTGGATCGGCCTTGGGTAAATAACCACAGGTTGTTGGCTGTTTCTATGGTGTCACATATGCACCAGCATTTACACTCACTCGAAGAAATTGATGGGCAGTTCGTCAAAGAGCTTGCCTAGTGGATTGGTGAATGAGAAAATTCAAGTTGCGGACTGCGTAAGGCCGAAGCAGCTAACTCTCCTTTGAGGACTCTGGATAGCAATACGTAAGGGATTGAGTGTCCAAATCTGCGATGGTCTTCCGCTTTAAAGTTGATGAATTCAATTCCTTCAATTGATTGCGCTTTTGTGGCAGAACCGACTCGATATGAGCCATGCACGAAGTTGGAGATAGAAATTCTCTTGTCTTTTGACGAAACATAGATGCGCACGTCAGAGGCTAATCTGCGCACCAGCGGCGCTTGCTCTGCAAAAATATCCCTGTCGATGTCGGGGGAACACATCAACACTCGGCCAAATTTTGGGAAGTCATTTAGAGTTCGATCGAAGGCCAGGGTTTGAAAGGCTGAAGTCATAACCTTCGCGCCTATACTATGAGACAGAATGGTGATGTTTTTGTTTTCGACATGAGTGCCCAAGTCGGTAAGAAACGAGGCGAAATGTGGACCGGCCCATTCGGCATTCGTTTCATCGACAAAATATTTGAGATAGCTGTTGCGAGCCGGCCAGGTGAATAGGACGATTGGTCTGTCGAGACCATTCGCCGTTTCAAAACCTAAGTCGATTGAACTCTTAAAATCTCGATGATAACCGTGAAGAAAGATAATTGCTTCACCTTTGTCAAATTTTGCCAATTCGCTGAAGAACTGTTCCGGCGAGCTGAAGACCAGCGTTTTAAGTTTATTTCCTGAAGAGGCATCCGGATAGCAGATGCCGTAACTCAATGTTTGCGAGCGTCCATCAACGAATCTGACTCTTGTGCCTTCTATTGTTTCTTTTCGGTCGGTGACAAAGAAAACCGGATTTTTGGAAGTCGTCTTGATTTGCTCATTCCCTATCTGGGTGATATCGAGTTCACCGGCTTGGGCACTCGTTCCACAGTAGATGGAGAAGGCGCAACACAGCAGAATAGCTCTAAGGAAGCGTAACACCACGGTCTGAACAAAGAGCCGGGACAAGAATTTTCTATGGGTAGTTAGAATGCTGTTCAACTGCGTGTCCTACTTCCGGCACCGCTACGCATATATTCATTCTGCGTCGAAACTGCGATTCAGTCAATGGCACGACTAATGAAGGTTTCCCCAATCTGATCGTTTATCCCAAATTTCGGCAGTTTCCATCTGTGTTTTCTTAGACAAATTTGCCAGGATGTTCGTTAGTTCAACGAGGTATAACCGCTCTTCATAAGGTTTTCCGATGGTTGATCGAGACTCGATCACTTTCAGCAAAGCCTCGTATGAAACGCCGTTTGGTGCGCTTTGGTAATTCATGATGCTGTCACTCCGATTGAACTGTTTTGGATGACGCTCGGATACGAGCATCTGTTCCTAGAAATTCAATCAAGTCTAGCGAACAGGTGCTACAGCCTTTTGGAACTGATCAGATGGCAATGTATTGAGCACTTCCGTCCGAGATAGGCCGCCTCGCCTGGCCATGTGAATCCCATACTTGAGATTCTGCAGATCTCTGATGCTATGCGCGTCTGTCGAAATGACAAATTTGATTCCGCGTTTTCGAGCGAGTTTGATCCAGCGAGCTTCCATGTCCAATCTATACGGATCGCCGTTCACTTCGATAGCGACATTGGATTCTGCCGCGGCGTCCAGCACCTCTTCCAGACGGCACGATAGTGGCGGTCGCCTGAGAACTAAGCGCCCAAGTGCATGTCCCCAAATTTTGAACTGCGGAAGACGCATGCAATGAATCAGTCTTTTCGTCATTTGCTCTTCATCCATTTTCAATCTTGAATGGATGCTTCCGATCAATATATCGAACTTATCTAAGACATCATCAGGATAATCTAACGCCCCTGAATCCAAGATATCCGATTCGGTCCCGCGCAGTAACTTGATCTTGACTCGTTCTTGCACTTGATCGATTTCTTCCCACTGGCGCTTGAGCTGATCGAGTGTAACGCCGCCAGCGTAGTGAGCGGCCGGTGAGTGGTCCGTAATCGTGATGTATTTCATGCCCATGGCTTCGGCTGCCAGAGCCATTTCCTCGATGCTGTTTTTGCCATCAGAGTAGGTCGAGTGGCAATGGGTCATTCCTTGAATATGCTCAATGTCGACTAGATCAGAAAAGTCATTGCCTGCAGCCACTTCCTGCAACTCACCATTCGCCTCTCTCAGTTCTGGCGGAATATAGGGAAGTCCAAGTTCTTTGTAAATGTCGTGCTCCGACAGGCAAGGAATTTTTTTCGTGCCCTTTAACAGTCCAGTGATACCGATGCTGAATCCTTTATTCTTAGCCAAAGCTTGAATCTCTTCAACATGGCTTTGGGAACCAGTCTCCATAAACTCAGCATAGGGGAACTGTTCAGCCGTTGTGATCAGCAACTTAACCCTCATCCCATTGGCCAAGCGTGCAACCGCTCGTGATTCTTCATTGCTTTCCATTTTGGTAACAAGAGGGAATTTTTCCAGCGCTTCAATCGCTTTGGCCGGATCGTTTGTGGTAACTATCAGATTGATGTTCTTGATCGTTTCTTTCCATCTGCGAATTGATCCTGCCACGCTTACCGCAGTCACCCCAGGTGCCAGTTTGAAATAGTTTGTCAGCTGCCTTGACAGGTGACGTGCATCAAGCAAAAGAATACTCTCATCCCTAGTTTCGTATTCCTTTATACCTTCGAGAATTTTTTGTTGGGTCTTTTCTCCAAATCCCTTTACTTTGCTGACAGCGCCTAGATCGCACGCAATTTGTAGCTCGGCGATGCTACTTATGCCCAGCGCATCGTGCAAAGCTTGAACTTTCTTTGTGCTCAATCCAGGTATTTGAGAAAGTTCGATTATGCCCGGTGGGAGCTCATTTCTCAAGTCATCGAGCAGTGAAGATCGCCCTGTGTTGTAGAGTTCCGCAATCTTCGCCGCCAAGGCTTCACCGATACCACGCACTCTGGTTAGTCGCTTATCGTCGACAATCTGTCCTAAATCTTCTGCGATGCCCTCGACTGCCGCCGCACCATTTTCATAGGCGCGAGCTTTATAGGGGTTCTCACCCTTCAATTCGAGCAAGACCCCTATTTCGCGCAGAGCGCTAGCGATGGCAAACTTATCGAGCAAGCAACCCCCTCCGGTAATTATCCCTCGTAATGCCTGACCCGGATCAATTTCAGGAGTTTCAGCCCGGACACCACAGGCAACAGGATCTTTCTGGTTATCACTTGCCGACCTTCTTATTTAGAATGGATTATTCCCACCTTGTCACAAGTAAGTCACGATTTTTCTGATCGAGATCGAGTGCTTTGCATTTTCAGTCACGTCTGATCATCGTCTCCTCAATCATCAAATCGCCTAGAGCTCTTGCAGGGCGTACCTTGTCTCAATCCGGATTGCTGACAGCTCTTCAGTTCACTGTGTCACGCCTCTGTCACCAACATGTCATTTTGATGTCACGTCAGTCCCTTATCTTGAATGCACGCTCTCAAGGAAGGATCTATCAAATGCGTTACACCAAGTTAGGAATGGCTCTGGCTGCTTTTGCTCTGATCAGCACTCAGCAATGTTTAGCTCAAGGTCAAAAAATTGGTATGCGCAACGGTTTGCCACCGTGCACGATGGATAGCTTTGTTCACGAAGCGGCTGGCGAAGCCGAACACATTTATGGTGACGAAGGAACGACAGGCCCTCCGCCTTATATGGGCTTCAATACCGTACATCGGATTAACAACGGCATATTCAATATTAGGGATAAGGGCCTGACTACCGGACACGGTTCTTATCTTCCTGATGCTTGGGGTGCAGATGAGTTTATCGCGCCTCCCGGAGAGTGGAGTCAATCGGGTGCCAACAATGGCAATCGTCAAACTAACGGCGCTGGAAGTCAACTCAACGGCGGTGGTGGTGGCGCAAATGGTGGCAGCGGTCAACCTGCTCCTGTAACACCTCCATATCAAATCGGAGCGGATTGGATCGCTGTCCAAAATACACACAACGGACAGGTCATGGGATGGATGGCGCCAGGTGAAACTTTTCAACAATTCTTTTCAGGTCAATCCGGGCACTTGTTGCCTGGTAATGAAGCAGAAGGTCAGTACATTCTCCAGAATCAACTGAACGGAATGACAGATCCTTCCCAGATGCTCTAAATAAACTTTAGTCCAAATGAAGTACATTTATGTTGACGCTAACAGCGCCGCTCAAGTTAGCGACAGCAATTCGTTTTGTCACAGCAGGCAGAATGCGTGCGCTCCATTTTCCTAAGTGCGCTCCATTTCCTTGAACAGCAAAAAAATCGCGGCACTATTTTGACTTAGATTCAGTCGAAGTCTTGGACTCTGATGCCGATGTCGCGGTAGTAGTTGTAGGTGTCGGTTTCGCTTCCGTTTTAGCTTCCTTCGGCAACGATGAAGCGGCGACAGAAGCAGCCGCTAACCCATCTTCAAACGTTCTGGCATGAGTGAATTTTGCTGGAATTTTCAGCGCACCACTTGGATCTATGTAACCATACTTGCCGTTCACTCGGACAACCGCCCTGCCTTCCGAAAAATCAAGAGCTTCGACAAATTTTGATGGTATCACTTGGACGCCCTTCTCGTTCAAATATCCCCACTTACCGCCTTCGGCAAGTAATCCTCGATGTTCCGGGAACTGTTCGCGCGATTCGTAGCTCTGTTTGACGACGAGCACTCCATCTTTATCCACAAAGCCAACCTGCCCATTCGAGCGAACTTCGGCGATTGAATCCTTGAACGGCCATGCCTTTTCAAATCTTCTATCAATAACCAATTTGCCTTTGGCGTTGACATAACCCCATTTGCCTTCAGATGCGACAGCTGCATAACCACCCGAAAACGGCTGCGCCTCGTCGTAGCCCTGGGGAACGACTTCCTGACCCGTTTTATCTATGTAACCCCATTTGCCACCGCTTGGTTTAACGGCAGCAAGACCCTCCGAAAAAGGTCCAACTTCATCGTAGTGTGGCTTAACGACTACGGCGCCTGTTTTGTCGACGAAACCCCATAGTTCGTCACTCTTGATTGCTCCCAAGTCTTCGGAAAATTCCGAGGCTTGTTTAAATTGTGGTTTGATCACCAGTTGGCCGGCGCTATCTATGTAGCCCCACTTGTAATCGTCTACGACTGCTGCCATGCCGTCGGAAAATTTTCGCACTCTTTTATACACAGGCTGGATCGTCACACTTCCTGTCCTGTCGATAAATCCCCATTGATCACCGAACTCGACCGCGGCTTTTTTCTCTGAAAAGGTATCAGCTTGATCGAATTGGGGCTTGATTGCCCACTTGCCGGCATGATCCAAATAACCCCAACGCTCACCGCTTGTAGCCGTTGGTGCGGCAACTGGCACTGTTTTCACTTCACTAGTTGTGGTCGAAGTAGTCGAATTGCAGCCGGATAGTAAGGAGATACAAATTGCGAACGGTGCGGCAAGCTGGAAGTATTTGACCATGATTCTCTTTTTACTCAACAGTGATCTGCTCCCATACTAAGCTATTTTGTGAAGATCCACTAGCGCTTCGCAGTTGTTAGGGCTACATGACAATCGTTTTTCGAAGGTGTGGTCTATATTGAAAAGTTACATTCTACATATCAAGGAGTGTGTCAGTGGTGGCTTATTCAGTCTGGCGGGACGAATGATAAGGGCACCGCAGGCGGTTCCTAAGGTCAGTGAAAGAGATCTAATCAACGTTTTCTACAACGGAACGCCACTTATGAAGGTCGGAGAGCGACAGGTTGCTATAGATCAAAAATTGATTTAGAACATCCTTATCGAGACTGGTGATCACCGACTGTGGACCTTGTTCGTCTTCGCACATGTTGGCGATGGTATCAAAATACTTGCCAATCAATTGCAGCATCGCATATTCGTCTTTAGAGTAACTGCCTTGACTGAGAAGAGCCTGGGCTAATTCTTCCCGCGTTATTCCATTGCCATTTGGGTCAAGTCGAGAAAAATTCTTTTCTAGTAACTTTGCAACTGTCGCTCCATCCAATGGAACTTCCTTGCCTGTTGACAGTTCTGCATCGGCTTCTGTCGTTCTCAACTGACCGAGTACGTCTTGAAATGCATGCTGCGCCGCTTCACGACGCTTATTGTGAGTGGTCTCTTGCTCTGGCATGATTTTTCCTCAAATGACAATATTCTTGCATGTTGCTCTCTGTGAAAGAAGGTCTGGCCTCACAGCCCGGTGCTGGCATGTTTCTCTGCTCCTCGTTCCACTCTCTGGAAACGATCAAAAATTTTCTGTTTGTACTGTTCAGGAATTCCTACGCCCTGGTCAATGATTTGAATTTCAGCGTAGTTATCCACTTTGACGATATTGATCCAAACGTTTTTACCTGCCGGTGAATATTTTATGGCGTTTGAAATCAAGTTTGTCAGGACTTGAGAGGTTCTTTGTTCATCCGCGTAAACTTCGATGTCGTCTGCGGATTCTGGTTCTTCGATCGTGATCTCATTTTGTTCGGCGAAAGCTCGGATAGATTCAATCGCTTGTTGAATTAGTGGCACGATGAAAAAGTTTGACGGATGTAGCTTAAGCATGCCGGCCTCAATTTTTTCCATATCCAAAAGTTGATTGATCAAGTTAACGAGACGGAAAATATTAACTTCTGATGCCTTAACTCGTTTGACGGCTCGATCTGACAAATCACAGTATGTGCCTTCGGCGAAGAGTGCCAGTGTGCCTTGCAAGGAAGTGAATTCGTTGCAGCTAAGCAGATCCTTTTTCATGTTCGACACATGTTTCATTCGCCGCTCATCACCTTCAGCGAGTGTGTTGAGACGCTGTAGGGCAGCAGGAAATTCGGATATCTTGCGTCTAACTTCTGACGCAATGATTCTTTGTGGGTTAGCTTGAACATGACCACTTGCGTGCCAGCAGCCATCAAGCTGTTTGTTAAGCTGTTCGCCTCGGCAATGATGATTTGTGATCGTGATAAACGGTCGATTTGATTGTCAGCCACATTTAACAAATGCATGAGCCACAGCACAAATCCAATTTGGAAAATCAGGGGTACTGAGACAAGAACGATTCCCTTTTGCCGCAAGTTCATGCAGTAGTCGATCTCCTTCATTGATCCCATGCCCAATTTCGTTATCCGTTAGCCATTATTCGCCACATCGCCTGATTTTGGGACATTCTCGGGTGATAGCGGTCTGATAAATGTTGACTACCGATGTGATGATTTGGGAATATTTAATTACATGACTCGGGGCTTTGTTAAAAGGCAGCCGAGCCGCAGAATAATCGGGGCGCTGAATGGCAAAAATTCTCGTTGTTGAAGACGACAAAGAACTAGTTGAAATTTTGGCAGAATGGCTCGTTGGTGAGCACCATGTTGTGGACGTGGTTCATGATGGCAAGGAAGGTGCTGAGCGGCTTCGCATGTACGAATATGATGTGGCTATTCTCGATTGGCAATTGCCTGGACTAGATGGCGTTGACATAGTTCGGCAGTATCGTGACGCTGGTGGCGTGATTCCGGTCTTGATGCTGACTGGAAAGACAAATTATACGGATAAGGAACAAGGTCTGGACTCGGGTGCAGATGACTACTTGACCAAACCTTTTCATCCCCGCGAACTGTCTGCACGCTTGCGCGCTTTGTTGCGCCGCTCCGGTGCGGCACGTACGGCGACAATACTGACCGCAGGCGAAATCAGTCTGGATCCTCAAGCATTCAAGGTCATGAAGGGAGAAAAAGAACTGCCGTTCTTGCCAAGAGAGTTTGCCTTGTTGGAATTTTTTATGCGACATCCAAATGAGGTTTTTGGACCGGAAGCGATACTCAATCACGTTTGGTCGTCTGAGTCAGATGCGTCACCGGATACAGTGCGCGTGCATATCACAAGATTGCGCAGTAAGCTGGACACGCCGGGAGAAAAATCTATGATCCACACAATTCATAGAGTCGGTTATCGATTTGAGCCGCCGAAATAATCAAACATAGTGATTATCGCCAATCGTCGATCACGAAGACATCCGGACGACAAAAACCTGGTTCGTTCGGTTTTTCCATGTAGATACCAAGATGGTCTGTCTTGAATCCTGATGAGAGCATGCAGTCATATGCGGCATCACGAGCGGTGCTAACTCCGGCTGAAATTGAGGTCATGCCAGCTTGGCGAGCGGTTGCCTCGCAGGCGATCAGTAGACTGTTGAAGAGTATTGCAGTGTTTGGACACATTCGAGCAGCCGCGAATTTGATATACATCGAATCGCGCTTAGCTTCCGAACCCGTCCCATAGTGGCAGATTGCAAAACCATCAAGTGTGTCGGAACCGATGAAAATTGTGTCACCAATGCCTAATTCTTGCACCGCGCAAATTTCTTTTTGTAGATCCAGTCCCTCATAAATCTCCCCGGTCAATTCCCGTGCTGATTGACGAAAGTCTGACTGTTCAAGGTCTTTAAAATCAGAGTATCGCCACATACGCACTTCTTTTGACGCTTCATGTTCCAAATTCTTCGACATTATCGCCGTCAGAAACCTGGGCATAAAGCCAAATTTTCTATACAAATGAATGTGCTGTGGGCTTTGTGCGAAGGTGAAAAGACCGGCATGAGTAACGTTGCGTTTGTGAAACAAACTCATGACTGGCATGAGCAGTTGTTGTGCTACGCCCTTGCCCCAGTGGTCAGGAGAAACAGCAAGCGGTCCAAAGTAACCAAAACTGCCCCAGTTGGTCGACAGATTGACTCCGATTAGTTCGCCGTTTTCCTCAGCACCATATACGCCATCAGGGTCCATTAGAAAGCGGCAGATCAAACTGCCGCCCTCAAAAAATAGATCTGGATCTAGCATGCCAATTTTTTTACTAAAACTTGTTTTGATTATGTGCTCAGTTGCGGCATAATCATCGCTTGTTAGTTGTCTAATTAACGCGGACACTAAAACTCCCCTGCTTTTGTGCAAGATTATTGCACAGCTGATTCGTGCTCGCTTGTTGCCAACTGGCAAAGGGCATTGGTAAATGCTGATACCGCCGCCTTATGCATGCCCAGATATAACGACGGTTCAACCAATTCAAGTTCCATGAGAAGGTCCTGACCGTCGACAGCTCTGATTATATCTACTCGGGCAAACAGGGCTGGCTTTTTGACCCGAGCAAGAACTCGATGCGCTAGGTCTAGTTCACTCTGTTCAGGTTCAACGATAGTTTCACCTGCTTCTCCAGCTTGGGCAAGGGGTTGGAAAGCAGACTTTCTTACTGTATGCGAATATTTACCGCCGAGAAACACCAGCGCCCGTTCCCCACGTTCAAATACGGTCTGGATTAATGGTTGTAAAAGCACATCACCAGACTCAAGCATATTGTTCAAATGTGCTTGAATCCCAGGCTCAGATCGCCCGATTTTTTTCACGCCCAATGTACTTAATCCAATTGCCGGTTTGAGAATTCCTCTGTCCCAACCATGCTCGTCCATTATTTTGAGCAGGTCTACCGACTGCTCCTTCTCGAAGAGGACGGTTGGCACAATCGGTATTGAAGCTCGCTGTAAATCCAGCAGATATCGCTTGTTACTGTTCCATCGCACTATTTCAACGTCGTTCCAAACAGTTGTAAGAGCGGAAACTCTGTTCAACCAGTATAGAAATTTCGCGTAATGCAAGTGATAATCCCATGTCGATCGCAACACGCATATACCGGCATTCGACCAGGAGATGTTGTCATCGTTCCACACAGCAACGGCGCAATTGAATCCTCGTTTTTCAAGTTCAACAACAACCAGTCGGTCGTCGGCATCTAGGTTTGGTAAATCAGCGTACGTTACGAAAGTAAATTTGTGCTTGGCAGTCAATGGATCGTTTTCCGAGGTTTCTTTTTGGTCCGTGCTGGTTTGTCAGGCACCAACTGTGCAGCAGTATAGCCTAGAAAGTCGGTCAGACCTTGTTCAAAAAGTTCGGAGACATCCGGTGCATTGGTCACGGCATGAGCTGCTTCGTGCAAAAGTCTGCCGGCGTAGCAGAGGCTGAGCCGTTACTCCTGAAAATAATCTCGACAGAAAAGAGCCCTCGCCTTGAAGCGAAGGCTCCACAATCTCCAATTTTTCAACGTCTACTTTCTTGACAGTCAGACGACGATTGTGAGGCTCGACGCTATGAATTTGCGCAAAGTATGGTTTTTCAACACGATCATAAATGATACCAGTTGAATCGATCGTTGTCGCAAATTGATGTACACGTCTCGTATTTTTTAAATCGTATCCGGTTTGTTTTTATTTTTGCGCGAGTCCGTTGAACAAGGCGATAGCACGAGCATAAGCGGTTTGTCCTTCGATCATGCGTTTCTCATTTCTATACAATGTGCTTAAGCACAACAAGGCGTTGATCACAACTTCCGTACTCATACGTTGTTCAGCAAACTGCAGTGCTAATTTATATAAGGACTCTGCCGTTTTTGGGTCGTTGGATGATGAGGCAAACTCAGCTGTGGAAATGATTTGCATCCAGGAGTCCAGATCTTCTAGATCGTTTGCTGCTAGTAAGTTCTCCAGATAACGTTTTACTTCATTTTCATTTCTTTCCAGCACTACCGTCACTCCATTTGACCTTCAGCATCTGGACGAAATGCTGAAAGCTAAGTTGCGGAATACGTCGCTACAATCTAACAAAAAAACTTGATAACGCTGAGCTACCGCTTTATTCTCAAGTGGATGCTCGTTGAGTGCCCCAACGCTGTTTGCACTAACGTATCTAAGCGGCCGTTTGATAGAAAGAATGATCGATTGCGTTTTTAAGGGCGCTAAGAGCGTGTAAATTGGGCCAGATTACGGCTTTCATTTCATCCAATTCGTATTGACCGATCAAACCCTGATCGTAATGTCGACAGACATCTTCCCACAACGCGAACAATTCTTTCGGTTGTTTTCTGTTGCGAGCATCCCTTTGATATTCAATCAAATCGAACATTTTCATCGCTCCTTCCTCAGCGACATGTAGTCGCAAATTCCAACTTCTGTCTCCGGTGACGCATTTTGTTGCGGCTCGGTTCCATATACCTTTGCAACGCAACGCAGCAATGCTTGATCGGTGTTGCAAACACCGGGCAGCGCCTGATAAATGCGGCGGGAACTGGGAAGCTAACAGGTCGTCCTTATATTCAGAAAGCGAGTGTGTTATGGAAACGAATACAAAAGAGCGCCACTTAATATCTAACCGCGAGACCCTGGAAAGAGCTTATGGAAAAGACCATCAAATCTGGAAACTGTTGTCTGTATCCCTTTTGCTTGTTTTGTTGATGTGCCTTGCCTTTACGTTTTTTGGCGCTCGTGTGGATCGCGAGAAATTTACCACTGAAGTGACGCCGATTCACATCGAATTGAATCCAATTACCAGTAGGAACAAGACAGCCCAAAATCCTCATAATTTGCAGCTCTGATTCCGTATAACTTCGGATCACTCAAAGAAAATCCGCTTTCAATGCATTCAGGAAAAATCCAGAGTCTAGCTGGTCCAACATTCTTTCGATGCTAGCTTGTCCAGTGCTCCTGGATTGCTGTCGACTGCGTGATAACATTGGCAGATGTTTGCGTCTAATCCTAATATGGAGAGCCCCGTGCATCCATAGGACCGCTTTCATTTCATTGTGGTGAGACGATGGATGTTTATTTGGTTGATGGTACTTACGAACTGTTTAGGCACTACTTTGCTGTGCCGCAGTCCTCAGATGTGAATGGTCAGGAGATTGCAGCAGTACGTGGCGTGCTTAGCTCAATATTGTCTATGCTGAGTCGAGGTGCAACGCACATCGGTGTTGCTACGGATCACGTGATTGAATCGTTCCGTAACGAGCTTTACCCCAATTACAAAACGGGCGAAGGCGTGCCGCCGGAACTAATGTCCCAATTCCCCATCCTGGAAGAAGCCCTTCGAGCAATGGGTGTCGTTGTTTGGCCGATGACCGAGTTTGAGGCTGACGATGCATTGGCTGCAGCTGCAGCTAAGGCAGGAGAAGATAACACTGTCGACAGAGTGATTATTTGCACTCCCGACAAAGATCTAAGTCAATGTGTGGTGGGCGAGAGAATTGTGCAGCTTGATCGACGGCGCGACGTTATCCGCGATGAAGCCGGTGTAATTGAAAAATTCGGAGTAAGTCCGGTATCGATTCCCGACTACCTGGCAGTTGTGGGTGATACCGCCGATGGTTTTCCTGGTTTGCCCGGGTGGGGGGCTAAAGCTGCGGCATCAGTACTTTCTCTTTACCATCACTTAGAAGATATCCCGAAAGACGCCCGGCAGTGGAACTCATCCATCCGCAACAGTCAAAAGCTCGCCCCCACGTTATTTAGTGCTTGGGATGATGCAATTTTGTTTCGTACACTTGCCACTCTGCGACTAGATGTTAACGTCTTTGAGACTGTAGAAGCGCTACGTTGGCTGGGGCCCAGACCTGAGTTTGAAGCGCTCTGCACGCGAATGAGAGCTCTGGATGTATTCCGGCGCGCCAAGGCACTGAATGTGGCACCAGGTTCTTGAGTGCGGACAAGTCAACGAACTCCTCAGCATGGCATCACAGGCGGTGATTTGATTGCTCTTTCGAGAGGTTTTGCAGTATTCTCCGAGCCCGATTTCGGTCATATTGAGATGACTTTGATCAGTCGACTGGATTACGTATTATCCCCAATGACTGAATCAACCAAGGGCACTACCATGTCCTGACTTAGCGAGTAACATTATGGGATCGAAGGCAGTGATTGAACAGCCAGGAGAGTCGCGGATTGGCACCCAATCTTTGGTTCATGAACTGGCGAAACAGGAATCCGAGCCCTCATCGCTTTGGCAATCGGCTTACGAGCATAAAATTGAGGTTGGTTTGGGCGTGGCTGCCCTTACTGGGGCGTCCCTGTATCTGACTAAGGGAAGAATTGCCAACCTGTTCGCCCCTCGATCGCAAGAGGTCCTGGTGGTGGAAGCTGCCCCTTTCATAGCCAAGGCAATGAGAGAGTCGTTGCAGTCGGCCGGTCATTCA
The DNA here is from genome assembly GCA_003151275.1 of Candidatus Melainabacteria bacterium. The sequence goes on from PLXC01000021.1 coordinate 167,492, forward strand.
GTGACCTGGATTACTGAGATTGATAAGCTGCGCCCCCTGACTGGACTTACTGAGGAAGGCACAGCGGTTTCCCTTAAATTGAACCGATTTCATACGGCTTTCCTAGACCCAAATCATGTCACAGACAAAGCGATTAACTTCGAACAGCTTGCTCCATTTTTCCACAGGGGAAATGTTCGAACAATTGGCACAAGCGTCATTGCCGGCGTTAATAAAGAGATGCTTGCCAGCGGCTTGGACATTGCGGCCAACAAAACCACAGTGCTCACCTCTCTGGTCGGCAAGACGTTGGACCTTCAACAAGCCGTGCGTGCTCCGGGCAAGGCTCAAGCCGTGCTCTCTGCATTGGAAGGCAACATTAACTCGGCAGAATTGGCTGACATTAGAACCCGCACTAACGAGCTAATAACCAAGTTTATGGTCAATTGAGCCCGCCCGCTCAAAACTCAACCGTTCCTGAGTTCGTCAAAAAAGTCAAAGATGAAATCGGGAAGCTTCCTGAGAACGTGCAAATGGTGCATCGTGCAATCCAGCCAAGACAGCTCAAGTTCTGGCAACATATCCTAATACGGCAGATTATCTACGAAAGAAAATCAGTGAAATCCAATAACAAAGCAATTGCTTGGACTTGGCCTTTCTCGCCAGGCTGGGCTTTTTGCGCCATTTACTTGATGCTTTAATTGGCTGAGTTTAAGAGTCCAGCCAAATTCCAATTAATCAATCAAATTTGAAAGAAATGGCCACTGTTTCACCGAAGTCGCCAGGGATCGTTGTTACACGAAATTGGACGTCCGCGCCGCCGATTTTTAGAACAGCCTTCTTGTCCTGTGGTTTCGATGTTTCGTTGATGTTCAGACCGGCGACCACCTTGTAGCAAAACACCAATTCCAAGTGCACTGGTTTAGGCAATTTCGACTCAAGCAAAAGCTCGCGATTCTTCAGATAGCGCAAGATCGTGTGCTCCTCATCCGGCTCGACATGCATGTCTGAACAGCGAATATCGATCGCTTTGGAGATCAATTCATTAGCCAGAAGCATCAGGGAGGCATCTTGACCGGTGACAAAGCTCTCTTCTTCCTGAATCGACTGAGTTTGTATCGTTTCCAGTTTGCTCGGAGGTGATTCTGCGGCTGTCATCGTGCTGGATCTCCATTCCCTTCTCGAAATCTTACGTTTGTCTGGGACTGGCGCTTGATGCCAGGCATGCCACGGCGTCCATCTGGGTCATGAAATTCCCGCCGATTTGCAGAAAACAGTTCCCTGTATATACTTGCCCCAAAACATGAGCTTGGTCACTACCCAAATGAGGGATTGTGGTGCCAGTTTTAGGCGACATTTTAGTCCTAAGCGTGTCTTAGACAAGCAGAGTTCTGTTTTCGCCAATACTTAAATCCACTGGATTGATTTTCCGAAGTTAATTGCCTAATTGAGATTGTCCATGAGATCTCTAGCTTGCCCATCCTTACGTAATTTTTTCAGGGCGCGGCATTCTATTTGTCTAACACGCTCCCTGGAAACTCCCAGTATTTGAGACAACTCTTCCAGACTTTTCGGAGAATCACAATCCAACCCGTATCGAAGTTTAATGATGTCTTGTTCGCGGGAACTTAAGCGGGACAATAGAACGGTCACATGCCTGCTCAGCAGACCTTCTTCCGCTACTGTTTCAGGGTGGGGTAGCGACTTGTCTTCAATCATGTCGGCGAGCAGCGTTTCAGATTCATCGCGCAATTTACTATCCAGCGAAAGAAGCTCTCGAAAAGCACCAATCGTCAGCATTACTTTTTCCCGACTCAACCCAGAGCGCACCACAATTTCATCCATTGTCGGCTTGCGCCCCATTTCCTCTACCATCAGTCGCACCAACTTTCGCAACTTGCTCATGCTTTCGCCGACGTGGACCGGCACACGGATGCCACGGGATTTGTCTGCCAAGGCTCTGGTTATGGCTTGACGAATCCACCAGGTAGCATAGGTCGAGAATTTATAACCGCGCTCAGGATCAAACTTTTCCACGGCACGAATTAAGCCGAGACCGCCTTCTTGAATTAGATCTTGAAAGCTCAGGCCGCGATTGTTGTAGCGTTTAGCAATACTCACAACTAATCTCAAATTGGCTTGAATCAATCTACGTCGAGCTTCTCGATCACCGTCTTTAACTGCGCGTCCTAGCTCAATCTCCTCAGTGCCGTTAAGCAGTTTATGCCGGCCGATTTCGCGTAAATATATCTTCAACGAATCTTCTTCTACAGGCGCCGGCTCTTCTATTTCAACTACGGGAGCGTCCTCAACTGAATCTGGTGAAGCCGGGGCTCCCTCATCTTCAAAATCGATGAGGTCTTCGAAATCTTCACCTTCTGTCTCGGGGCGGCGCACAGTGGTCGTGTGCCTTGCGGACCGAGTCTCTTTTTTTACTGATCGCTTCATTATCAAAATGGTCACCCTCGAATTTTGCAAGACAAATCAAGCTAAGACAGGCGTGTGTCGCCCGATTAGTCTGGGAGCAGCCTCACAGCACGCATTAATCGCGCATTGCTTTCGTGTAGCCAAATTCCAACCTATTCATAGGAGGGACGAAAGCCGCTGCATCTTTTGATTATGCCCAAGCGATTTTTCTGAAACCGGATTGCCGCCAATCACTTGCACTTTGGTAACTAAAATATACAAATAAAATAACGCCGAAGATCGTCATTTCATGACCTTCTTTGATACAGCATGACGGGCACAGCCAACTACCGATATTCTGAATGGAGTTCGCTAGATTCTTCGATTACCAGCTGTCTGACGTATTCAAGATCTACGCGAAGTTCGTCCATATTTGCATAACGAGCAGCAGGGTCCTTCTGTAAGGTTCTGAAGATCACTTGCTCTAAGGCCGGCGGAATGAAAATGTCTGGCCGCATCGATTGAGGCTGCTGAGGCATCTCATGAATATGTTTAAAAATAGTTTGCACCGAGTTTGCGCCAAGGAAGGGAGCTTTTCCGGTGATCGCTTCGTACATGACGCATCCCAGCGAATAAATGTCTGAGCGGGCATCCAGTGCAGTTCCCATGCATTGTTCTGGACTCATGTACAAAGGGCTGCCAACCAAGTCACCAGTTTGAGTCAGTTCCTGAGTGGTAAGAACGTCACTGGCAATCACTTTAGCAATACCAAAATCAACAATTCGAATGAAATCTTGTCCATCGTCGGAAGCCGCGAGAATCATATTGCTTGGTTTTATATCCCGATGGATGACTCCACGTTTGTGGGCATGAGCAAGAGCGTCACTTGATTGAATAAATATATTGCAAAAGCGAATCACCGAAAGGGGACCGTAACCACTGATTTCTTCTTGTAAATTGGTTCCTTCTATAAGGTCCATGACAAGGAAGGGAATTTTGCTCGGGGTCAATCCAAAGTCATGAACTACGACCAAATTTGGGTGTTTCAGAGCGCTGGCCGCTCTTGCTTCTTGTTCGAATCGAAGCACATTTATCTGTTCTTTGGCCAGATGTGGATGCAACGTTTTTACGGCCAGCTTTGCTCCTGTCATGGCGTGTCGAGCTTTATAGATCACGCCCATGCCACCTTGACTGACCACCGAGAGGACTAGATATCGGTCTGGCAAATCTAGTGCCGGCGTTTCTTCAGACTGGGCCGCAGATAAAAGTTTCGGTTCGGGTTCAGAGAGATTAGACACTTTTTTCCCTTGATTCGGCTCGCTGGCCTGGCTAGCGTGGCAATTGATCAAGTGCTGCATTAGAATGGCTACAACCAGGGCTGGATCACGCTTGTCGTTGCCGACGCGATGTGAGTAGCGGTAATAAGCATAGGCAAGTCTGCGTCGGTCAAGAACAAATTCCCAAAAATTCTGCAAACTATCGGCCGCGTCTTTCGATGATGGAATGCGAAACTCCGGAATTTTAGGTAGCGTCTTAAAGAGCACAAAACGATCGAGAAGAATGGCTGCTACGTAGCAAGAGACAAAGAGAACTATAGTGATATAGCCATTTCCAGTGATCCAATTGAGAACATTGGCGCTCAAGTCTGTGCGCGATGAAGCATAATTATTGATCACATGATCGACAATCGCCCAGGTAATCCCAAAGGGGGCTAATATCAATAAGCTTTTTTTGTGATGACGCCGCATCAGCGCAAGCCCGATCGTACCTGCTGCTAAGCCAGTCCAAATTGCATGACCGGCGATCATTCGTCCATTAATAACTTCGGCAGAAGGCAGCCAGAGTACTTGTGTCTGCCAAGCTGCGGCGTGCATGAAGGCGTCTTCTACGAAGGCGAAACCCGCGCCGCTGGCTACACCTAGCAAAAGCACATCGGTTGCCCCTAACGTTAACGAGGTAAACTTTCTGCCGCGCCAGAGCATAATTAGCACTGGAAGGATCTTCAGAATTTCTTCAAACGTGGCTTGAAAAAAAGGCACTAACGGATTTTCAGCGCCTAAGACTTTCGAGATCTCGGAGCCAGCCGTTCCAGCTATACCCATGATCAAACCGCCGCATAAAATGATGGTACATATGGTGGCAATCGGCACTGTGGTGGTGGCACGAGAAATGATCATCATGGGAATGACGAATGCAGTGTTGTAGGCAAGTGCTATTAAAGCTTGAGGACCGGTTCGAATGCAGGTCCACAATATCCAAACTACGACCGATAGCCAGAAGACAACTGAACGCACCTGCAAATGGCTTCGACCAAGGGGGATAGCTCCCCAAGTATTTGCCAGTTTGAGTTGAATATTGGCTGCCAACTCAGTCTCCGCCTATCTTGCCAGGAGAGGTGGCGGCTCCCGATCGTTTCCCTGAATCGATTTGGCTCGCACCCTTCGCTTCCTCGAATGCAATTAACGCATAGTCGATAGCGGTCACGGGTCTCTCTTTATTCAATTCAGAAGCAGTGGCCGACTCCGTGACGAGCTGCGAATAAGCATTTTGATATTTCTGCAGCGCCATATTGGGGTCGCTTGGAAAGCCCACCGGACCGCGATCCATCTTCGCGCCTCGTGATCTACAAGCGAGTGCAATCGCGGCAATAGCTGCCGCTATCGCTCCGATCATGCCGGCGTTGCCAACCTTGTCTGCGACATCATGCAACTTGTTCTAACCTCTTCCAATAAGTGATGAATTTTAACACGCGTTAAACGAGCTCAGGTCTTGGCGCTGCCAATCCTTTAATTTGAATGGCGCAGAAAAAAATCGGTAATCAGCTCAGTTGCATCGATATCGCCGCTGGTCTTCCCTAATAAGTCACGTGGTCCGCTGTAGAAAGCTCCTGGCCACGTGTGTCCGCCGCCTTGAATTGAGTACAAAACAACCTCGCTGTTGTAGGCTCCAAAAGTCTCTCGCTTGACGCGCGTGCCATCGCGCGGATCCTTGTCTGGTTCATTGGTCGTGTATGGACTGATCGAGCATTGATTGTGCCTGCACCAAAAATCCACGGCTTCTCGCTCAGTCATTAATCCGCCCATCTTCGCTATCGGTACACTCAATTCGCCTAATCCACTCAAACCGACAGCATCCCCTAACTTGCCCAAAGTGGCGTTGTGCTCGCTATCTTCTGATGGCACGAGGGGATCCTCAGAGCCGATGAAAAACATCGCCGGCATCTTCCTCGTAGCAGCGCAATGCGAGGCAGTGACGTCCATCATCGATGCCGCGACAATGGCTATCGCTGCTAATTTGTCAGGCATATCACAGGCCAATCTCTCGGTGAAATATCCGCCGTTAGACATGCCGACTGCGTAAATTCGACGGCTATCGATGTTTACTGTTCTGGAGAGATTGCTAATCAGATCACTGATGAAGCGCACATCATCCGGACCCCCACTGTAGCTGGTCTGCCATCTGCCCCCGAGTCCATCTGGATAAACAACCACGAAGTTCTTTCGATCCCCAAGGACATCGAACCGAGTTAGTGGCGACATGATTTGACCGTTCATGTGCAGTCCATGAAAAACCAGCACCAGAGGCATAGGCTTTTTTCGGTCGTATGAAGCGGGCACGTGGACAAGGTAGGTGCGCGGAGCGCCATCTGAGGTAACTGTTTGCTTAAAATCATAGGCCCGCCGAGCAGGCGCGGTTTGGCCGGCGCATTCTCGTGGACTAATAACACTGGCAATCAGAGCGCACGCTAAGAAGCGACAAAATATTTGCTTTCTGGCTAAACATTGCATAGAAAGATTATTCCAAATGCGTTGGCTGGTTAACCTCAAGGAGGATAGCTATGGTCAGTCGGAAAAGTTCAACAATGACTCTGTTGGCTTTGTGTTTGATTGGCGCCAGTGGGGCCAGGGCGGACGAGCCGACTCCAGCCGCCACACAGACCCCCATTCTCGTATCTCCTGGCACGCCAGAGGCTACTACGACTATTACAACACCGGTTGCCGCGCCGGAGGAATTTGGTTCGAATGGCAGATTCCCTAGTTGGCAGTCGCATCCTTCGAACCCGGTTACCACACCGGCGGCTGGGTCGACTATCATACCCGCTGCCACCCCTGTGACGCCCTCTGACGCTGGGTCTGTGGCTGTTCCTGTGACAAAAGCCACAGTGCCATCGGACCCCGCCGCATTGCTCTACGCCGATAATGTTGCGCCAGGTCCATTTGAAGCAAAAAGGAAATTGTTGCTGGCCAGTATTAAAATGGCCAAAAAACAGGGTTTTGGTATCACTGTGTATTTGAATGAGCTGAATAAAATCGAGGACCAAATTAAACAAGGAAATTCAGGACCACTATTGGAGGCGCGAGTTGATTCGATTGCCGATGGCTTGCAAGATCAATTGAAACGCAGTCAAATACTAAAAACTCAGCGCCCGGCTGGATCATCGTCATCATCGTCGTCTCATTCGTATACTCAAGTGTCGACGGATGCCGCTGGTGGCCGTCCGCGCCGATCCACTGATGCGATTATCAACGAATTGCGACAAAAATATGGTGACAAAATTCCTGGCGGTCTGAGTGGTCTCGATGGCGATTTGAAAGAAAAGCTGATGAAGAGTGATGCTGCAAAAGAATATTTAAAAAAAATGCAACAATAGACTAAAGCTTTTGAAAGTCTACGAATCCTTTAGCAGGATTTGTGGAAAGCAGCCGCACCTTGATTTTATCGCCCACATCAACGCCTTGTTGACCTTTGACCAGCCTTCCTTCTGCGGATGGTTTTGAGATGCGTATAAACGTACCGTCTTCTTTGACACCAGTGACGATACCTTTAAAGACTTGACCAATTTTGTCGCTCAGTAAAACCGCGGCGGCTGCCTTTCTGATAAAGCGCTCAATCCTGTTGGCGGAGCTGGCCATTTCTGTGCAATGCACAGCGATCTGTTCCAACTCCTCTTGTGAGTATGGACTCGAAGTGTTGTCGATCACACTTTTTAGAAGCCTTTGTGTAACGAGATCCGGATAGCGGCGATTTGGGGCTGTTGAATGTGTGTAGTCTTGCACTGCCAAGCCGAAGTGACCTTCATGGCTTTCTCCTGATTTAACCACTACGTATTCGCCCGGACCAAGCAGTTTAACAATGGTCAAAGACAAGTCTTGGAAGTGTTCAGGGTCTGAAGATTTCCTGCGCACGAGAAATTCCGATAGCGCTTTTGGATCTGGTGCCTCAGGCAACATGTCTCCAAGTTCGGTGGCAATTTCAACAATCTTCGGCCACCGTTTTGGTTCTCTAACGATGCGCCTGATCGAATAGGTTCCCTTTTGATCCAACAGCACAGCCATAGCGGTGTTTGCTGCAACCATCAGATTTTCGATTAAATCTCGGGCGGAGTTATGATCCGTCGTTGTGATGTCCACCACTTTTCCATTGACGGCAACAGGCGTGGCCTCAATAGTTGAAAGATTGAGCGCACCATTTTGAACTCGCACGTCGTGAAGTAAATCGGAACACTGTTGCTGCATTCTAAGTTGATCTGCTAGCCCATCGACCGATATCTTGTCCGGTAAATCTTCTGTGCTGTCTAACCACGGGCCGATGTCTGGATAAGCGAGTTTCGCCTGATTTCTGACAAGAGCTCGATACAAATCTGTGGAAATCACTTTTCCTGCTTTATCGACAACCAAATCAATTATGATCGCTAGTCGATCAACATTCGGCAAAAGTGAACTGATGTCAAAGGAAAGCTTTTCAGGCAGCATGGGATACGTCACGATGCCCATGTAAACAGATGTCGTGTTGATTTTTGCAAGTTGATCAATTGCCGAGTCTTTTAGCACATATGCATCTACATCAGCGATCCCGACTAACAATCTCATATTGCCGTCAGGTAGATGTTCAGACCACTCAATTTGATCTAAGTCTTGAGACTCGCGATTATCAATTGATGACCACAACAACTTTCTCAAATCTTTGGTGCGGCTGTCACCTGTCGGAGGATTTGATTTTAAATTCTTGAGCTGTTCCAAAACGGCGGGCGGAAGGTCAGATGCAAAGCCCGCTTCTCTCATGGCGTCATGAGCCATGGCGCCCAAGTCTACGTGATTTGTTGTTGACATTTACTTGCTGTGGTTGGGAGGCACAATTATTGCACTAAACATCAATCCAGTGCTGCTCGAAATTGGATGCCCTAGAGCATTTCAAGCGAAGTCAAATACTTCTAATTGTCGAGCTTCCGGCAAGCTGATCAGTCGCCCTTTTCCGAGAGTGCCACCGATGCCCGATGAACTCCAATCGCATCCTTTCGTATTGTCAAAGCGACCGATGCATTCTTGGTATGCCAGTTGTTCATCCAAACCTTTCGTACTGAAGTCTTCAAGCGTCGACACATTGCCGCATTTGGGACAGCAGAATTTTGCGCGTTCAAGGGCCCCGTACCGCTTATTTGCTTCTTCCAGCCATTCGTCTAAAGTTTGATTGATCATTGTTGCTCCGCAATAGGACGAATCTTCTTTATCAACACCCATTGTTCTAAGGGGATGATTTCTTATAACACATGCCCGCGAAACCGCTTTCGATAACAGATCACGGTCGATCAGTGGCGATGGCAGCGGAGAAAGCGTTTCCACGTCCAGCCCTGCAAGCTGGCTGAGTCACGGCGTGGGCCGAATCCGTGCGCTTAGGTAGTATTACAGCTGGTGCCATCACTCTTGCATCACTCTTGGTTTGGGTCGAATAACCTACCCAGTGTGCTGTTTAGCAACTCACTGTCGATTGCTGATTGCTCGACAATCGTAATTAGATTTTCCGGTCGGGCATAATCAGGTTTAGAGCTGTAAAATTTGTCGATGTCATCCCATACCGGCAGCTCAATTTGTTGTCGCGACTTTAGTTCGACGATACGTTTTCCGTCCATCCATGTCTGTTTCAACATAGCTTGATTCAGATCAGCTATCAACCAAGCAACATTCCTGTCGTAAAAGAATGCCTCAGCGATGCTTATCAGAGTATCCGTTGATGCAATTAAAGCCTTCGGTCTGATGATCGGAGTGCTGGAAGTCTTTTTCTTTTTTTTCGCCATTACCGGCGTTTGATCAGATGATTGAAAGTTGGTTATGGTTGACTCTTTAGGAGCTTCTAGGACGGCATCGATGGTGATGGACATCGGCGAATCAGATGATTGCCTATAAACTACATTTTGAAGTTTGTCCTCGGAACTCGATTCTGCGGCAAACTCGTTCTCGTCGTCGATTTCGCTAAGTTCAGAAGTTGTCGATTGATGTTGGTCAGACACAGAATTAAAGTTTTTCTCGCTTCTTATCGTGAGCGATTCTGTTGGTTTGCTACCAGGAATGAGTTCTGTACGTGGACCGTTCCTCGGAACTCCGGTCCGAATACGAGACGCACCAGCTGCGGCAATAATAACGGCTAATGCGATCTCGCTGCCTAATATGTATCGCTTTTCATTCGGATTGAATCGTGTTCTCGTGACGCCAGCCAGCGATGAAGATTCCGCGCTTATGCCATCGTTTCCGATGGTAGGGGTGCTTTTGCCACCGGTTCCGATGTGGTCGGTGCTGGAAACTAGTCTAGGGCAGGATTTATCAATTGTCGTAATAGGTAATTTAGGACCGCTATAAACACGATTATTCGCATCGGTTTTGTCTTGCGCAATGTTCGACGGAAGCAGAGCACGCCTGGTGGACCAATTTCCAGTAAGGTGATAAGTGACTGCTTTTGAAGTCTCGGCGTGATTATCATGGAGAGCTGAGTGCCAGCGAAGCTCGGATACACCGTGAGTCTGCAGAAGATGCACGAAGCTTTCAGTGCGTTCTCTCAGACTTGAATTTCCGAAACCAGGATTTTCTGTCGTCATAGCTTTTAAATCTGGCGAAGTAAAAGCAGAACCTTTTGCCACAATTAAATCAGGCGATTTTTTTGCCACAATCGAATCATGAGTTGGAAAAGCGTCAGGGTTTGCAAGTATGGTATGGCTTTTTTGATCCACAGGTTCCATTTTTGAGGTCTTTTTTTCATTCGAACTTGATCTGGAGTCGTAGGCAGGTCTTTGCGGTAAGCCCGAAATTTTGTTTTGATCCACGCTACCTTCTGACATCGGTTTTGCCCCAGATTCTCTTGAGCTTCTGGCGACGCCAATGTCTGCGTTTTGGTCCGAGTTCTGAACACGAACCGTTAACGGTTCATTTTTCCGGGGCGGTTGGGCGAGCCCGTCAGCAATAGTGATGTTGTCATTTGGCGCGTTTTGGTTGGACTTCTGGATTGGCAATTGAGGATCGAATTTTTCGGATCCTGATCTAACATTAATTTGTGGAGCTGTGTGTTGCGTTTGGGAAAAGTCCATATGCGTATTCGAGTTAGGGGCGGATTTAAAGTTGGCTTTATCTTCAGTGATGGACTTAACCGAGTCTGAATCAATGAGGACTTTTGGGGTGATATTAAGGTGATCTAGCTTGTTATCATCTTTCAGGGAATAGCGCTGTGCGGATGCTTCATTATTTTGCGGATTGTTCTGAACAACATTATCCCAAGTAATTGGACTGCTTTTCTGGCTCCCAAATTCAGCACGATCTACTTTGCCACCACTGATTTCTTTATTTACATTTTTCTGAGAATTTACTTCTGGGATTTCATCGCCCTTCTGGCACTTAACGCCATAACTAGCATCGGCGAGTAAAGCAGCGGAGCTAGAATGACTGGAGGAATTTCGATTTTCAAATAATTTGTCTGGCTCAGTAGATGGCGGCTTAGGTTGCGTGCGCGTATCCGCTTTCAAAGCTGTTTTCGATGAGTTCGAGTCTTCACCCACTTTCGATTCCAATTGCCCCAAATGGCCTGAATCGATCAACCCGGGTAGCTTTGTTGAAGTTAGCCTCTCAGGGGAGTTGTGAGAACTTCTGTTATCTTCTCCGTCGGACGCGCCTGAGACTTGCGTTTTGATTGAGTCAGAAGCTATGGCGGTGCTTATATTGGTGGCTATTTCTCCCTTTGCGTCAACAATGGCTTGTTGTTGGGAGCGTTCGCTAATTTCTTGCTCCATGTTTTTTACAAAGGCGGTGTGATCGTAAAACGGAATACTCGCTGTAAGTGAATCATGCAGCGATGTGTAGATTTTCAAGTCGGCTTTCTGTTGTGTGCTCAGGTTCGCATCACTGGGATCAAGGTTTTTGCCCCGAAGATAACTGGCGATACTTTCAGGCGGCAATTGTGCCACCAGTGTTTTTGCGTCAAATCCAGTAACCGCACCGAGAGCCGAGTTGACAGCTTGACCCGCAAGCTCGGTCATGACGCTCAGCGGATCTGCGCCCTGGGTGGGTTTGTTCTTCCCATCTTTGCCGTGGTGGTCAGATTCACTAGCCACTTCGTCCGCCCTCGACCCTGCAGAGCCATTGTGCCCTGCCAGGCAGTGACTCAATCTGGCGGTGATTCGATTAATCCGTCATCGCGCCGCTTGGATCCGTTTAATCAGTCTTGTAGAGACGCTTCTAGGTGTCAGTTTAGTCGCGAACGCCATCAGCTTGTTCATTGCTCCCGTAATGACGATAGTTTCACCGTGCATCATGCCGCGATAACCTTCTTCGGCGACGGTGGTAGAGTTCATTGGTTTAACCATCGAAAACAATTTTGATCGACCTAAACCTGCTCTTTCCTGAAATTCTGTTTGAGTGGCTCCTGGACACACCACCGTCACAGTAATGCCGGTCCCCTCAAGTTCACAAGCTAATGCTTCGGAGAAAGACAGAACATAAGCTTTGCTTGCATAATAAACCGCCATCTGTGGACCAGAAACGAAAGCAGCCATGGAAGCCAAATTCATTATTTTTCCACTTTTATTTTTGAGCATTGTCGGAAGAATTAGCTTGGTTAGTTTCGTTAAGGCGACAATGTTGACTTGCAACAGTGCCATCTCTGCGTCAAGCGAATTTTCAGAAAAATTTCCATAGTTGGCAAAGCCTGCATTATTGATCAGCACTTGGATCTCCAAATTTTGCGCGGCGAGCTGCTCCATTATCTTCTCGCATGCGTCAGGGGCCGAAAGATCCTGGACGATTACATATGTTTCAATAGATTGCTTTCTCAACTCTTCGGCTCGTCGTTCAAGTTGGTGTTTTACGGGCTGTCAGAACAATGGAATAACCGTCTTTAGCAAGTAGTTTGCAAATTTCGAAACCGATCCCTTCAGAAGCTCCCGTCACTAACGCAATTTTGGCCAATTTGAATTCTCCTGAAAGGCGATGATTGAACGTGTATCCTTGACTAATAGCAATGAGGAAACTGAGACTTCAGTATGACACCTGAGGAGTTGAAAGTATTTTTTGATCTTAAGCCGCTTCCACTGGAGGGCGGTTATTTTAGCGAATTTTTCAGGTCACCGGAGACTCTGACGCAGTCGGCGCTACCTGAGCGATACAAGAGTAGTAAGTCGACGATGACTTCAATCTTTTATTTGCTTGAGCCTGGTACTTTTTCTGCTTTTCACCGATTGCAATCCGACGAGATTTATCATTTTTATCTTGGTGACCCCGTTGATCTGGTGCTCCTCAACATGGACGGCTCACTAACGAACGTCACTTTAGGGTCGGATATTTATGCGGGACACCAGCTGCAATACGCTGTTCCCAAGGGCGTTTGGCAAGGGTCTGCGCTTATGCCCGGTGGTCAGTACGCCCTAATGGGTTGCACTGTGGCGCCTGGGTTCGATCCAGACGATTACGAGCATGGACACTGGGAAACTTTGCTGCGTCAGTATCCAGCCCACCATGCATTGATCATGAAATTGACGAAAAAATAAACTGATTAGCTCATGTTAGGTGCGGACTGCGAATAATAATCCTGCATTTTTGAACCCTGTTTAAATGGTTTGCTCAATCAAGGCGACGAAGCACATAGACGAGTCTTTGAGACTCATGCTCATCAAACTCCGTATCGGGATTTAATGCACCCAGTTTGCAGACAATTTCAAAGGCCTCACTTTCACGAATGACCTCTTCGAGTGCTTCGCCTGACCATGACCGAACTGTCAAATAGTCTTGAAAGTTGATTGGCTCTCCTCGCAATTCTCCAACGATATGCACAAAGACTTTGCGAATGTGCCTGTCTTGATCAAATTCATCATCGGCACTGCCAAAATCTACTCGCATTTGTAGCCCTTGCATCTCTACGATCCACGAGGCTGCGTGCAGCGAAGTGCGATCAGTCCACGGTGGATAATGCGCTTCAATAACGTAGAGACCACTCTCATTTAAGTGACGCCAAACTGCAGACAAGTGTCTGGAGAGATCGTCATCCGTATACATGTGTCCAATTGAATTGAGCAAAATCATAGCCAAATCAAATTTATGAGGAATGGCAAAATCTCGCATGTTCGCTTGAAAAACATCTAGTGATACTGAATTTCGCTTTGCCAAGTCAGAGGCATAGCGACACATGTCAGCGGCAGAATCCAATACTGCTGATTTATAGTTTCGCCCCGCGAATTCAAGTGAGTGGCGTCCTGGTCCTGCAGCAAGTTCCAGGACGCGCTCTAATTGATGATTCTTCCGAAAACGTCGATGACATTCGATCAAACCATCTACATGGTGTCCGACGAGAGGGCGTCGAAAGGCGAGGTCATAGAGCAAGGGTATTTTGTAGAGTTTTTGCATCTTGGCAAAAAATGGTGGTGTACAAGTTCGATTAAGATAACATGCAATTATTGATCCAGTGCCGGGGAAGGAAATGCGTCGCAACTACAACAAGAAAGACTTTCCCGTTACCAATATTCGTCGATTCCTTGAACCGGGCCCGATTGTGCTTGTCAGTTCAGCCTGGAAAGGAGAGTTGAACATTATGACTATGGGTTGGCAGACGGTCAATGAATTTTCACTCTCTCTGGTAGGTTGCATGCACAGCTGCCAATCATAGTTTTGAATGATTCGAAGAAGCAAGGAATGAGTTCCGGAACCGGCAGTTCAAACATTAAGGGGTGGGGTGATCCTTTGATCTTTTTCCTTCCGTTTAATATGTTAAGCCAAAAACTCGGGTTTTGACGAAACTGAATTGCTTTGTCTATCAAGGTTTTTCAGGATCACAATTGTCCCGAAAGGCTGATGTAATATTGCTTAACTTTAGATGGGATCAAAATCAAAAATTTTTTCTGAAGAGTGCCTCGGGTTTTAATCAAAGAAATTTGTTGACCTACGAAAGGCTCGAATGATTAGTAAAAGGAGCATAAGCCGAGACAATTCGGGCAGGGCAATTTGCGGGATAATTAACGCACCAAGAAATAATCAGGTATTGAAGATGCCAACTGAAGATTTTCCAAATAACAAGTTTTTCTATCGTTCAGAAAAGGAACCGATCTTTGTTCGAAAAAGACCTCCCGTAATTAAAGCGCAGTATTTGTACAAATTTGATAACCGTTTTGTGATGATGTGTTTGAGCAGCTACGATCAGTTTCGAACTTGATCAGCGCACAATCGGTCCAGCGGCAAAATTTTTAAAAGAAGGGCTGGAAGGAATTGTCGTTCACGCGGAGGGCAATCGGTTCACAAAAGTAGAATTGCCCTTGATTGTTGAACTTAAAGTGGTTGCAGTATCAGAAGTATCGCCGCAGGAGAGTGATACTAATTGCGATGGCAAGTTGTCTGCCGAGCTCGAGACAGGTGCCACCATGCTCGTATCGGCGCAAGTAAAGCCCGGTGACAAGATTCGCGTGGATACGAAACTGGGTGAATACGTTGACCGATTAGGCTAACCAAGAGAACGGCAAGGTCTATGAAGTGCTGTTCCTCGTGATTTCCTGTTCACGAAATTTGTTTTGAACGCTCAATTGCCTTGACTAGCCTTGGCTCCTTTGCTTATATCCGCTCATAACGCACGCCCAATCCCTGTTTGGCTCGTTCTTTATCCGCATTTCAACCTTCAGTCAGTCGAATTTCTAAGCAATTATCTACCCTCACGGCCCACAGGTTCTGCGTTACTCCGCTTAATGGCGGGCCAAAGTTGTTGGATTTTGGATTAAAGTAGTGGGTTGGGTAGATATTACTTGGCAGGCTTAGCGGGATCGAACATGCAGAACGTCAAATTAGACTGGGAAGAACTGCGTAAAGCGGGTCAACTGGCCTTTGAAGAGCAGCGTTACGAAGATTGTGAGCAAATCTGGTTGGAGGCGCTTGAAGGCGCGAAGTATAGCGCCAACGAGCTCCAGGCTGCGACAACCAATTTGGACCTGGCGCTTCTCTATAATGCTGTGGGTCAATACCAGCAGGCTGAGCCTCACATCACCCATTCCCTAGAGCTGCGAGCGAGAAATCTCGGTGACCAAAGTTTAGAAGTTGCCGAGTGCCTGACAGCGTTGGCTAAGAATCAGGGTTTTCAGGGGAAGATGCACGAGTGCGAGCAGCTGTATCGGCGTGCCTTGCAAACCAAAGAAGTTATGTTGGGATCCGAGCACAGTGATGTGGCTGATAGCCTGCAAGAGTTGGCTAACTTTTACGCATCCGTCGGAAATTTTGCCGAGTGCGAACCTTTGTTGCTTCGCTCTCTCTCCATCAAAGAATCAACGTCGGGACTTTTGAGCAGAGAAGTTGCGAGCAGTCTCAAGACGCTGGCAAGAATTTATCGCAAGCAAGGACGTTTCAACGAAGCCGACCAATTCTATTTGAAGACACTTGAAGTTAAGGAACAATTGCTAGGACCGGACCACGAGGAGGTGGCTGAGACACTTCGAAGTCTAGCAAACAACTACTCATATCAAGGCAAATATGCTGAAGCTGAGCCACTCTACAAGAGGTCGCTCGAGATTTACGAGAAAAATCCTGATCCGGATCATTCCGAAATTGCGACGAATTTACATAACCTTGCTGTTCTGTATTACAAAATGAGCCGCGATGGTGAAGCTGCAATGCTCTATCGGCGTGCCCTTGAACTTTTTTCGACCGTGCTTGGTACAGAGCATCCGGAAGTGGCAACGACATTATTGTCAATGGCAAAGTTCTACGAAGAACGCAAGAAGTATGATAAAGCTGCAACGCTGACAAACTTGGCAGTGCAGATCTATGAAAAGAATTATGGTCCGGATCATAAAACGGTCGGTGCCGCGTTGAAAGATTTAGCAGAATTGTATAGCGCACAGGGTCGAACAATTGAGTCTGAGGACTTGCGTCAGCGCGCTCAGGCGATTCTATCCACCTAGGCGAACTGAAGGCAATGATCCGCGCAATCGAATTTTATTCAGGAATAGGCGCCTTCTCGCAAGCAGTTAGAAATTCCTCAGTCGCAGTTATCGCCGCTTTTGATCAAAGTGAAGCAGCGAATGAAACGTTCGCCCTTAATTATCGTTTGCAACCAAGGTCGAAAAATCTCGATTCGATTTCAGAACAAGAAATTGACAGCGCTGACCTTTGGTGGATGAGCCCACCGTGCACTCCTTTCAGCGTTCGCGGCAAACAGTTAGACAACCTTGATACCCGAGCAAAATCATTCCTGAATCTGATTGAGAAGATACCCCAAAAGTTGCCGCAGGCGATTTTGATTGAAAATGTTGCGGCTTTTCAACAGTCTCGGGTGCATGCCCTTCTGCGGAAGACACTGATTGAATGCCACTATCATATAAACGAAGTGTCAATGTGCTCGACACAATTCGGTGTTCCGATGAGTAGACGCCGTTTTTTTCTCATTGCTTCGACTGAGCCTTTATTGTTGATCGATCCTGATCCAATTCCGCTCATTCCGCTCTCATCATTTTTGCAAGAGGCTTTTGCTGAGCTCATTTTGGATGATCAAACAGTCAGCAAGTATGGCGATGGATTCGACATTGTGAACGAAGATGTTTTACATAAAACTCTGATCTGTTTCACAAAAGAATACGCTCGATGTATGAAAGCTAGTGGCACCATTTTGCGCATGCGAGATCATCGGCTAAGGAGAATTTCGCCAAACGAGATTTTAGGATTGCTCGGTTTTCAAAATGACTTTGTGTTTCCAGCGGGGATGGACTTACCAACACAGTGGAAACTAGTTGGCAATTCAGTCGATGTGAGAGCAATTCAGCACCTGATCAAGCAGGTCGCTGCTGTTGTCGATAACGGACGCTGCTTACAAGCTAAGTAAGCACGTTAGTGAGAATCAGTTAAAATAGACACGATCTGATTAAGTCATTTGGAGGGCGCGTTGGTCAGAAAAAAACCGGTTGCGCTTTGGCAACCGGCATTGGTTCAGTGTCACTTATTTCTGGCCTTCTTTTCAGCTTTCGCCACTTTTTTCTCAGCCTTTGTTTTTGTGGGTTTCTTCTTCGTTTCTTTTTTTGCGTCTTGTTCTTTTCCCATGACCAATCTCCCGCTTGAAATTTGCAACGCTTGGAGTCCACCTTTGGTACGATACCATCCCAATTGGTGATGATGCCAGGCAACGGATCTCTCTAAAAGAATAGCAGCTCTGTTGAACATCAGTGGTATCGCTCAGCGGAGTCGTACCGCTTAGCCGAGCCGTGCCGTTTGTGGAGTCGAGCGCTTGCCGTTCAGACCCCTTCAAGATGCACAGACTATGCTCGGATCAGTCCATTTGAAGCCGGTGCCAGCCGGCGGCAACTTTTGCAATCAGGCGCCTGTCCTGTCAGCCAATCTATTTATGAGCTATCCCTAGTGCTGAGACGCCTAGACGGTTGAACCAAGTGAGACCTAAGGACAATGGCATATTCCATTCGCTATATATATGCACGTGCTTTATTGTTTTGAACATTTTTGCAAGTCCTGCGTTGTCATCACCAGTTAGCAAGATAGAAAAGATTTTCCACGGAGTTGCATCGTTTTACGCAGACCGCTTTGACGGTCGAAAAACAGCGTCGGGCGAAATTTTCGACAACTTGACGGACCGCCAAGTCAGCGCGACGTTGCTAAGTCCGATAAGTCCGACACAGGAAGGGACATCGCTACGTCGCACATAGATTAAATCGGTTCAAAAAGTGGTGCAAACTCAGTGGCCCATTGTGGCAGAGCGTAGCGAGACTATCGATGTTTTGAAAAGCCGCGCAGACTAGTTTGAAACGTAGCTAAGATGCTAAAATCCTCAAATCATGACTTCTGGCGATTTGAAAAGCTATCGTCCCGGACAAAGCGTTCTGTGTCGCGTTGAGGCACCGGAAGCCGGTGGATACTTAGTTTCGATTCTTCCGACCGGTATCAAAGGCTTTCTGCCCAGTCAGGACCCTCTCGATATTGGGCGGCAAGTGCCTGCCACTTTTGTATGTATGAACGGCGACCGCGCGCTGCTTACATTCGCTTACATGATCGGTACGACAGAACGGGTGCAGCTAAGCACCAGTAGCGATTCTATTAACGCCTTTGCAGTGTGGGCAGATTCTTACCCGACGAACATGAAACTGCGCAGAGCGATCGACATCGTTATGCCATCGCTTGACGGAAATATACAGACGATGACAAGCAATGACAGAACACTTAATGAGCTCATGTCCCATATTGAAGATACTAAATTTACTGGGTGTCTGAAAGCGCAATCAGAAGAGCGTCTATCGCGTGCGGCTGCGTTGCTCTATGAAGGAAGAGTGGTTGGTTGCATCTACGGTACTAAGAGTCCTAAGCCGGAGCCCTACACCACAGAGACTGCGCTTTATTTGATGATTGGCGATCTGCAAAAAGCTGGCACAGAAATTCAATTATATTCGTTGCCGGAAGAAATAATTCTTTCTATGTCTGCCTTGTTTTTAGGCTGCCCTATTGAGGGGTTAGGTGATTCAAATACACCGTCCAACGCGATTGAATTGCTTGATCAATTCCGCAAACGTGGACAAACCGGATGTCTGACTTTATCAACCGATGGTAGTGGCACCATATCGGTCAGCTTTATTCATGCAGGAACCTACGTTGGGTCATTCTTAGTCGAGAAGCAACAATTTTTGCCATCGGCTGAACTGCCGCTGGAGCTGCCTGCCACATATGAAAACGCCAAACTCGACGCCTCATTTCTGCCCAATGAGATGACTTCTGACTCAATTCAATATGGCTACATCTTCAACAAAGTTGTGGAAAATTTCCCCAACGTTCCGCAGCATCTGAGACCGTAGTTAAGCAGCGCCGATGTGATGAAGAATGCCTGCATGCATGAGCGCGCATCTGGCTGCGCCTAATAAAGCCGTCTTATCATTCATGATCACTTTAATCTGTATGCTCAAAAGGACAGATCGTAGTCGTCCTTTATCTATGAATGACTCGAGGAATCGCGCCTCCGAAAGTTTTTTGATCATCTTCGGCGCGATCCCTCCACCAATGTAGATGCCGCCCGTAGCCATTAATTTCAGTGCTAGGTTGCCAGCTTCAGCACCGTAAATATCCGTGAAAATGTTTAGCGCTTCAGAGCAAATCTCAGTCTGATTTTCTAAGCCGCTTTCAGAAATTACAGCAGGTGGATCGTTTGTTTTAAGAGACTCCGCTAACCATGCAGGTTCAGGAAATTTATTTTCGTCTCTTAAAAATTCGTAGATGTGCTGGAGTCCTTGACCTGACAGTACACGTTCGTAGCTGACATGATCCAATCTTTTGCGCAGATATTGAAGTAGCTCGAGTTGAATTTGATTGCTTGGTGCAAAATCGCAATGTCCGCCTTCTGAAGCGAAGGGTCTCATTTTTCGATCTTCAAAGATGATACCGGCCTCTCCCAACCCAGTGCCTGCCGAGATCACTCCGACGTTGCCGTGGATTTTCTTATCACCTTGATTGATGGTGACAAAGTCATCTTCCGAAAGCTCATAGATTCCGTGAGCATTGGCCTCCAAATCATTCATTAACTCAATCTGCCTAAAGCCCAGTCTCTGAGCCAGTATTGCAGCATCAATAATCCAGGGCAAATTGGTGGCGTGACACGTACCATTTACGACTGGACCAGCAACTGCCATGCAAACGTGGTCAGCTTGCAGCCGCGATTCTTCAATAAACTCGGCGATCAAATCATGCAAGTTCGCATAATCATGGCTGGGAAATTGCTTTTGAACCATTAGTTCCAATTTCCCATTATGTAACGTGTAGAAGGCCAAGTTAGCTTTGGTGCCACCAACGTCGCCAGCCAAGATTATCGGATCAACTACTTTTGCCACAGTCGATTTGCCTCGCGGAAGTCTAGCGCCAATGCCGAATCAGTGTTCTTAGCGACCGCCAAGCTTTTGCTCAAGAAGAGAAGGAGTGAATCTCTATTTATTTTTGTTGTGATTGTTTAGCAGCTGCTTCGAGCGTGGTCAGTCCTTGCTCGACTTCGGTCAGATGCACTCGCAAAAGCCGTCTGCCTCTTTCAACTAACACTTGTAGATCGCCTCTGGCTTGAGCGGCCTCAACGACGCCGAAAGTATATTTCTGATCAGGCACCGCTAGATCATTTTTATGATCACAAGTTACTTGAAGAAAGACGCCTGAGTTTGGTCCGCCTTTGTAAGCTTGACCAGTTGAGTGTTGGAAGCGAGGGCCAAAGCCTAAACATGTTGCTGCCTTCTTGAAATCACGAACTGCGACTCGCACCGTTTGCAACGCTTGCTCATGCTTATCATTCATCTCGATGTAGGCCAGAATGACGAAATAATCACCAGCTTTTACACGAGATGTGTGCGCTTTGAGGTAGCCGGCAAGAGACTTGGCATTGGTGCCAAGAGCAGCGTTTAACTCGCTGACATTCTTGTCGTCAGCGAACAACTGCACACCGTCAGCTTCGAAGAAGGCTTTTTCTTCAGGAAGAGAACCGGTTTTTTCGTACGCCTCAGTCAATTCTTTTGTCGCGATTTTGCTTGCTTCGACGTCAGGTTGATTGAAGGCGTTGATGCCCAGGATCGAACCAGCCACGGCAGTGGCTATTTCCCAGCGGAAAAATTCTTGTCCCAGGCAGTAAATGTCTGGCACATTGATTCTCACGACGGCTTGACCTGCTTTTTCCAATGCTTCGACCGCACGATCCTGTTCTGCATCCGGCGCATTGTCGAGACGAAGATAGGCGAAGAATCTATCCTTTCCATAAACTGTCGGTAAACCGATTGGCTCCCGATCAACTGGAATAATGCCTTTGCCTAGTTTGCCGGTTGACTCAGCCAGGAGCTGTTCCAACCATGCACCAATATCATTGATGCCAGGTGAGGCAATTAGAGTCAGTTTGTCTCGTCCAGCTTTAGCCATCAGACCAATCATTGTTCCGAGCACCACACCAGGGTTTTCTTCGACTGGGACTGTGGCTGAACAGGCGTGTACCATCTCGCCGGTTTTATCAATGAATTTCTCTAGATCGATACCAAGTACCGCAGATGGTACCATTCCAAAATTCGAAAGCGCCGAGTAGCGTCCGCCGATTCCAGCCAAACCGTAAAAGATTTTTCTGAATTTGTCTTTCTCTGCCACGGTTTGTAGTTTCGAAGAAGGGTCGGTAATGGCAATGAACTGTTTACCAGCCTTGTCTTTTCCAACCAGGTCCGACACTTTCTTAAAGAAGTATTGTTTGTAGATATTAGGCTCAAGTGTGCTGCCGGATTTGCTAGAGACGATGAACAGTGTCTTAGCAATGTCAATTGATTTTTCCAATGTAGCGATTTGAGCGGGGTCGGTCGAGTCCAAAATTTTCAAGTCAGGAAAACCGGCAACGTGACCAAACGTCTTACTCATAACTTCTGGACAGAGACTCGATCCACCCATTCCCAAAAGAACGGCGTGGGTGAATCCTGCAGATTTTATTTCGGCGGCGAATGCCTTGGCGGCATCTATTTGCGGTTGCTGGTCATCTGCCACTGTGAGCCAATCTAGCCAGATGCTTTCGTCTTCGTTCGTCCATAAAGAAGCATCTCTAGCCCAGAGCTTTTTGACCTTATCCCCTTCTTTCCACTCCTTCAATGACACGTGCAGAGCACGTGTCTGCTCTTCTGGGAGACGGTAACTAAATTGGTCTTTTGCAGCTTTCAGTTCGCTTCGTTGTTTGGCTACGGTGTCTGTCAATTTGTGAAAAGCATCGACAAATAATCTGACACCTTGAACAACCAAACTATCAGTCACATCTTTCATTGAAATGTTCAGTTTCTCAAGATTGTCCATGACCTGGCGAGCATCTTCCAAATTCTCTGTAAGGGTCTGTTCAGGCTTGCCGTGTTCACGGAACGCGTCAAATGTCGTCGGTGGAATCGTATTGACGGTATCGGGTCCGATCAACTCATCCACATACATGGTATCTGGATATTGAGGATTTTTAGTTGAAGTGCTTGCCCACAAGACACGCTGAGACTGGGCGCCTTTGCCCTTCAATTTTTCCCAGCGGCTGCCAGAAAAAATCTGCGTGTATCTTTCATACGTAAGCTTGGCGTTTGCGATCGCTACTTTTCCAAGAACGCTATTGAGCAGTTGTTTTTGAGTGTCATCTTTTGTTTGCGCCAGTCGAGCACTGACGATGGTGTCTATATCTGTGTCAATGCGGCTAATGAAGAAGCTTGCAACACTAGCGACGTTGCTGATGTCACCACCTTTAGAGGCTAGTGACTCCAGTCCGGCGATGTAAGCGTCTGCCACACGCTCATATGTTTGTTCGGAGAAAAGCAGTGTGACGTTGATGTTGATGCCATCTGAAATCAACTCGCGAATCGCCGGAATCCCGGCTTCTGTGCCCGGAACTTTGATCATCACGTTCGGTCTGCCCACTTCTTTCCAAAGTTTTTTGGCTTCCACAAGGGTTGCTCGCGTGTCGTTGGCGAGCAGCGGTGAAACTTCCAAGCTGACATAACCGTCACGTTTATTGGTTTCTGTGTAGACAGGAAGTAGGATGTCTGCAGCTTCCTGAATGTCACGAATAGCCAACTTCTCGTAAATGCCTGCAGCATCTAGATTTGAATCACGAATGGAAGCGATGAACTCGTTGTAGTCGGTGCTACCGCTGATTGCTTTTTCAAAAATTGAAGGGTTCGAGGTGAGGCCCTGTAGTCCATCTTCTTCGATCAAACGCTTAAGTTCGCCGCTTGTTAAGAGACTGCGACGAATATAGTCCAGCCAAACTGATTGACCGAACTTTTGCAAATCTTTCAAGGGGTTGACCAATGCTTTGACGGTACTCATCCTTAGCTCTCCTGCTACATCCAATGGAATTGTGGGACGCCCAGTTCAGGCTCACGCATGAACTAACACCCGCCTAACCTTCGACGAAGCAGTGAATTGAAGCACCGCGACGGCTCTAAACTCGGGTTAGAATCCCTCAAGATAGCAGATCTAGCTTTATTAACTGGAAAAATTAATGACATTACTAGGTTGGTATTGCAGACTCTTTACGAGCGGCACCTTGCTGGCGGTAAACCCGCCCGTGCCCGAAGCGAACAGGCATGTCAGTAGACATCCGTTAGTGCGCCTGCGCCAAACTGATACTGACCTGTCTCAGGATCTACCTTCAACGTTGTTTTAGAAATAAACCGTCAACGGTTCATTTTTAAAAATGCCTGCTTCTTGCCGCTATTCTAAGAATTGCGGGACTGCCTTGGGTGGACAAACTCTTTGATGACAACTACCGCTACCGCAGAAAAAAGATCCGCGTCCTGATCCTCGGTGGAGGATTCGGCGGCGTCTACGCGGCCATGGCGTCAGATAAGACCCTGGCAACCAAGTTGAGTGTTGACGTGACACTGGTCGCCCAACAAATTTTTTTCCTCTTTACGCCAATGCTTCACGAAGTGGCAGAACGCCAAGGCAAGCCGAAAGAACTACTTTGAAGTAGGGGCTGCTGGCTGCGGGGCTGCTGGCTGTGGATAGGGATTTTCTCTTATGATCGTTTCGATCATTTTTTGATCATAGCGAAATCCGTCCGGTCGAATTTTTAAATCGCCCTTGTATGGATTGCTGAAAAGTACAACAAGCATCACATTCAGTGATAGACAAAGTGCTACCAATGCTGTCATCGCCACGTGCGCAAAAACGTTTTTAACACCGAAAAAGTAGGTAAACACCACTGTGCTAATTCCGCCCGCGATCAGGACTCCCCAAAGTACCGGCGAAATTCCACCACGAGTGGTTACAACTCGAAATCGGCGAGCATCAGCGAGTTGACCGAGAGTAGAGAGCATCGAACTGTAACAAGCTTGTTCTCTGTTGCTGATCGGTTCGTAGGTTCCAATGGCCTGCCAAATGTGGCGGAGTGGGACGACGCTACCGTCAGTAAAACTGGTGGAGGAAACTTCTGAGCCCCATTCTTTTTCCACGACAATGTTGACGTATGATCCAATGCTTTGACTTAACTTGAATCTCGGTTCTTTAGGTAAAATCTGACTAAGTAAAAAGAGGTCAGCAACTGCGTTGGCTTCAGTTTCGGCCATGAGTTGAGCTTGTTGGTATTTGCTTTGCACGTCGACCACGATCAGTCCCAAAAGAATGGCATAAAGAGTGCCGATCACAGACAATAGATAGCCGGCTACTTCGTGATGAGACTCCAGTGTAGACAGGTGAATGGTCTTTCGCACCCAGAGCATGCCTAGCACCGAGCCCAGGGTGCCGCCCACGACAACAAGAAATCCAACAGCCCAAGCGTTCATGCCAACCACCTCTTCAAAGCCGAAGCTTACTTTAGCCCATATTCTTCATACTGAGGGAGATCCGCTTCCTGTCAGCGTCCACACTAACCACTCGCACTTTCACTTTCTGCTGCACCTTAACCACGTCTGCGGGCACTTTAACGAAACGATCGGACAGTTCGCTTATGTGCACAAGACCGTCTTGATGCACTCCTATGTCCACAAAAGCACCAAATGCGGTGACATTAGTGACCACACCATCTAGAGTCATATTTGGTCTGAGGTCTTGAATCGTGTTAATGCCTTCTGCAAACTCAACTTGCTCAAAACGAGCGCGTGGGTCCCTGCCCGGTTTGGCTAATTCGTCGACGATATCCTTCAATGTTGGCAGACCAATTTTTTCACTGACATACTTGTTGATATCGATGCGTTTTCTGAATTCGTCTTTTTGAATCAGTTCGCTGATTTTACAACCCAAATCCACTGCCATCGAATCGACGACACCGTAGCTTTCAGGATGTACCGCGCTTGAGTCGAGTAGATTACGCCCATCGTGGATGCGCAAAAAACCTGCTGCTTGTTCAAAGGCTTTGGCACCCAGCCTGGGCACCTTCTTCAGCTCAGCGCGAGATTTGAAGGCACCATTTTCTTCTCGATACTTTACGATATTTCCAGCCAGTTGCGGTCCAAGCCCGGACACATAGGTGAGGAGCTGTTTGCTGGCAGTGTTGAGTTCTACACCGACGCTATTTACGCAACTCGTCACGGCATCGTCGAGACTTTGCTTGAGAGCAGATTGGTCAACGTCGTGCTGATACTGACCGACCCCGATTGACTTCGGTTCAATTTTTACCAGCTCCGCCAGCGGGTCCATTAGCCGACGTCCAATCGACACGGCACCGCGAACAGTCAAATCAAGATTCGGAAATTCCTCCCGCGCGACCTCGGAGGCTGAGTAGATCGATGCGCCACTTTCGTTTACCATGACTACGGGAATTTTCGTCCCATCAAGCTTTTTCAGAGCCAACTTTTTGACAAAAGTTTCGCTTTCTCTGCCGCCTGTACCATTGCCGATCGCTACCGCTCCCACATCATGTTTGCGAGACAAATCAATAACTTTTTTTCCAGCCGATGACAGCGAAATCTCCTTGGCTGCCTCTGCTTCGTGCAGATAGATCACATCATGGTGTAGCAATTTGCCTTGAGGATCTAAGACCACCAACTTGCAGCCGGTGCGAAAGCCAGGGTCCAGTGCGAGCATGGGTACTTGTCCTAAAGGGGGCGCCATGAGCAATTGTCTGATATTGTCCGAGAACACTTTGATCGCTTCTGCATCTGCTCTTGCTTTGAAAAATTGGCGGATTTCTGTCTCCATAGATGGTGCCAGCAATCGTTTATAACTATCTGCGAGGGCTAGCTTTATTTGCTCGGCGCAGGGGTTACGTTTTTTGATCAAGAAATTTTCAAGTTGCTTTATCAATTCGTCAGAGAGTGGACCAACTTCAACACGAAGCAGTCCCTCCTTCTCGCCCCTGAGCAAGGCCAGAACGCGGTGAGATGGAGCCGCATCGATTGGTTCGGACCAGTCATAGTAGTCTTTGAATTTGATCGCATCGGCTTCTTTGCCCACTACTACTTTTGAGTTGATGTTACTTTTCTTTGTCCAAAAGTGACGCGCTTGGGTTCTTACTTGTTGATTTTCATTTATCCACTCGGCGATGATGTCACGAGCACCGTTTAAAGCATCGTCAATTGATGCGACTCCTTTTTCCGCGTTGACAAAGGGCTCTGCGCCTTTGTTTGGATTGTCCAATAAGCACTCGAATATTTGTGCGGCAAGCGGCTCAAGTCCCTTTTCTTTAGCTACCATTGCTTTGGTGCGTCGCTTTGGTCGGAACGGAAGATAGAGGTCTTCTAGTTCGACCATAGTTTTGGCTGTGATCACCTTACTTTTAAATTCATCAGTTAGAAGTGAGCGTTCGTCAAGTGACTTCAAAATCGTTTCGCGTCGTTTGTCCAATTCGTCCAGTTGGATCAACCGGTCACGAATGGCTAGGACTGCAACCTCATCTAGAGAACCAGTTGCCTCCTTGCGATAGCGAGCAATGAATGGAACAGTGCCGCCTTCGTTAAGTAAGTCGGCAGTTGCTTGCACTTGCTTATGGCTCAAACTCAGTTCGTTAGCGACGAGCGTGATGTTGTGGTGCTGGTTATTGTTATTGTTATTGTTGTTCGACATGGAAAATAATTCCTGATTTAAAATGGACTAAAGTAGGCGATCGAACTTCACATGGTGCCCCCGTCTGGCCAGTTTGACCAATGGGTATTGGGCGATTGTGCAGGTGAGTAGATAGAAGAATCACCTGCACATAAAACCATAGCTAACTGTTGGAACGTCTCGTTGGCACTCGGTAGTTCATCACCGGCGAGATCTGGGTGATACCACTCTTCCAAGCGAAGCAAAAGAGGAATGTCTTGTGGAATTTGCAGACGAAGTTCTTTTTCATCAGCAAGAAGCAAGTCTTTGTATGTCGGCAATAGACTGCGCAAGAGTTCAGTGCCTGTGGGCTGTTCTTCAACTACAGCGATCCCTTTTGCTGTCAAGCTATCTGGTGTGCAATCAAATGATACAAGCTCTTTGCGCAGATAAATCGTGCCTGTAGGATGGCGTAGATACCAATTTATTTCTTCCTGGAAGGTGTCTTCTTCCGGTCCGTTTGCAGTCATGATTAGGAAGTTGACGTTTGCCGTTGCTGGTTTGCATTTTAGACAGTTACCAAAATAGTGGAGACAGTTAGTAATACCATCATGATCGCCTGCACGTAAATGATAGCCGAGATGTTCTATAATCAAGACCCATCGGGTTTGATCGGCGTATGCGTGAAGCCTGACATCGGCAGGGTAGACATATCCGTTATCCAGCATCGGGAATTCGAATTTCAAGGCGCAGTCATCTAGCTGACCTAGAATCTCCGCTTCACTAAAAGTCGCATGTGTCATCGATCACCATAACAACCAATATTATCAGTCGATATTGTTGCACGAAACCCTATCTGGTAATCGCAAGAAAAACGCAGTCCCAACATGAGTTGAGACTGCGCAAATTTCGGCAACAAATTTTAGTTGTTATCTTTTCCTGCGTATCTTTCGAGTTCAGAGGCAACTTTGTCCATTTCTTTATAGAACTTTCTGCTCGATACTGGATCGAGTTCGCCAGTTGCACTGTAGATGGCCTGTGTGGCTCCGATAGCATAAAGATCTGCCCTTAACTTAGCTGCTCTGTCTTCACTGAGCCGCCCTTCAAGATAGTCTTTGATGATTCTTGCTTCCAGGTCAGAACGTCTAACAGAAAGATCATCCAAAACGAAGATTTGTCCGTTCACGACGGTAAAGTGCGAGCCAACGATGATTGGCTGGTACACAGGAACTCCAGTGACGACGACAGTGCCAACTTTAGTTCCAATTAAGTCGAGGTCACGAGCGTATGCCACTGCCCGTTCGTAAGTGATTTTGTTGGTTCCGGTTTCTTTAGCTATGCGGCGAAGCTCAGACTTCATAGCATCAGCTTCTTTAGCTGAAATATTTCCTTTAGCTCGCGCCGCATCAATCAGTTTGTCCAAGTCTTTGCGACGGGTTTCGATAGTTAGAACTAGAACCTCTGGTTGAGCAGTTCGAAAATAGACGGTTCCACTGGTACTGCCGGCAATGGCAACTGGCGCAACTGTGGTTGTGGTCGTGGTGACGGCATCTGGCGTGGTGGAGATTACTGTACCAGGAGTTGTCAGCCCTGGTGCCCCCAACGTCGTCACTTCAGTCGTGGTTGTCTGAGTAGTCGTGGTATCCGCCTGCCCTGGTCCGGCTATCGCGAAGCATGCAAGCATCGCCGCCACCGCCGCAGGCGTTCTGTGATTTCTGTGTAGCATCAATAAATCCTCCAAACAAAGACTGTAGTGTTGAAACTCGACGTTTAATCGATCTCAGATAGATATCGAAAGTTTCCCTCGCCGAGCAGCCGTTGACGGACCAAATTAAGCTAAGTTCCAACCTATATTCCGATTGAAACATACCGCAATGTTCAGCTTGGGGTATTGTTATTAAAACCTGAAAGCCTTCCTGGCTTGGCTTTGCGGTCCAACCGTCAACGGTCGAAGGGCACGGACAGTATATCTTAAAGATGTCCAGTTGATGTCCAGCAGCCTTACATAGTTGATGCTTCAACAGGTGGTTTTTTCTTTGTCTTCGGTTTGGACTTCTGAGCTTGAAAACCCAGCCACGCGAGTCCACCTACAAATACAACAATCGAGGCGATTTGGAAATATGAGCTGTAGGGGGCAGTGGCAAGTTTCGTGCAACCAGTGAGGATGACCATCAAAGGTGCCCAAATCAAACCAAATGGCTCAATTGAGTATCCCTGGGAGGCTTTATCCTTTCGCTGGATGAATAAAATCAGGAACAGGAGGGAGGCTATAAGGCAGGCGACTATTGGAAGATAAGTAGCCAATACTGTCATTGTGCTTACCGGATTGGTAACTTTTGTAACCCGCAGCGGCAATGGCTTTTCGGAGGACTTCTCATTTTTTAAATCAGCAGCTGACGGGGTCATGTCGATGCCATTTTTGTAGATTAGCAAGAGCACTTTCCCATCTGCCCTGCGCAAGAATGAGCCGTGGCGATCACGTCCATGAACATAAAAAACGCTAGCATCCGGTTGTTTCTGGTTTGACGATGCCGCTGAGATTTGACCAGCTTTGCCGCCAGCTTCTCCTGCCCAGCCATCGCCGTCTTCTAAGCCGATATCAAACTCCGATTTGATAAAGATTTGTTTGCCATCTAAATGTATTGGCCATGTGATACCACGCGCGGTGATTGAATCTGGGTCGCCGCCGAAAGGATTTTTGTAGGGCAATGATTTGACTAATTTTTCGAGCTCTTTGCCATCGGGATATTTTCCTTTGGCTTTGTAATATGCCTGCGCTTTTCTGCCGAGGTCACTCATTTTCGCGCTGATCATATTTTCAGGAGCATGCAGATCAAAGTAGACAAATCCGTCCGCGTCCTTAATTCCTTGCGGCACTTCATAAACGAAATTACTACCGTCGACTTTAGCGGAGAGAACTTCCAAGTCGTCAGCCGGAGTGCCATTCCAAATTTTATAATCATACTTAATATGTTTGCCAAAGCTGTCCTTTGACGCCGCTTTTTCATTGACAAAGGTGAGGGTTGAAATGCCGTCAAGGCTCTTATAGACCTTGCCATCATATTGACCTTGCGTGTCGGCAAAGGGTTTTGAATAGTCAGTTCGTAAATTAAGTACCAGGACGATTAGACCGATGACTAAAACGAGGAACCCACCCAATCGAAGCCAAACAGATACGGCGCCTACACTTCCACCTTGACCAGTTCCCGATGCGCGTAACTTTTCCGCTCGCCCGTCAGATTCACGCAAAGGCGCTCTCGATGCCTTGCTTTCTCTTGTAGATGTATCTTCAAGTGAGTTGCCAGAGAGAATGATCGGCGTACCGGATTCAGCTGCAGCTCTGGCTTCAGCTTCGGCCTTGACGTTAAGTTCATTCAAGATCTTAATTTCGTCTGCAGACAGTGCCGAATGTCGCCCGGAAGCCTCATCGGATTTAGGTTTTTCGGCTGACGGTGGCTCGGCGCCTTCACTGCGCATTAGCATGGTGCCGTAGCCTTCAAGCACCTTCGCTAAAAGGGGATCGCCGGGCACTAAAGATTGCTGCCCCAGCCTAAAAGCACGCTTGTACATAGAATCTGCTTCGCCAGTCAGATTGAGTGCTTCTGACGTTTTCGCGATTTTATAAAGTGTGGAGATCATGTCTCGATCAGGTGATGAAACTTTTTCGTGGAGAATCAACACACGTCTGTAAAGTTGCAATGTCTCCTTATACTTCTTCAGCTCGAATAAGTTGTCACCCATTTTATCCAGGCAATAGACAAGCAGTGGATCGTTATCGTCACCCGCCTTGTCTAGCTTTTCCAAAACACTGGCAAAGATGGGCTCTGCCGCCTTGTATTGCTTCATTCTGAAAGCATTATCTGCATCTGTGATCAATCTGCCAACTTCATCACCAGGAATGACTGGTATCGATTCTTCTTCTACAAATTCTTCTTTTGTTTCGTTAAAGAAACTGCCAGACAAACCCTCATCCTGTCCAGACAAACCCGCATCCTGTTGAGTTGACAAACTTTCTTCTGGTTGTTGAGTTAGCCCTTCTCCAACATTGACTGCTTCGTTGGTCGCACTAACCATGAAACGTCCGGTTTCCTTCTGGTCAAAACCTGGTTCGTTTGATGGTGGCATCAAGGAGCCCAATTTTGGTTTTTCAGCGCTGAAGATTTTGGCTTTTTGTCCGAATTTGCCACCAAGCAATCCGCCTTTAGTGGATTTTTCTTCTGTCTCAGCTGGAGGCGGAGACGCACTGCCTATTTGATCTAAAGTACTAGCGTCGTAAGGTTTGGTGGTGCCGATTTGATCTAGTGCACCCGGATCGTAAGGTTTGGCGGTGCCGATTTGATCTAATTCACTTGGGTCGAACGGTTTAGTCGCGCCACTTTGATCCTCTGCACTTTGTTCGGAGTACGAGTCGCTTGAATCAGGCTCGTCAGCAAACTGATCTAATACGCTGCCAATTGGATCGAACACATCTGGTGCGGTCTGGCTAGTTTCAGCGCTGGCAGCCACTTTATCCACACCAATTTGATCCAACTCGGTGGCATCAAACGACTTAGACTCAGCAACTGGAACTTTTTTCACGAACTGACCGATTGAAGGTCGAACGGTGCTGTCTTTCTTAAAAGCAAACTTCCCTAATAAACCTTTTCGTTCAGGTGTTGACTGGGCCTCATTTGAAACAAAAATTTTGTCGTTGATTTCTTTTTCCGCAGCAATTTGATCTAGAGTGGTTTTGTCGGGAACATCAGTGCTTGCAGCATCCTTGACCCCGATGGAATCCAGTGTGGAAAGATCGTATGCTGGTGTTTCTGTTCCACTCATGGACAGGTCAATTTCGAGCGGTTCTGTGTCCTCAACAATCTCCAAAGAATCCAATGATGAATTGTCTTCTTGAGCTTCCACTGTTTCGGGTTCGTAGCTAAATTCAGTTGCAGTCGGTGTCGCGTTGGTTGCTTCAACTACTTCTGGGGCATGTTGATACTCTTCCGCCTCAGCTTCTTTTGTGTCGAAGGGCTGTTGCTTGACTTGAATTTGCTCTTCTTGGTGTTCTGGTTCATCATCTGAAGACGGTGCCTCAGCGCTTTCTAACCCGGAGATGCCCGTCCCAATGGTAATTCCAGGCGTCTCACCGCTATCGATTTCGTAGACGATGTCTGGCGTGCCTTCGACGGGCTCACTGGCCGAAAGATCAAAAACAGGATCATCCTTTATTTGTTCTGCGTAATCAGACAAAGGTGATGTACCTAAATCTGCATCGCTAAAGGTCACCATGTCATCTAAGCCAATATCAGCATAGAGTGATTCGGTTAACGGAACTTCCATTCCGTAAGCGCTGCTTTCCCCAATCTCATCATCATCATCGTATTCGACAGGAACACGATTTTTTGGTTCGGGAATCTCGGTGGCTTTTTGCTCAGGTGCCGCTAACGCTTGAAACTCTCCGGTGATTGAGCCCGGCGAGCTTTTCCCTTTTTGTAAAAATCGTGCGGCTAAAATGCCGAAGGTTCTCTTCGGCGCGTCATCTGCAGCTTCCTCTCCACCATTTTGGGCTGCTTCTGAGTCAACCTTGTCTTCGGCCAATGTTCCCCCGTACCTCTTTGCCAGTGCATGGCAGCCGCAGAGGTTAGTGTCAGCGGTACACAGTTTACTAATACCACCATTTATTATGTACAAATCAGGCTAACTTTGCTTCTTGTTTAGCAAGCATCCTTTATGTTGGCAACTCAATAGTCCGGCACTTTTATCCAACCGCTTACGTCGGAAGCGGCTGTAGAGAACGGAGGATAGAGTGATGGAGTTTCTGGTTAGATTAGTGTTGAAGGCATTGGCTTTTGTGTATCTTCTGCCGATGCTCGGGGGAATAGATTTTCATGGCAACTTCGTCGCTGCTGTGTGTTTGGCTATTCTGTTTAGCCTAATGCTATGGGGCGTAGAAGTAGCGGCTATGGCACTTAGCGCCTACCTCACGGTGATGACTTTTGGACTAGCGCTGTTGGTATTAATACCTGTTTGGCTGCTTGGTTTCTGGTTGCTACCGGCGTTCGCACTGAAATTAGTGGCTGATTTTATGCCGCAATACCTAACTGTCATGGGCTGGGGTCCAGCCATTCTCGGTGGGCTGCTGATGATGGTAGTCAGCCTGATTACAGGTGGGGTGGCTGATGCCATGAAGGCGCGTCGTCAAACTGTCTAGAGTCAACTGACTGACTGTAATGAGCACAAATGTTCATGACAAAGATATGCAGCGGCAATCTCTGTCTAAAAAATCAATAAATTTAAAGGAGCTAACGATATGTACACTTACAAATTAGCAAAGTCTCTGACCCTGGCTGCATTTTTGGCAACCACGGCGGCGACAGCGAGTTTTTCGGAAAGTTCGGCCAGCTTGCAGGCAGGATCATCATCGTCAACGATGAACAACGCCCAGGCCGCTCGCGAAACATCGACGCAAGCATCAACACAAAATAACTCCCAGTCTTCTACTGATCAGGGCAGTCAGGCTTCAACCCAGAACAATTCAAATGGAAGCTCTGAAGCAGTAGGCGGAACGTTAAACACAAACAACCGTTCAACACTCAATACTCCACCTGTAGTTGGGGCTGGAGCGCGTGCGGTCAACTCAAACACTAGCTCAAGCCGAACAGTATCAACGGCAGCCGTTGTGCCGGCTCGACACACACCTCGATCGGTGACCCGCTCCTACAGATGGAATTCAGCTTCAAGAAAGAGATCTTTCAGCAAAACATATATGACTAAAACAATTCATCAAGCAGCCGTCACTCGCTAATAGAGAGATCGATTGGAGTGGAACCGGTCACGTGGTCAAATACCCGTGACTGGTTTTTTGCGATATCATTTTTGGGTCAAAGTATTGAGGCACGACATGCCGGCAAAAACTGTAACTATTGAGCTTCTCAACGAAAGAAGTAAAGGTCACTTGCCAGGATTGATAGGTCTGAAAGTCATTGCTCTTTCTGCCGGCAAGTTAACCAGCGTTCTGAAAATCAGGGACGAATTACTCGCTCCGAATGGATATTTACATGCCGCGTCAGTAGTGGCGCTAGCCGACACAAGTTGCGGATACGGTTCTGTCGCTAACTTGCCCAGCGGAGCAACTGGATTTACGACCATCGAGTTGAAAAGTAATTTCATTGGCACCGCTCGTAATGGCTCGATCACATGCGTGGCCACCCTTTTACATGGCGGTAAAGGCACTCAGGTCTGGGATGCTGTCGTCACCAACGACGCTACGGAGAAGGCGATTTGCTTATTCAGGTGCACGCAAATGATTTTGTATCCCCTGGTCAATAAACGAAAGTGATCAACAGACTGGCTTTCTGGAAATTGCTGTGAAGCAATGATCAGTAATCTGGCTCTCTCTAGCTCTCGCTCCATCTAGCTAACTTGCAGGCTATCTATCTATCTATCCATCCAGCTGCTCTGTATCTATTATTGGTCCGCTATCCTTGGTCTGGTCCCTTTTTGAAACTGTTCCCATGAAGTAATCAAGCTTTGCGGCGCCTTGTTCTTCGCATCGTAAACTACTAACACATTGGTGAGCGGTCGTCCCGCCGGAACTACAATTGAGCCATTATGTGCAAGTGCTCGTGAGGCACCACCGTCAAGATTGAGAGCTTCCGAGCAGCCCAGTTCTTTCATTAGACGGGCTTCCTGTGTCAGCGACAATCCGTTTAGAAACGTGCACAAAATTAGCTTGTCTCGCTTTTGCGTATAACCAAGGGCACAGCGCGGTCCGATTCCAGTAACATGCGAATCGGTAAAACCTTCTTTTTCAGGATAAACCCATATTTCGCCATCTTTGAGTAAACGTGGACCGCAAGTGATGGAAAACCAGTGTTTATCCCAATTGGGTGTGCCATCAACGCGGGCGGTGATCATCACCGGTAGATTGTGCTCGGTCAAACCGAAAGTGGTGCCAAAATTTTCCCATGGACTGTATTTGAGAAAATTTCCTCCTGACACCATATTGCCCATGACCCTCTTTTGTAGATCTTTGCTGAAAAACGTGCCGTTTATCACGATGCTACCATGTGCTTTTTTGACAAATGACTCGAAAACCTCATCTCCATGTGATTGATCTTTGTCATTAGCTTTTAGCGCATCGTTGGCTAGGCTGATGCCGATAAAAGTCTCAGGATCGTTCAAATCAATTATCGTCTCATAGAGAGGAATCTGTGCCACCGTTATTTTCACAAATTGGACGGGTTTTCCATGTTTTATAACTTTGACGATCTTAGGTGCAGTTGGTTGAGCAAATGGCGGCACAGGCATGATGCTGATTTTAGGTGGCTCAGGGATTTCAAACTCCGGAATCGGTAAGGTCTGCTTCGGTTTGGTGGAAGGATGATTTTTGCTTGGCGCACCTTCGGTCTCTGTCTGTCGCGATTGAAACAATGTGGAAAGAAAAGTGCCAGTATGATTTAGACCGACAGCGGCGGAGCCAAGCATGTCACGTTTTATTGGTGTCGGTGCGTGACACCATAGGAACAGCAGTCCGACAAAAAGTGCCAGCGCAAATAACGTGCTCGCAATTCTGCTTATTAGCGGTGTCAAATTATTTGGCTCTTCGCTCATTTTTTTAAGAAAGTCAAAATCGGAATCATTATTCTATTGAAATTTTTGAAAAAGGGCGCTCTGGTTTAACCTGACTTTTTTGCCTCATTCACCACTCTAGCATTGAACCGCCGCTGTCTTTATCCCAGGCAACTATTACGCGAGTGAAGGCAGTCGCACTAAGTGTTAACCTTGATGCGCTTGCTCGTGTGGCTGAAAACTATAATTTGAGCAATCAGTTGTTAAAACAGATTGA
The DNA here is from genome assembly GCA_003151275.1 of Candidatus Melainabacteria bacterium. The sequence goes on from PLXC01000021.1 coordinate 203,408, forward strand.
AAAGCTTATTAAAGAACTTTTTGACCTTGAATTTTTTCGTTAGGTGATTTGCCGACTTAGCCTGGGGACGCGCATGCGGGAGATGTGCCGGTGCCGTGCCGAAGTTAGCTTGATTAATAGGTGGCGCAAGCGGTGGCATTTGATCCGATGCGTTCATCTGCCCGTCGGGGCTTCTAACTGTGCCATCAGCATTAATCACCAGGTCGTTGATTTTATCGAAGATACTGGCCGGCTGTGGCAAGAAATGAATTTGGTCAACTTCCTCTGCAAGCGGCGTCACTGGAGCTACAAAGGCTCCAGGCGGACTAGGATGCGTTCTATAGTAGGCCTTCATGTAATTTTGCCAAATTGCGGCCATGACCGTGCCGCCAGTGACCTGATTGCCGACGATTGGCAGGTTCTTGTCGTTACCGCCCCAAACAGCAGTCACCGTATCTGGTGTAAAGCCGATGAACCAAATATCGCGGGCACCATCAGCGGTTCCTGTCTTACCAGCTACAGGTCGGTCGAAGAGACGTGCTTGCTTGCCCGTGCCTTTTTCCACTACATCTTGCATGGCGTCCACCAGCTCAGAGACGGGTTCTTGCTCGAACACTTTGGTGCTCTTGAGGGCATATTGTCGCAGCACTATCTTATCCTTCGATTCGACTCTTCGGATCAAGTTGGGGGTCATACGGATTCCGGACCGAGCTAAAGTAGCATAACTATTTGCCATATCAAGTGGAGAAACAGCCGAGGCACCGAGACCGAGCGCGAGAGTCGGTTCCAGCTTAGATGTTATGCCTGCCTTTTGAGCGGTTGCGACAATGCGCTCAGGCGTGACGGCTTGAGCAATCCTAACTGCACATGTATTCCTTGATAAAGCGAGGGCCTTGCGTATCGTTAATGGACCAAGATACTTTCCATCAAAATTCTTTGGAGAATAGGCAGCCTGACCAGGAATGTCGATGGACAATGGCGCATCATATATGGTGGTATCTGGTTTCAAGACGCCCATTTGCAGACCGGTCAAGTAGACAAATGGTTTGAAAGCCGAACCAGCAGTATGAGGACCCAAAGCGCGATTCCACGGGCTCTTGTCGTAGCTGCCGACGCCGCCGACCATAGCGATCACAGCACCATCTTTCACTGATATCGAAACCAGGGCGCCTTGTGAGACTCCGCTTGGGGCCTTCTTAATGCCTTGGGTTAAAGTCTGGTCCGCCAAGATTTGAGCGGCCGTATCGATATTGGTGAACACTCGGGTACCACGATTCCACAAATCGTCATCTGAGAATTTGTCTTCTTGAAGAAGTGAAACAACATAGTTAAGGTAGTAGGCATAACGTTCTTGTTTGGTCTCAGCCCCCTTAAATAGCAATTTCTCAGATTTGATTTTCGTGGCCAGCGCGGCAGTGATGTAATGTTCTTCGACCATGTTGTCGAGCACTTCATGTTGTCGAGCAATAGCGTCGTTGCGGTGCATGCTTAATCTTGTTGGAGCGTTGACGATGCCAGCTAAGTAGGCCGATTGGGCTAAGTCTAGTTCCGAAGCGTGCTTAGCGAAATATCGTTGCGCGGCGGATTCAATACCATACGTACCTTTACCGAAATAAACAAAATTGAGATACGACTCGAGAATTTTGTCTTTCGGATAGTGCTGACTCAGTTCAACAGCCATGATCGCTTCTTTTACTTTTCCGAAAATGGTTCGTTTGCGGTCTGGAGCATATAAGTTTTTGACGAGCTGCTGCGTGATCGTCGATCCGCCTTGGACGACGTGACCAGCTTTAGCATTAGCCAGAGATGCTCTTACAATGCTCTCAATACTTACGCCCGCATGGTGATAGAAGCTGCGGTCTTCAGTGGCAATTATGGCGTTTTGAAAGTTTTTTGAGATTTTGGCGAGTGAAACTGGTGAAAATTCTTTATCTGGCAGCAATGTACAGATAGGACGATCCTGTCGGTCAAATATCTTTAGACCGATATTCTCGTCAGGCAAATTAACAGTGTTCCAGTCGTGAAACTGATTCCACCAGAGTGCCAAGAGCAAGATGCATATTATCGCTCCGATAGCCAACAGCCATCGCCACTTAGGCTGGTTAGCCTGAGGAGCTGAGTTTTGCTCATTTGCAGAAACCGGAAATTTCGTAAGCAAGATTTATACCTGTGCCATGTAGGCTCGTAATACTGGACGTTAGCGCCCGGCTGTAGGTTCCAGCTCAACGATTGTCCGACTTTTTGTGTTCAACCGTTGACGGTTTAGCGTTCGTCTCTGCACGCGATATATTGTCAGGTGGCACATTTGTCCACAATCAATTGTTTAGCTTTGGTCCATTCAATAAGATAACTTCAGTTAGACAAAGTCAGATAGATGAAATCCAAAGTAGCAATTCCAGCCGAATTCATAGAACGTAGTAAGCCGCTTCGCGATGACGTTCGGCTGCTGGGCAACATGCTTGGTGACACTATTATCCGTTTTGATGGTGAAGAAGTTTTTGCTTGCGTAGAACGTTTTCGAGCCTTGTTTAAACGAATTCACGAAACGGACGAACTGACTGCAAAGCAAGAACTCCAAGAATTGATACTCAAAATCGACTCCAGTACCGCGAACAAGGTTATTAAAGCCTTTCTCACGTACTTTGACTTAACGAATATTGCTGAACAGAACCATCGACGGAGAAGAAGAGCAATCTCCGAATCTGCCGGTTTTTCGAGGTCACCAGGGGGATCTCTCGAGCAGTTCTTTGAGACTCTCTCTGTTGACGATCAGCCAAGCGCCGCTCGACTCCTAAAGGAGCTGGATATACAAGTTGTCTTCACAGCGCATCCCACTGAAATAACGCGGCGTACTGTTCTCCTTAAACAACTGGAATTGGCTAGCTATTTGAGCAAAAGAGACCATCCTCCGTTAACACGTAAAGAAAGCGCTCAGATTGAAAAAGGCTTACGTAGTGTAGTCGAGTCTTTATGGCTTACAGACAGTATTGTATATTTCAAGCCTGCCGTTATGGACGAGGTGCGTTATGGGCTCTATCACTTCGAACACGTCGTGATGGATGCGGTTGTGGACGTGCACGAGGATTTGGAAGCAAAGTTAGCTCAGTGGACGAATCTCAATTCCGCTCCCAATCGGTTTATCACATTTGGCTCCTGGATTGGCGGAGATCGAGACGGCAATCCGTTTGTCACCCCCGAGGTGACGCGAAAGACCATGGCCTATCAACACTCGATGATTTTGAACCGCTATCTGTCTCAATTAGAAATTATCTTTGATCACCTCAGTCAATCAGAAAATTGGATTGTTGTGAACGAGGAAGTGAAAAATTCGCTTGCTAGAGATCGAGAAGCCATGCCAGAAGTGGCCAGACGTATTGAAAGCCGGTACACATTTGAACCTTTTCGCCAGAAACTGCTTTTCATTCAAGAAAAATTGCGGAACACGCTCAATCAGAGTGAAAAAGGATGTTCCTACGGACAGCCCTCTGAATTAAGAAACGACTTGCAGATTCAGTTAGATGCTTTGCTCGCGGCGGGTTGCGATGCCAGTCTGCATAGTCTTCAGAGAATGATTTACAGCGTCGACATCTTTGGTTTTCATCTCGCTAAGCTTGATTTGCGCCAACATAGCGCGCGACACAAAGCGGCCTTAGAGGAAATTGTCAGGGAGCTGGATCTCATACCGGGAGGTTATCTCCAGCTCTCTGAATCAGATAAGCAAGCGTGGTTGACCAAGGAAATTTCAAATAAGCGACCTATTATTCCGTCTGATTCTCGCTTCTCGGATGCGACTAACGAGACCATCGAGGTCTTTCGAACCATGACTGACTGCCAGGACAAGTACGGCAAACCTGCAGTGGATACTTATATAGTCAGCATGACTCAAGATGTGAGTGACATGTTGACAGTGCTGCTCTTCGCAAAAGAAACGGGTCTATACGATTTAAAATTCCACCCTGAGCGAAGAATCAGTGTGGTGCCATTGTTCGAAACAATAGACGACCTTAGACGCGCGCCTGAGATGCTGAACTCGTTGCTCGAGAACGTCGCATATCGTGAGTATCTGCAAAATCTAGATAATTTGCAGGAAATCATGATCGGATACTCTGATAGCGGCAAGGATGGCGGTATCGTCACGTCCAACTGGGAGTTATACAAAGCTCAGAAGCAACTCGTTGAAATGGCTAGCAAACTAGGTATTAAATTGCGTCTTTTCCATGGACGTGGTGGCACCATAGGCAGAGGTGGGGGTCCGACTCACGGTGCAATTTTAGCGCAGCCACCAGGCACAGTCGCAGGGCGAATCAAGATTACCGAACAAGGTGAAGTGATTGCTTCTAAGTATGCCCTGCATGACATTGCAGTCAGGAACTTCGATCGTTTAGCGGCAGCAGTAGTCGAAACCAGCGTGCATGATGTCGAGCATCTGCGACAAGAATACGATAAAGAAGAGTGGCTCACATTTATGGAAAGCTTTTCGAAACTTGCCTTTGACTCTTATCGTGACCTTGTATACGCCGACTCTAGCTTCGCCGAGTTTTTCCAGCAAACTACGCCAATCAATGAGCTGGCTCAATTGCGTCTTGGGTCCCGACCGACGAGAAGAACGCAGGGAAGCAACACAATCAGCGACCTGCGCGCTATTCCTTGGGTGTTTGCCTGGACCCAAAGCCGCTATATGTTGCCGGCTTGGTACGGCATTGGCTCTGCGTTTAAGGAGAGCAGTCGGAACGTTGATACTTTAAAACTGATGCAACACTTGTATCTCAATTGGCCGTTTTTTAAAGGGTTGATTTCGAAAGTAGAGAATGCCCTAGCCGTTGCTGATTTTAACATTGCTCGGTATTATGCAGAAGAGTTGGTTGAAGATCATTTGAGGGAGCTCTTTTTCCCTCGTATAGAGGCTGAATATGAGCTTGCTAAAGATGCAGTCCTAACCATTTCTCAAAAGAAAGTTTTAAATGAGGATGTGCCGTATTTGAGACATTCAATCGAACTTCGCAATCCATATGTCGATCCACTTAGTTATCTGCAAGTCCGTTTCTTAAAGGAGTTGCGATCGCGTACCCAGGCAGGAAGGGATGACCAGGCAGGAAGAAACGAAGACGTCGCCAGTCGGCGCGACATGCTCCTTGAAACAGTTTTGATGACGATCAATGGAGTCGCAGAAGGACTGCAAAACACTGGTTAAGCAAAACCATATCCGATCTCAGCCGTAGGTCAGCAGGCGATTTGCACCAGAGGTGGTGACACAAATGCGATCACCTCGCTATAAGGTATCGGCGAAGAACGAACGCATGCCCTCAATAGTGCCCCTCTGCGCCATCGTTTTCGGTCCCTAATACATCCATAACAAGCAAGATAAGGCTGCACATACTTTCTGCTAATTCCATGATAGTGGTCACGAATAAAATTGACTATGGGAACAAAGTCTACATTACTCGCATTGGTATTGGCTGTGCATGCGGATGTTTGCGCCAGTGACGTTGGTTTATAGCGATCGCCAGGCAGGCGTTCGACAAAGCCAGCAATTTCGAGCATACCGAGGGCTGATGATATTTGTGCGGAGGAGAGACCGCTGGAGGTGCATAACTCATCAGGATTTAAGGAGTTCTTAGACAACATGCGGTAGGCAATTTTTTCATTGCTCCATTTAACTAAAGCTGGTGGTTTTCCATTGTCTGCGTCTTCTAGAATCGATATAGACTGAACTATAATTGGGCCAACAACTTGCTTTGGATTATGTACAGGCTGAAAAATCGCGTCCATTGCTGCTTCTACCATGCCATCAATCGTATCTGGCGCTAGGTTTTGCCTTGCACGCTCGTCGATTACGATTTGCTCAGCGAGAGGATGCTCTTTCGCGGGAGTTTCTTTGCTGCGCTTGCAAATAACCTCTGAAAGATGTGTCGAATTTACAAGAACGGTGTTGGCCATGTTCTTCAAAATGACAAATTTTATTTTCTTCAAAAGTACCAATGCTGTTGCTGGGGCGATGCCGGCTACTTTGGCAAACAGCGATGCACTAAATGCCTCTCCTTGCTCGAGCAACCATACGCCCAATAACCAAGGTCGGCAATTTCTAATGCCCTCAAATAACGTACCCGCGGTGAGATGAACGTTCTTGCGACACTTTCCACACTTTGTCACTCTGGCTCCATGCTCGCGATTCAAATCCTTATTTCCGCAAAAGTGACATCTGATGCCGCCATGAGTATATTTGTAGATTTCCTCCGCGCAATCAGCCTCAGTAGGAAATTTTTTGTCAAACTTCCGAAGAAGCTTGCGCAGCCTTCTTTCTCGATCTTGATAGTTAGAAGTCAATTTATTTACCTCCTCGATGTATCAATTAAGTAAACGTACAGACAGCCAAAAAAGTTCAATTTTATTTCCGCGGTCTTGACCAACTGAAAAATGAACCGTCAACGGTTTGTTTTCAAACAGAGTCCAGTAATGTTGTGCAGGATGGTCTGAGGACGCCGTCTGGGTGCGGTGATCAGCATTCGTTTGCCGGAAGCGCCAGATTATTGCAAAGAATATCGTCAACTTTTGGAAGACACGGAAGAGAGATTTCGAAAAATATTGAATGTTCCGAGTATGGGTGAAACCAGTCCGGGGCGAGGTGTCTCGTGCATCAGCTGGGGAGTGGAACCCTCAAGTGATGCTGATCGACGGACGTGGCTGTATCAGAGAGGCGTAATGCTGGTCAACCGACAACAATCACTCGCTGCTAGTGAGTTTGGTTGAGAGGCCCAATTTCGAAACTGGATTATGCTCGCAGCAAAGTTGAGGGGAAAATATCAGCTGAGTGGTGCCAATCTTGGCTCAACTCTCGGGATTTCTTTGCGCGTGTTAATAGTTCTTCCGCTTCTTTGGCGCGATTGTTCGATTTTAAATATTCCGCATAACTAGTTAGACATTCGGCTAATCTGGGCAAGCTGCCCCGATATTCAAATCCGTCTATAGCTTCTTTGTAAGCCTTTTCGGCCTCAGGATTTTTACCCTGTTCCTGAAATAGCATTGCCAATTCATATTTGAATTCTTCTAAAGGACCGAGTGGAGAATCAATGTGTTTTAAAGCCTTGGTCAAGGTCTTTTCTGCATCGGCTTGTTTGCCCAGTTTGCGCTGTATCATGCCCAGGCGAAGAATGCTAAGAAGATTGGTTCGATGTTCGCCACTCAATGTTTTTTCATTGATTTCTAAAGCTCTTGCAGCAAACGGTTCCGCTTCCGCGTATTTTTCTTGCTTGATGTGCAATTCGGAAAGATTTTGAAGTATTGGAGACAATAAGGCGTGTCCAGGATAAAGGCATTTTTCAGCCATCGCAAGTGCGTTAGTGAACAAGCGCTCTGACTCGGTGTAATTACCGCCTTGCATATAAACTTGACCCAATTGATCCAATATCTGCGCGACGCTTGGATCGTCCCCTAAGGCTTTCTCTCTTTTTTTGAGGGCCTGGTCGTAGAACTTAGCTGCGACGGAGTATTGTTTTTTACTCTGGGCTTGATGAGCCTGATCGAGCAAAACATCCGAATCGTATAAATCAGTAGTTGTCATAATCCACCGTGTGTCCATTTAGAGCTTCACTATGATACATGAGCGATTCGGCATCACTGCTTTGCTTACGGCAAAATGGCTGAGACATTCTTCGCGAAATCAACAAAGCTTGACATTCCGATCGTCGTTTTGGTGCGGTTACCGTCGGCTGTCAAGAAAACAAAAGTGGGGATCGGTCCTACGTTGAAGTCCTTAACAAGTGCTTTACTGCTCTGCTCATCTACATTGACTTTGATCAGCTTGAGCCTTCGACCGAACATTGCATTTGCTTGGTTGAACATCGGCGTGATCTGCTTACACTGTTCAGCCCAAGGTGCGAAAAATGCAAGTACAGTGGGAGTTCCCTGGGTGATGTCGGCGCGAGTAATGGGACCATGGGGTGGGGGGGATTCCGACGCAAGCACAGGGTCAGGAGACTCGCCAATTGGATTCTTTGACGACATCGACAATAAATAGTTGTTTGCTTCCTTTGCGTGTCCAGAGTCATTGCCAAGACTAATTGATGTGACAAACTCCCGGTGGGCGGCCGCAGCGTCACCAGACTTAAACAATGCGACACCTAGCCAATAATGAGCTTCTCCATTAAAAGGTTCGCTTTGCAATATCGTCTGCAGATCCGATTCGGCTTGCGAATAATTGCCACTGACAATTTTACTTACAGCTCCTGTCATTTGCGGGTTGCGCCCTGCAGGTGAAGCTATGTAATTTGGCTGACTGGCACCTTCTTCAATGTGTGAAAAAATCCATGCCGCCGTCAAGCGGTCGATTCGCGCATCGTAGATACGATCTTTGTCTTGCTGTTCTTCGTAAATCAAATGTTCGCTAGGCACAGCAAGAAAAGTCTTTTGCTCGCTTTCGATGTCATTGAACAATTCCCATGTGCCCTCAGGCTTGACTAGTTTATCTTTATTGCCTTCCACCATTAACACTGCCAGGTCGACGATCTTCTTTGCGGAATCGTGATTGTCATTCATGAATGACTGAAACTGCATCAGTTCCTTTGGCGATAGATCCATGCGATCAAGAGGATTGTTTGCCCAGTCTTCACGTAGTTTTGGATTTTTTGTGGCCTGGTCAACAATGGACGACCCAACATCGAATTGCTTGTTGGGTCCTTTCAAAAATTCCAAAGCCACTTTTAGATCAGTTTTCTTTTGCTTAAAGCGTTCACCGGCCGGAACTGAAGAAATTAGTCCATTGATCAGATCGGGATACAGAGATGCGGCGCGTAAGGCGATGGCACCACCCATGGATTCGCCTAACATGAAGACTGGCAAGCCCGGATTAGCGGCGTGAATTGATATCAATGCGGTTTTCACGTCGTTTAAACAAGCATCAAAATCGACCTGTTCGTGTCCACCATTCTTCATCCAGGAGCCAAATCCTCTCACATCAATGGCATAAACCGAGATGCCTAGCCGCGATAAGTGCCTGCCGAAGTTAGCATAACTGCCGCTGTACAAGCCCAGTCCGTGGATGCACAATAGCACCGCCCGTGGTTTGATAAGCGGGTTGACCCAACTGACACATGGAGCGGAAGCGTTGCTCACCGAAGTTCCCTTTGGCTGATGATCAAGTTTTTGCTGTTTCTTATCGGAGTGAGCGTTTGCACCACTGGCGCATAGACTTGCTATGATTACGGACAGAATGAGATATTTATGCATGGTAGAACCCAGCTCTTGTTTGTTTAGTACCAGTATTGCGTTTTCTTAGTCCAAGGGTCATTTGGATATTGTTTGTGCATGATTGCAAAAGCGGTTTTTGACAATCCAGTGCTTGACTTATCCACGCAACCAAATTTAGGCGAACGGATCGCATGATAGAGCGCTTCGGGAAGTCGCTTGTCCTTGATGCCTGGTTGCTTTGCATACTTGATCAATTCGGTTAACAAGTAAGTTGGACCTGGACCGACACTGATCAGACGTTTCTGTTCCGCTGCCGCTTCAGCTAATGGTGTCGCACTTAAGAAAGTCGGCTTGGTCTTTATTCTTTGTTTAGGGTCCATGTCTTGCTCTCGACTGGGCGTTTCACTGGCACACCACCAGTTGTCGTGGTAGTCTTCGATTTGGTTAAAAACGGCTTGGCGCATGGCTCCCGGTGTTATATACGGGCGCATGGCCGGATCGCTGATCAAGATATAAGTGCTCAGGAATTTGCGCTGGTCAAGATTTATTGTCGTCTTGTACTCGTTCAACAGTTTGGTCAAGAGCGGCTGCTGGGCGGCCAAAAGTGGCGTCAATTGCTTGATTGCAGAATCATCGTCCAGTAAAACTGCACGGGTCCACAATGCTTGCATGTAATCGCGCCTCATTGCCACTGGCCAATTAGCCCACGGTGCTGTGCGCAAAGCGTCGAGAGAAACAAACTCATTCAAAACGTTTGCTGCTTTAGGGCTAAATGCCGTCGCTCCAAGGTAGTAGGTGTTGTTCTTTTCTATGTTGCCTAGCTCAGATGGAACTTCCAAACCATCTGAATCAGACGAGGCACCAGAGGTTGTTCTTACTACGTCACGCCAATATTCAGCTAGAGACGTGGCCAACTGTGCCTGCTGATCTAGGAACAAATTAAAGGACGAAGGCGAGATATTCTTTGTCGCTAAAACTTCTGTTAATGCCTTGCGGGCCTCGTCCATCTTTTTCGACTCGATTAATAAGCGCAAAGCGTAATAACGTGCCGTAAAGTAGGCCGGTGATGAGGCTGGCAAATTCAGCGCGGCACCGACCAATTCATTACTTTCCTTGGCGCCAGATTGAGCGTGCATGATCGCGGGCACTAGCCAAAGCACTGATTTACTTTCCTGCCATCTTTGCAGAGCCATTAACCCAGCCGCCGGCTCGGAAGACTCAACTAGAGTGATCCAGTCAGTCAATTCTGAGTGGGCGGCCTTTGGTATCGCCGTTAATTTTACCGGCGCCGGTGATTCGTCATCTGGATTTGCTCCGACGAACTTATCCAGCAAAAATGTGTAATCCGTGACGTCTTGACGGAAGTCTCCTTTTGAACCTGGGATAGCTAGCTTGTTGCCTAAAGCTTGCAGTGAAGCTTGAGGATGAAGTCGATATTCAATGAAGCTCAAAAGTTGACGGGCTGAGTGGCGAAGATCGGTATTAGAATTGGTATCATCGACAATCGCCGAAAGTCTTAAAACAGCGTTTTGTAAACTTGCTAGATCATAATTCTTTGGCAACGTTCCTTTGCGAACCATACAACGAGCGGCCAAATATGGCGCCGTATTATGGTAGGGAGATGCAGTGTCCTTTGAGATTGCGTCAAATTCTTGGGCGGCCAAATCAAATTGCTGCGCATAAAAATGGGCAGCGGCGAGTTGATAATTCCGATCAGCTTTGGTTAAAGAATCAGCCCCTTGCGGCGCTGCCTCTGGGAAACCAGGTTCTTCGTCAAACTTTTTTGTTTGATAGTGAAATTCTGGTCCCGAGCAATGACAAAAGACTTGATCCTGAGCCTGCAGCCAGTTTCTCACATTGTCTGATCCTGCACCATATTTAGTCACTTTTTGCTGCAAAATATTGGTGGCATTTACGAATGCATCATCTGGGCAATTGAGGTAGGAGTTGTAAACGTCGTCACCGGTCGAGCCGACCACTCGATCTGTTGAAATTCGATCGATTTTCTTACTGCCGGCGATTTTGTTTCTAGCGTCAAGCCAAAGTTTTACTGGATTAGCAGCGTCGCTATTCGATTGATCATAGTTATTCATTCGCGCCTCCCAGAGGGCGACGATCGCGCTTTGCTCGTTGGCATTGAGCGGCTTGCCCGCTAACTCTCGATATGCGCAAAACAAATAGGAGCGAGCGAATGTGGGCCGCACGACACCTAACTTACCTGCCGCGAAAAGCTTCAGCGGAAAATCCGGATGGTACTGAAACGAGAAGATCGCTTCGTCAAAGAACGGTCCGCACGAGAAAGATCTGGTTGGACAGAAAAGCAAGACTGTCGCCGCAATCGTCACAGCTATTTTTGCGATTATCCTCGCCTTCATTTCCAATTATCAACCTCTTGCATTAGGACTTGCGCCTTCCTTTGATTCCACGCTGTGCGCGAAAACATATAAACTCTTGGAACAGGCTTAAGTATACTCTTTACCGCCTTACCAAGAATCAGATTGAGAGCCGGTTGTTGGTCAGAAATACCAATCGCCTCGTAAGAGTGGTTATATGTGTTGCCTGCATCAAGCATCATGGCTATTGTCTTACTGTCGGCGCCCATTTCGAAAAACATCGGCACCACTTCATCAACTGGTAGATTGTTGCGGCTCAACCAATCGTCACCGAGACACCATGATGCAAGAGATGTCATGGAAATATAGACGTCTTTTGGCAATGCAATTCGCATCTGAGTGAGAAACTTCCTGTACCAACCTCTTTCGCTTTTGCGGGCGTCGAAATCGAACTGTATCGCCTGCACTCCCGGTTTCAAGAAACGAGGCACGAGCTCGGCAAGTGCCTTTCCTAACGCGTCATCTTGTTCATCTATCAGATCAAGCGATCCATCAGATTCGATTCGCACCACTGACATCAGATAGGTAGATGGCGGCAAAAGTAAGGGTTGATGTCGCACGTTGCATGCATGCAAGTGCTTCTTCCGTATTTTGATCGTCCCTGCAAGGAATGCTACGCCAGTTGTTTTGGTGTCAATAAAGCGAAGATCTTCTGGTCTCTCCCAAGCCCATAACATAATCCTCGGTGAAGGAGCGATAGCACCTCGACTGGCGCTGGCGCCTCTGTCGACAGCGCCCAGAAACAACAAGGAGGTAAGGAACGCGGTTAGCACTATGGCCATTGCATCGCGCCGACCAGAGGCAAGCATTTTATTTTTTGGCCAATAGTTCATTCAATTGCGATGCCGCATTGCGACGGAAAATTACGTTTCCATGAATCCATTCAAGCGCCTTTCTAATTGTCCGCTTGCCCGCTGGAATCGAATGAGACGCGACAAAAGCGTTGGCCTTAGCCTCCTCGGCTGCTGTTGTAAACGAACTGGCAGAGGCGGCGACGATGTGCGGAATCGAATTAAGCGAAAAACGACTGGTGATCTGCGCCCAATGAGTTTCGATGAATGTCCATGCCCGCGTGTTAGTCTCAACTTGACCCAATAGCCGTCCCAGCAAACGCGGCGCATCTTGAGTGCGGACTTTGTCCGTTAACGAAATCGCTAGTGTTTGATCCACTAAATCCGCTTGTTTAAACATGGCCAAACAAGCCAGGTTACGCTTTTCGATTTCAGGCGTCTGAGCAGTTTGCCAGAGTTTTGTAATTTGTTTGTATTCATTAGCACCACCATTGTAGGCAACAATTGTTGTGATCGCGTCAGCGATGTTTGGATCCAAAATAGACTGATTTTTTACATATTGACTAAACAGTTGGCGTGCTTTTGCGATCACTGATTGATCTTGCCCGACCGTGCCAAGTGTTTTCAAAACATCCACGCGGGCCAAAGCTGTCAGATCCGACTCTCCACTTCGAGGTTGCCACCCCAGCTCTTGTTTCTGACGCGCCAATGTGGTGCGGACTAAACTAGCGAAAGCAGGACGTTCTGGAGCGTTGACGAACTTGTATAGCCCATTTAACTTATCTATAAGCATGTCCGCAACGGTTGGATCAAGCTCTTCAGAATAATTGCGCGTCAAATTTAAAAATGCTTCTACGGAAACTTTGTTGGAGTAACATAACGCCCATTGATCCGACAACAAACTCAATCGTTCCTGGGCATCAAATTTCTCAATAGATGTGGACAACTGCTTCAGCTGCTCGTCAGTATATTTAACTCGAAAATAGCCATCACCATGGGCGTTGGCGGTGAACGGCGGTTCCATAGGTTTGGTCAATGTTGCGTTCTGATCCTCGAACAAGAATTTTTCAGATTCGTGATCACTGGCGTGTCTAAATGACAATGGTGCGTGCCATATTGTTTTGCTAGTTAATTGATCCTGTACAGACGGAATTAAAATAAAGCGATACTGAACCAGATCCAGACCCCGTGCTGAGTTTCGGATATCGACTAAGGGATAACCTGGTTTCAAAACCCAATTTTTCATTAGACCCGAAACATCTAATTTTGCAGCCGCTCCGATTGCAGACCACAAGTCTTCAGTGGTGGCATTGTTGAATTGGTGCCTACGGATGTAGTCTTGAATGCCTTTCTGGAATGTGTCTTCTCCAACAAATCGCTCCAGCATCCTCAAAATGGACGCGCCTTTCGTATAGGTAATTTCGTCAAACATTTCATTTGCTTGCAGCGGATTGGAAACCGTGAAATGTATCGGACGGGTTGAGATCAATGAGTCACTGTCCAGAGCGTGAGCACGTCCCAAAGCGAAACGATCCCATTCATGCCAATCCGGTCGTAAAATATTGCAGGCCTTGGTTGCCATCCACGTGGCGAATGCTTCATTGAGCCAGAGGTCATCCCACCACTTCATCGTGACCAGATCACCGAACCACATATGAGCCATCTCGTGGGCGACAATGGATGAAACGTCCATGCGCGAGCTGGTTGACGCTGTTTTGTCATCGATTAGCAAAGCACTTTCACGGAACGTTATCGCGCCAAGATTTTCCATCGCGCCTGCTTCGAAATCGGGAATGGCGATCAGATCCAATTTCTTAGCTGGATATGGCACACCAAAATAGCCGTTGTAGTAAGGCAGTAACTTTTGGGCAACCAGCTGCGCGTATGAGCCTAAGCCAGTACGATCGGCTACACACCACACTTTAATCGGTACGCCTTCCGAAACAGCGACTGGGGTTGATTTGAATGGTCCAATAATCAGGGCTAACAAGTAACTGGACATCATTGGAGTTTCTGCAAAGCGCACAACTCTTTTATGAGATGAGTTATCGATTTTGTCATCTGCAACTGGGCTATTTGAAATAGCAGTTAGAGCGGGATCGATTGCCGCCGTAATTTTGTAAGTTGCTTTGTAGCTTGGCTCATCAAAGCAGGGGAACATGCGGCGCGAGTCGGTTGGCTCCATCTGAGTTGTGGCAATGTAGTGCGTTATCCCTTTGCGGTCCTTAAAATCAGAGCGATAGAAGCCGCGCAGCTTGTCGTTTAAAACGCCTGTGAAATTGATGGCAAGGGCATATGTGCCGGGCTGAATTGTTGCACCGGACTGAAAGTGAATTCGTTCAAAAGCCGCTTCAGGTCTCACTTTAAGCTTGATCGATTGCTTATCGTCCGACCCTTTCAGAGTAGCGCCGAGAATTTTCAGTTCAATGCCATTCAACACTAAATCCGACGTTGGTGAAGCAACAGTTATCGTGATCGTCTCTTTGCCAATGAACGTTCGCTTGGGCAGGTCTGGCTGTACAAAGAGATCGTATCTTTTGGGAGCGACTCCTTCAGGCAAGCGATATTGACTGGCAGAGTCCAACTCCTTGGGCTTTACTACTTTGGAAAGTTTATTAGCAGCACAGCAGGCTGTGCCGCCTAGTAAAAGAAAACTAAGCGTAATTGGTCCGACTCGATCGGACAAGTTTTTGAACATTATTATCCCCTATTGTGTGACTGAGGCGGTTTCACTTTCCGTCTTTAAAAAGTCGAGAAATAGTTTTTTCATGTCCTTACCTTTGTAAACGTCCTGAGGCACAAACGGACTGACGCGGTTTTCGTAGGCAAAAGACTTCCCAAGTAAAACTGGCTGACCCTGGGGATCGAAGACTTTGGCGGATGTTTCTCTCTTTATTAGTCCATCGCCTTCGGGCCTGTAAGTGGTTATTTGCTCTCCCGACTCTACCGATTTGATCACACCATCTGCTTTAGAGACGCGAATTTGAGTGTCTATGCTTCTTCTGACAAACCTTCGGTCGCTGACATCGATTGGTTCACTAGTGCGCACCATCTGCACTACGAAATCATCACCGCTGTCCACGGTGGCGGTAAAGGGAGCCGGATCAAACTGCCAAATCGTGCCTTTATCATCCTGCTGAGTGCCCCAAGTTCCGGTCGCTTTAGCGGGCTCTGTACGCGTCGTAGTGTCTGTGGTGTTCGTCTTGTATGTGTACCTGTAATAGTCCGTTTGGCTGTCCTTGTGCCACGTGCCAGCCAGCCATGCTGGGATGCGATACCACTTATTGGCCGGCAGGGCATCGATCGAAGGTAATTTAGAAGGAGCGAAAACTTCGCCGACGGTCAGCGATGGGTCCAGGGGTTGTAAAGTTTCGCTGTGGTCGATTTCGCCGACCAGAACCTTCGCCTCAACTAAAGGCGACAGCCAGGCAACTAGGCATAGGCCAGCAATTATTGAACGTACTTTTAGTGTGTTCATCAGGCAAAATAGCATAGCATCTCCCTAAACTAAAAACGTGCCCTGCCTGAGCAGAGCACGCTAAAGCGTCGAATTTTCGGCCAAATTCTATTTCACCCAGAAGAGCAATCTTTTGAGAAGAGGACGACGATGATGTTCCAGTTCCACGTTGGCAGCAGCTAGCTGGCTTTCTAGAGAAACAGTGCGAGCGGCCTGAGCTTGGTAGTGATCGAGCAATTCCATTTGCTTACCCTGGGTTGTTACCAGAGCGCCGAGACTATTTAGGCGCTCGTTGGCACCAGCCAAGCGTTCGCTGGTGTCTTTCACCAGCTCGGTGACTCGGCACAGCTGTTCGAGCAGATTTTGCACTAGCTTCAGCTCCGTATCTGGTGTCACTGAAGGTTTCGGGATTTCCAGGTGGGCATGATCAAGCAGGGACTCCAATCCATCAAGATCAAGTGAATCTCCATGGGATTGCAGTTCTTTCTTCGGATTGGTCTTCATCTAAGGCTCTTTCTAGAGATGAGCTTTGCTTGGTGCCATTATGCGTGGTATCACTTATGATGGCAACCCTTGGCTACCTGCATAAAGCTATTCCCCTACTGGGCGGGACTTGAGGGCACGAATCGATTTTTGTCCGTTCTGGTCATAGTTCTGATCTGGTACTAGAAATGGTGCCAGGTTATTTCTTACTTTTCATGCCATACACGACGGTAGCTACAATTAAGCTAGTAGCAATGACAAAAAGCAAGCCAATGCAGACAACCATCCATTTGAAGCCGTTTGGGTCTGTATCTGAAACAGCCTGCATGTCAGATACTGCTTCGCTGGCATTTTTGGCAAAGGCAGAATGACAGCAGAGCCAAACGCTTATGGCGGAAATAATTTTGTACAATTTTATTTGTCCTCAGGCAGATTTTTTTCGCGCCAACCGCGCATGCCGCCCTCCATGGAATAGACGTTTGTATAGCCCATCTTTTGCAGGTTGTCAGCAGACATTGCGGACCTATATCCACCCCCGCAATAGAGAATTATCTCTGCTCCGTAGTCGGGAATATGGTTCTCAACGTCTCGTTCCAAGATGCCTCTGCCAATGTGTGCCGCACCTGCGGCCCGACCTTCATTCCACTCGTGATCTTCGCGCACGTCAATGAAGCGGAAAGGCTCTTTGTTAGCTTGTTTTGCCCGGACCTGATCAATTGAAATTTCTCGAATTCTCGGTTTAATCTCTGCTACTAATCGCTCAAAAGCTTCTGTATGTTTCATTCGAGCCCCCTCCCGGAGGCATCCAAATTGTAACTGCAACCTCAGCTTTTGAGCGCATTTATAACAGCAACATTGAGAATGTTTCGTCGGCTTGCCGAACATGGGATAATGCCACTTCTCTAATTTGAGCAACTCATCAAGCGAGGCGCGATTAATGCTTTACACTCGAACCACACCTATCGTTAACCTCTGTGGTACCACCGTTCCGGAACCAAGAGCATTTCTTGATTTTCTTGGCTTCGAGAAACATGTCATCCAAATTCGCGACAAACGCGGCACCACAATTTGGCCAGGTTGGTACGATCACGCAGCCTATTACATCATCGATTTGCAACCGGAAAAGATGTTTGGAACAGGCGATGAAGTGATCATCCCTTCTTGTGTCAAAGCCGGTGATTATGAGTTTGAGATCGGCTGCTATGTGACCGAGCATGCTTTGCTTACTACAAAACAAGAAGCCCTCAAATTCTTCAAAGAAAAATGTTTGTTGACGATCGTCAATGATTGGTCGGCTCGCGATATTCAGAAAAGAGATATCGAAGGACTCGGCCCGTCAAATAGTAAGTTTGTGATCGGCAAGAGCATTGGACCGAAGCTCGTACCTGCCTCCAAATTTGAAATGGACGACGAAGGTGTAATGGACATGGAAATGATTTTGCGTGTCAATGGTGAGGAGCGCAGCCGTTCGAATTACAACACGATTTATCACAATCATCCAACCACAGGCCTCAAACATGCTTGGAGTTTTCCTCGGGTCATGTCTTGGCTCGGTCAGCAAAACATTCCGGTTCAACCAGGTTACTTGATTGGTTCTGGGACAGTCGGTGATGGCTGCATCGCTGAGTTTACGGCCAAGATAGATCCTAAAACAGGTGCTGAGATAGAACCGGCCAAATTCGCTTGGTTGAAGGATGGCGATTTAATCTCGATGGAATCGGCAGGAATTGGAATTCTCGAAAACAAGGTTCGAATCAAGCAGCATGCCCCAGTAAAATAGCGGGTAGCACCAATGTTAGAAAAACCAACCGTCAACGGTTGGTATTCTATTTGAATAAATTAAGAGCTTTTGAACGCTCAACCGTCAACGGTTGAATAATTCGCATCAACGAAAATATTCGCATTAAGGAATTGCCCTCGGAGGGATTCGAACCCTCAATCCCTTACGGGCAACGCATTTTAAGTGCGTCTCGTATACCAGTTCCGACACAAGGGCATGAACTGCTATTTTACACGCTTGGCACTGAGCGCCTAGACGAAAGTACGAAAAGTTTCTGCGTGTTTACTCGTGACAACTAGTTGCTGTCAAATCACAATCTTCATTGTGGGCCGTTTTATAGAATTTAATACGTGAAGGGGCTCGAATTCGACGACGAAACACGTACCTGAAGGATCCACTGATTCAATCGACAATCGTGCGTTGTGCGCGATTGCAATTTCTTTGACAATTGCCAGTCCCAAGCCATTGCCATCAATTCTTGTGCCCAGAATACGATAAAAACGTTCAAAAACACGTTCTCTCTCTTCTTTCGGAATTCCTGAACCAGTGTCTTCGACACTTAGTCGAACCTTTTCCTTGTTCTTAATCTGAATCTTAACCAACCGTCCTGCCTGGGTGTAGAGAATGGCATTCTCGATCAAGTTTGACATCAGATCTTGCAAACCAACAGAGTCGCCCGAATCATTGCTGGCTTGGTTTCAGCCCAAAATATCACTTCGATATTTTTAGCA
This sequence comes from Candidatus Melainabacteria bacterium, assembly GCA_003151275.1. The sequence goes on from PLXC01000021.1 coordinate 222,205, forward strand.
AATGCTTTAGGCATGGGAGTCTTGCTCATATCACTTGCTATGACACTTAAGTCCACTGCCTTGATCGCCACTACCAGCGGTTGCACTTCGCAAGGCGTATCATCTTCAGTAATGGCGTAAGATCATATTGAGAACGATTGCTTAGCGAAGTGCGCAAATTTTTCGACGGCACAGGCGCCTTCGAAACACCTATTGAAACGGCAATCGCGCTTAAGAAAATAAATAACAATTGTGGCACCACAATTCTAAGCGTAATTGCGTTGGCAAAATGATTTCGGGCTCGAAGAGTTTCGGCCACTCCACTAATGCCTCTTCTATAGGGGAGCCCTTAACGGACACATGTAATACGCCAAGGTGAATGGTTTTACTCTCACTTGGGCATTTGTGAACATCGATTTTCAGAGTGGCAATATCATCGCTTCTGGTGGCATCTTCAACTGTGTATCCGCCGAGAGTTGTTGGCCGTCTAAAGTCTGCACCTGATAATAGAATTCGTCCAAGTCATTGTGTTCTAGAATGCCTTGAGCCGCAGGCGGCAAATCAACAACTACTCTTGAGCCTACGACTTTAATTCTGTCCACTATTGAGTCTGCTGAATTGAGCATGATTTCGTCGTACGCATCGTTTGCGAAACGATCAGCAGAAATAGAAACAGCTATAGTGCTTACTAACCAACATGAGACAAATTGGCACCAATAGCCAGCCTAGTAACTGTTGTTGAATTGATGTCCATCAGAGAATTCAATAAATTCGGCAAAAGCGAAGTCGCCATTTATAAGGTTACGGTATGTTCAACAGAGGCGGTGCATCTTCTTACAGGCGTGTTTTCAGGCATAGCATTATCCATTCTCAAACTTCTGCACACTTTTACCAAACTGGACACAAAAATCGCTATGAAGAGAAAAACAAATCGAACCATTTTAAATATCTCTGAGGCGCCCACCTTTTTTAAATTTGCCGAAATTAGCGGTCTGCCTTGAGAAAATTCGCTCAGACACCGAATTGCATGTGCAGCTTGATACTCTCGATTACATCGATCATGCCTGCCTCGACCTCTTGATGAGTCTGGACAAGCAAATGAAATCCAGCGGCGGAAGCCTCGTGATTGATTGGACCACCCTGATGGACTAAGTCGGTTCAAAAAGCTTAGCGCGTCAATTCCGGCGTAACGAGTCGTCATGAGTATTTGATGCTAGTTCTAATAATGTGATAAGTTTTGTAGGCGCACCATATGTGAGAACTAGCAGGAGAGTCGTGAGCAATCCAAATATTTCCGCTGAAATAACAATCCGGGCTGCTACGCTGGCTGATCTGGACGCAATTGCCCTGTGTATTGAACCGTTTGTGACTGCAAAAAAGATCTTGCGTCGAACTTTCAGCGAACTCCAAAGTCTCATACCTTCGTACGTAGTAGCAGAAGCCGATGATAAAATTGTGGGCTGTGTTGTGCTTGAGATTTACTCACCCAAGCTGGCCGAGATAAGAAGCCTCGTAGTATCTCCTGATTACCATGGCAAGGGAATAGGTAAGCGCCTCGTTAACGCCTGTGTTGAAAGTGCAAAGAAGCAGGGTGTTTTCGAAGTAATGGCGATCACTTCGGAAGATCTATTTTTCCAATCGTGCGGATTTGATTTCACACTTCCTGGTGAGAAGAAAGCTCTATTCTTTTTGACCCGAAGCGATATGTAATTTGCAAAGTGTAATTGCAACCTTCTCCTGAACAGCACATGCATCTTTTATTGTTTGCACTGAATATGGTGGCAATAATTCTACAATCCCATTCAGCGAGACTAGGGCGCCACTTCTTTCAATGAGGCCAACTCCAATTCTACTTCTGCAGTAGGAGCGCCAACAGTAATCTCTCGAAATACCCAGAGCGACATCAGAATCCAGGCAATACCAGTTGCATGAGAAATTGTTCGTTTAGCGCTTGTCGGATCATACAGAAAATTACCAGTAAAACTTGAAATCAGCAAAGAGAGGGGATCGGGGCTAAGCAAAGTGCCAGTCTTTATCCATGTCATAACTTGAATGGCAATCAAACTAAAGGTCGCCCAGTAGGCGAGCGCAATCATGGATCGGCTTGGTGTAAGAACTCTAAAGGATAATCCTTTATCCTCGCCCAAATCGATGGCCACTGGTCGTCTGATGTATATGCCAATCCAACCACATACCCAAGCCGATATAAGCACTACCACTTGATTTTGAGACCATGCTGAACATAAATAATAAACTGCCATCAGCACCCAGAAGTAGGCTAAGACCCGCTGCAGACGCGATGATCGGACCCCCGGTTTTGCTCTCAGAGCCAGAATTGCGCCGACAATGAATACGATCAGCCAAAATGCGGCAGTCAATAGAACATCAACGGCCACGCGAGCCTTATCGGACTGGTAGCGCGCTAGAAGCAGGGCAGACTCGCGTTCCAAACCAAATGAATCGAAGTAGTCAGAACGAAATCGCATGTATGCTTGAGTAGTATGGAAATCTGCGATCTGGTCGCGGACAAAATTCAACGCTGCTTCCCTCAAGGCATAGCTAGGAGAAGCGAACAGACTGTAGCAAAGACTTTCAACAATGCTAACGTGCTTCGTAATTGGCTCTGGCTGCTGGTTGTGAAGAAAGCCCCCGTCTTTCTGAAATTGTTGACGCGCCCAAGCTCTCAGTGAATCAAGTGCGAACGCATTGCGCTGCGTGTATTCGCTAATTACTAATACCAGAGCCAAACCGTAGGATCGAGAGATCCTCTCTGCCAGCCCAGTATCAAGCGGATAAGTCTTTTTTGGGTCAGGTAATTCTTGCAATGCACTGACAATTTCTACGCTTGGTTCGTGCGGTCTGCCGAAATACGACATGAAGAATGCGATGCTAATTAGCATCACTAAACCGCCGGCGAGCAATTTGTTATTTTTGGTCACGATCAGCACCCAAGGCATAGCCAGTATAAAGGTCCAATCATTGTGAATCCTTTAGTTATGACCGATGCTCAATGGAATTATCGGTAAGCTTTCTTCAAGTTAGAAGGACGACGTGTGAGGGTTTGAAAACCAACCGTTAACGGTTGGTTTTTTATGCGCCACACAATGGGTTACTAGGACCTTGGTCTGAAGCCACTTTTACTTGACGATGTAACCTTGTTGGTTGGTGTGTGCGTTTTTACATGTGTCTGAACCACCAAATTGGGTGGACCAATATTTTTATTGTGAAAAATATTCGAATGTACTTACTTTCATAAGGAAAACGACTCGAATATAGATATGGTTGTAAATTTCAATTGTAGTATATTTCACTGGTCGTATTGTCGACAATTCAAATTAGCTAGTTTGGATATTGAAAAGCTCCTTTTATTCAGGGTATTTATTAAAGCAGTTGTAGTATTGCCGATTTTTTGCACTGCATACGGTATCAGGCGGACGTTAGCGTTTTGAAGTGTGCTCGTCTCTTTTTGAAGAATGGCTATGATGGAAAGTACAATAAATGGCACTCAGACAGCCTCTTGGTTGCCGGAATTTAATTGGTAAGCAAATTGGTCGATCAAACGTCTCCCACCTCTCACTGCGTTTAGACCAAGTTCATCGTTTCATGGATGACGGCAAACTTTATCACCAGCTCCTTACTGGGTAGAAGTGAAGCGTTACGATCATGTATGCTTTTTCTGTAGCAACAACGTGGTTGAGCCAATTGATTAGCTTGTACGCCGTTCTTGGTCTCGAAGAAGCCGCCTCGCAGAGTGATATTGAAGCGGCTTATAAGCGCCTGAAAGACGCCCTTAACCCCGACAAATTCAAGGCGGGGGCGGCTAGAACTCAGGCCGAGAAGGCACAAATTTCCATCGATCAAGCACATGCAACGCTTATTCAGCCCGAACTTCGGCAGCTTTATGAACAACAACGCAGCGAGTATCTAAAGGGCGAGAAGCAAGGTGATAGCAGACCGAGGCTTGGACAATTGTGTGTTGCCTCCGGCATGATCTCAATGGACCAGTTGAAGGAAGCTGTTGACACTCAATTGAAATCGGGAATGCCACTTGGTGAAGTGCTACAAGAGAAGCAGTTTATTTCTCAAGCAGAGTTGGACGGATTGCTCCTGGGTCAAGAGATGATTGATGCACCGAGCGCCGTGACGGATCCACTTGGCATAAGATTGGTATCCCTTGGCTTGGTATCTGATGACATGGTGCTTATTGTGCAAATGGAAAAGCGCACTCAGGGAAAATCTATGGAAGAACTTTTCGTTCGCCATGGTTGGGTAGACGTCGAAGTTCTAAAGTCCCTGATCAATCCTTCCTAGTTTGAATTAGATCGACGTATTGGTCGAAGCTAAATAATTCGAATAGTTGGAATTAGCTTGCTAAATGTTAGCGATGGTTGGAATTAGGCCGACGAATTCGTCAAAGCAAATTACCGATAACTTTCGGAGACTTATCAACAGCTGATAAATATACGGTGCTTCTTTGTTTCACTTTGGCACCGCATTCGATGCCAAGAATCGAGCGGTCGCTCTTGACTCTTTGGGCAAAGGCGTAATTCATCCCTTCGAAGGGAAAAAATCGATTTTAAGACGTCCTGGAACCGTATCCCGAAACCTGGGTTGTGAGACCGTTTGCAGTCACGTATCCGGAAAATGAAACATAATATACATTATCAGACGACAAGTAGGATCGGTCACCTTGCCAAATTAGCATCCTGAATTGCGGTATCAGCTCAGACCGCAGCACTCAAACCTTGAACTTCCTGCAAGCTGCTGCGCGACCAAGATTCAAGTGCGTCCGCTTCTTGTGTGCGATTCACGGACTTTAAAAGATTGGCGTAATTTGCAAATAAAGTCTGGACTACTGAGTTGTCTCTACCGAGCACTCTTGTGCGGATTCTGATCGCCTGGAGGTAATACTTCTCGGCGAACGTGAGTTTGCCCTGGGCATGATAGAGCATTGCAAGATTGTTAGCGGCCATGCCAACGTCACGATGATCTGGTCCCTTTAAACGTTCGTAGATGGCTAACACTTCTAAGCAGATCGGTTCTGCTTGCTGATATCTCTTCTGGTTATAGTAAATTCCAGCTAAATTATTCAGGCAAGTAGCGACCCTACTATGTTCTCCACCTAGAGCCTTAACCGTTACGTCGAAAGCTCTCTTACAAAATAACTCAGCTTGTTCGTAGCGGCCCAACAGGTAATAGAGGCTGGCCAAATTATCTAAAGTCAGTGCCAAACGCTCATCGTTTTCTTCGAAATCTTTGCATTCGATCAAAGCAGCAAGCCACATAGCTTCGGCTTGACTGTAGTTGCCGCGTTGGGCGGCGATCTCAGCTAATTCCTTATATCTCCACCAGCTGCGAGTACCAAACGTGAGATTCTGAGTCTGATTAGGATCAGGGCGAGGGATAGTCGTGAATTGTCCGGAGTCGGTCGGGTCGGTTTGACGCACCAGCTGTCCGAAGTCTTGCTTGTGCTCAATTGAACCATTCAAAAATGTTGAGCTGGGAAGGTGTGATGATGAACTGACCATTTTTATGGTTGGCTCCAGTACTACTAAGGGTGGGGTTCGACTAGCGAACATTAGTAATCTATAACTTAAATGTGGCAAAAACGTGGCTTTTGGATCGGGATGGTTGACGTGACGACCTAATAAACTGAGCTGACCAGTATCGGGTCCCGACATTTTTTTTGGGAAAATCCCCGCTAAGCTGCCAAGCAGCTTAGCGGCAATGGATCAGCAATTGAGGGATAATCTATTCATAAGCATGATAGTGAACATCTTCGAGATCAACGAAACCGATCCGGTATTCATAGGTGAATCGATCGGCTATTCCGTTAAGTTCAACTGTTCCATTGTGACTGGAGTAGCCATTCTGATCGGAGAAAATCCGCGAGTCGGAAACCGCATTTCAGTGGAAACTGGATACAAGTCTGTGTCGAAATTCAGAGCGCTCAACGGACGCCACGCGGACACAATAAGGGCTGCTGAGAATCCCGGCGATTATCTTATCGTAGGAACAGTGAAGCATCTGGACGAGCATCTTGTCACAAATACGTGTCAAATCTTCGGTTCGACCTCGATCTACTAGAGATTGGCGGAATTCGCCTGGAACCGGAACAGTCTGTCGAATTCGAGCTTCAAGGGCTGTCCCTGTGGGACGAAAACATTTGAGCTTCTGTCCTCAACGAGGTGAACAAACAGACGGTTCGATCGCTGGTCAGCATTACAGCGGCGTATTTGCAGAATGTCAACGAAGGTGGGCCCATCGAATTCACATTTATGACGGTTAGAATTGTCATATTGTTGACCAGTTGACTGGTGAATAATTGATATTTTTCACTTTTACACAATAATAATTATCGAAGGGTAAGCTGTTCGAATTTTGAACTTAACGAGATAACTTTAGAACCAGTATCTATCTACATTTGTTCCCATGAGCATACTAAAGCACCATTTGTGGTGCTAAGACTCAAAACAATCGCGGCGCCTATGAAACTTTTGTTTCGCTGGACGAATTCTCACCGTCGTCGGTAATTGTTGCGAGCGGCTCGGCAGGCTTATCTAATGTATCAGCAGCGGCTTCTACGAACTCAGGATCGTGGGCGACGATGGTAATTATTACTGCGTCTTTGTCGTCAATTTCTTCCGCTGCCGGATCAAATCGCATAGTAGTCTGGGCAGGCGTGACTTCGGAGTCGTGAGTTCCTGCAACTGTTTCCGCTTTCTCGGATGAGGGCTGAGAGAGCGGATTTGGCGCGGTCGCAAGTGTTTTCAGTTGATTGGTCAACGGTTCGAGTACTAAATTGGGCATGCTAAATTGATGCACACTTCCATTGGATGAAAGCACAGATAACCTGCCACCACTAATGGTGCTATGAGATTCAACTTCTGCTATCTGATCCAGCTCTATACTCACTCTTGTGCTGCCAAACCAAGTGGAAAATGCCTCAGGCACAAATACAATACGGCGTGTGGTAAGGACAAAACGACCGGGCTTATCTTTGTAGAAAGTTAAGAAGAACGACTTGATAAGCGATTCTCCCGCTTGAGCTTTAAAACGCGAGCCAGAAAATAGCACGGCGAACAAAGCTCCAAATACTACGAATATTGCAGCCCAAGTCGTCAAAAACATTTTCAAAAACTCGGTGGATGATCGTTTCACTCTCAATCCATTTGCCACGGAACCCTCTCGAAGCGCCGCTCTCCAATCACCCACTTGTGAGAGCGCAAAGCCCAAGCGTCCGTGGTTAGCTGGGTTATTCGGGGCCATAGCAACGGCTTGTTGGTAAGCTTTAACCTGACCTTGCAAATCGCCTATCTTGCCCATCGCCGCACCCAAACCAAGATAGGCATTGGGATTGGAGTGATTCAAATCAATAGCTCGTTTGTACATGGAAATCGCACCGGCATAGTCTTTTTTTCGACCAAGAGCCGCTGCCAGGTTCATAAACGAGTTGATGTCACTAGGGTCGAGGTCAATCGCCTTATCAAAGGCACTAATTGCCAGGTCATAGTCACCAAGGCTAGCCAGAGATAGACCCAAAATTGAGTAAGCCGAACTATTCTTTGAATCGATTGCAATAGCTAGCTTTTCCTCCTCAATTGCAGCTCTGAATTTTTGCTGAAGACCAAATATCCAGCCAAGGTTGCAGTGTGCGTCACCGTTGTTTTGATCAATATCGAGCGCCCTACGTTCTTCTTCTAGGGCTGCCTGAAGATTGCCTGAGAGCGAGAGAGCGTGTCCCAGTCTCTGGTGAGCCGTGGCACTATTCGGATATGCCTTAGTGGCAGCTCGGTAAGATTCAATAGCTGCGGCGATCTGATCATTTTGCAGAAAGTCATCACCTTTGGAAATTGATGCGCTCTGCTGTAAGGCACTATCGGCCGCTTCAGCTGGACCATCAGCCATTACGGCCGTGCATGCCACCATGGACATGATTGAAAGTGACAAGGGGATGTGACTAAATTTGATCAAAACTAGAAATGGTGGCACTGCTACTACTAATGATAGAGTAGCCTAACCTAGGATAGTCCGCAACTTAGAGTAAGTCAGAATTGTCAGGCGCTGGCGATGCAACTGAAGCCGTTCTGTCCCTGCTACACTGAATTTTTCAAAATGGGCGACGTAGAATGGCACCACTGAATGGACTCAAGGTAATTGATTTCACCCATCTGCTACCAGGCGAACTGTGCTCTACTGCACTGACCGATCTGGGTTGCACTGTGCTTAGAATCGAACCAGTTACTAGGACGCTGGGGCAGTTATTACCGCCGATCATCGATGGTCACAGCCTCTATTTCTGGAGCTTACATCGTAACAAGCAGCGCATCTCCATTGATCTCAAAAAGACCGATGGTATTAAGATTGCAAGGCAATTGATCGAAGCTGCAGATGTTTTGATTGAGAATTTTCGTCCGGGTGTAATGGATCGCCTCGGTTTGGGTTACGAGGAAATGAGTAGGCTAAACCCAAAATTGATCTTTTGCTCGATCTCCGGTTATGGGCAAAATGGTTCATGGAGCGGGAAACCCGGTCATGACTTGAATCTGATTGCAGAGTCAGGCGTGCTGGGAATGAATGCAAGAGAGGGAGAAAGACCTATTTTACCATCGGTACTCGTTTCCGATTACATGTCAGCTATGTACGCCGCAATCAGCATCACAAGCCATCTCTATGAGCGAGAAAGCACCGGTAAGGGCAAGCACATAGACATCAGTATGTTCGAATCGGCTCTCTCCACAATGGGCATCATGGGAACAGCTCTCCTTTATGAACAGGAACATCCGGGTGTGGAGCACTACACATATCCTCGTGAACTCCCAAATTACACAGTTTACGAGTGCAGCGACAAGCGCTATTTGGCAGTCGCATCCTTGGAACCCCCTTTCTGGAAGATCTTCTGCGAAACTGCTGGCGTCCCGCAATTAGCAAAAAAGTTAGTCACTGCACAGGATCAAGACGCCTATCAATCAATCGCCGCAGCAATCAAAAGCAAGTCCCTGGCTGAGTGGATGAAGATTTTTGAAAATACCAATTGTTGTGTCTCTCCAGTCAGTACGATAGCGGAGGCTCTTCAACATCCACCTGTCAAAGAAAGGCAGGTCGTTCATCACATGCTCCATCCAAGATTAGGAGATGTTCCTCAGGTGACCACACCCCTTTCCGAAGCAATTCCAGAGAGCACCGCATATGATGACCGAGCAGAACAAAGTAACTTGGTGCTGAAGCAGTTGGATTATTCCGAACTGGAGATTGAACGGCTGAAGCGCGAAAAGGTAATACTCTAAAACAAGTCTAGTTGACCTTTCTGGCGCTAGCCGCCCAATACTTTTCTCGCAAACCTTTCTTGAAAATTTTTCCGCTGCCGGTTTTCGGTAACTCTTTTTCGAAGTCGATGCTGCGCGGAGCTTTGTAGCGTCCCAGCTTGGCTCTCACAAATTCAATCAGCTCAGCTTCCTCGCATTGTTGCCCTTCTTTCAGAACTACAACCGCTTTGACTGCCTCTCCCCATTTTTCGTCAGGCACGCCGAGCACTGCACATTCAAGCACACTTGCATGTTCATAGAGCGCGTACTCTACTTCAGTGGAGTAAACATTTTCACCGCCTGTGATGATCATGTCTTTCTTTCGATCGCAGATATTGATGTAACCTTCGCTGTCGACGACAGCCATATCGCCGGTATGAATCCAGCCGTCAATCAATGTTTCAGCTGTCGTCTCAGGTTGCTTCCAGTATCCTTGAAAAACGACGGGTCCTCGCGCAATTATTTCTCCGACATCCTTGTCGTCGTGATCGACCTCGGTACCATCTTCTTTGACAACTTTCACTTCAACGGCAATAAAAGGCCTTCCGGTTTTGCTTTTCAATTCAAGCAATTTGTCTTCCGGCAAGGACTTTAAATGAGCTTTGGGAGCGCTCAACGTGAGAAAGGGACTTGTTTCAGTCATGCCATAAAACTGCATGTAATCACAACCAAACTCTTGCACAATTTTCTTCACTTGCTCTGGTGCAATCGGCGAGCCAGCTGTCATCATCATTCGCAATTTTGGAAATTTGAGTTTGCGCAAACCAGGATCGGTTAACAGCGAATTCACCATGGTCGGTACCATTGCCGTGATCGTCACTTTCTCTTCACTCAATACTCTCAAGACTTCATCGGCTTTGAAATAAGGGACGAAAACATGCTTGCCGCCGGCCCAAGTGACCGCGAAGATCGACCAGGCATCAGCAAGATGGAACATCGGTCCAACATGCACCCACGTATCATGATCAGTCAAACTTAATTCGGTGACAGCCCCGAGTGCGTTGATACAAACATTTTTGTGCGACAGCATCACACCTTTGGCTTTACCGGTGGTGCCACTCGTGTAATAAAGTTGAGCCAAGTCGTCCATGCCGACATTGCCAATTGGCATTTGTTTGCCTTCTTGTTCCTTTAGGCATTTTTCATAGTCTGCGGCCAGCACACCCATGTTACCAACTTCCGTTGGACCAAATGCGATCACCTGCTTCACAGACGCAGCCTTAGGCACGCTCTTGCTGGCACACTCTTGAAAGTCCGAGTGCAGGAAGAGAGCAACGGCTTCTGAGTCATTGAGAATAGTTTCTACTTCCTCTGCTGAAAGGCGATAATTGATCGGATTCAAAACTATCCCTGTCACAGCGCAGGCGTAATAAATTTCCATGAGCTCATGACAGTTCGGCGCCAAAACTGCTACAACTGCGCCCTTTCCAAAACCTGCCGTGACCAAGTAATTAGCGAGCGCAGATACTCGGGCGCCAAATTGTTCGTAAGTGAATCTCTTCTTTCCGTCAACTAGCGCTTCGCTTTTGGGCCACTGTGTCAGGGCTTTATTTAGAGATAGGTATAGGTTCATTTCGCTTCGCCGCCTGGTTTGCGTTCAATATCGTACTAGACGACGGAGCAAATTATGTTATATGAACCGCTTTTATCCGTGGGTCGCGCCCGGTGCTCGTGTTCCAAACGGTGGGATCCGGTCAATTGCCTCTTTCCCCTGATTCTTGCCGAAACCGTCCTCTGTTTGACTCTTCAGAAAGCCCTGCCATGACATGTGACTCATTCACGTTTACGTTCTTCTCAACGTGTCCTTTAGCGCTCATCCTCTGACATGTCTTTACCGCGCTGTCTTCCTCGTCTCATTATGGTTACCTCGTCTGTTTGGTAGCACTAACGTAAGCAACTCTCCAACGATCCCGTTTGTGAAGCGGAACCGTAAGAAAAGGACGTGTTGAGCAAAACACGTCCCTCGTTATTGGATTTGAACTGAATGAATTTGAACAGCAGGCGACTGGTCCTACATGTTCTCGATGATGTGATTAGCGAATTCGCTTGTCTTTACTTTCTTCGCACCACTCATCAGTC
>PLXC01000028.1 GCA_003151275.1 Candidatus Melainabacteria bacterium
CAACAAGCTGACCGCCTGATTCCGGGCGCAATGTCAGAGGTTCTCTTTGCGCCATCACTTGAGGATTAGATAGATCGATGCCAAATGCAAGCGCTCCTTTTAGCGGATTTCCATCATGTAGAACAATTCTGTCCGATGGCTCAAAACGATGCTCGTATTGAACAAGCTGAACCGGATCCGCCCCCAATCTTGCAGATGGCTTTTCCGAGTGCTTCATATCCAGGCCAAAATCCATCTCCAATCCTCCAACAATGAAACTATCAATCAAGGTTTACGTGACCACGGTGGCTCCCACGGTTCAAGGTTGTATGTTAAGCGCTGGCGTTGGTAAGGCCCTGTGCTTGCGCGATGTAGGCGACTAGTGAAGGATCATCCTGGGCTGTTAGTGCCAGAGTGTCCTGACCGTATGAATCTTGATTTAGTCCAGCATGGGTGGCAAAAAAGTCGGCGGTGAAGGCATTACTCATATGATCGCCATCTCCTTGGATATTGCCAACCGTGTCGTTCAAGTCCCCTTCGTTGTTCACCGAAGGCCCCGCCGCATTCATGCCCGCATCGGACAAAGACACAGCTTTCGCATCACTCCAACTTCCGGCTCCGCCACCACTTAGTTGCCCATACATTTCATAGAGCTCATGCACTTCTGCCTGGTCAGCCATGCCGCTGTCCGCGTAGAAATCTCCGCTAGTGCCGCTGTTCTGACCCTGGGGTCCGCCGTTGAAGCCACTCAACACTGAAAGATTTACACCACCGTTGGCAAGTAGTGTTTGCTTCATGTCCTCTGGCAGGGCGTTGGCGATGTCGATCGCGTGTTGCATCTGTGCGGAAGAGACACCTGAATCTCCTTGCTGAAAAATCGAAGTCATATCACTGCCGGAGCCTGGAGTGGGCGTCGGAGTAGGAGTAGGTGGCTGCTCGGGAGGAGGCGCTGGGGGCTGGTCAGGAGGAGTTGGAGGTTGTTCGGGTGGGATAGAAGGAGGTTGTTCCGGTGGTGGCACTGGTTGGGGAATTGGTGGTTCAAGTGGTGGTGTAACACCTCCGCCCTCAAGCGTTGCCAGCGCCTGCTGCTCGGACTGCATCATTTGGCTCATCATCTGCTCTCCGCCTGGCATGGTGCTAAGCAAACTGGCAAGTTGCTTGTCCATATTCAGCATTGAACCATCAAGTTTTGCATCTTGAGCCAGGTTCGGATCCTTCAGCATCTGCTCCTGAAGAGACATAGCTGAGGCCAGTACCGAAGCACCACCGTCAGCACTTTTACCGAAATCCCCTGCTAAAGCCGTGTCGAATGTGCCCATCTTATTGATCAGTTTTTGCACGTCAGATGGTTTTCCATCTCCAGCTTCACCGGAGGGTGTGGAACCATCACTCCGCTCGGTGTTTGAGTTTCTGCCGTTGCCACGATCCTGATCCGTATCCGTATATCTGGCCATTTTACCGAACAGATTTTGCACGTCCGACTCACTCTGACCAGGTCTGTCACCTGTCGATGGAGAATCTGAAGAATCGGCAACCGAGAAAATTCCTCCCGGTGTGTTGCTCCGCTCAGCACCAGCCTTTGAATTCATAGGCTGTTGGAAAATGTTATCACCCATCACGGAAGAAGCTAAATTGTCGTCTGCCATCGGAGCAAAGCTGAGTTCACCATTTCGTTGCATTTGGAGACTCTGATCCACCGAGTGATTGCTAGGAAGATCATTAAAGCCGGAGACCAATTGCTCTCTGTTAGCGAAAGAATTCCCTTCACAGGAATCGTTAATACTGCGGCTATCGGAACTCTTTTGCAACTCTTGGTTCATTTGGAATCACCTTTGTGTATCGTGTGCAATGGGATTGCGCCGCCCTCAAGAAAGCAAGCGCAACTCCAAAGCTAGCCCAAACTTAAAAATCTTCTTGTCGCGTTCTAGAATTTGGACTAGAACGTTTGCTGGTAAGGGGAGAAGGTATCGTTACTTTAGAACGGCAAGTTGGCATAGCCCGTTCAGCAAGTTGGCATTTCGTTGGCACGCATATTAATTTGCTGCCTATCGTTATCAATTAAGAACTTCGGAGGAATACGAGAAGTACTTGCGCCTATGGAACAGCTTAGCTCTTTTGGCTCTCTGCCCAAGTTTGTCGTTATGCAAGCGGATTCCTGGGGCATCGAATGTGACACCATCAGCTTTATTCCAGAAATTCCAACTTGTAGCCGGCGCCTCTGATCGTATTTATTAAAGATGGTTTGCCATCGACATCAATTTTTTTCCTGAGACGCTTGATGCAGGTGGTGACAGCGTCTACGGTGGCCTCGGAATCAGCAGCCCAAACCCGATTAAGGATCGCCTCGGGTGCAAACACTCTATTAGGATTGCGCATAAAAAATTCCAGCAAATCAAATTCCTTTGGCAGCAGGGAAATTTTCTGACCTTCGACGACCACCGCATAAGCGTTACGGTCGAGTACGAGATTGGCAAAAGTAAGCACTGTTCCGGTATAGGCAGGAGGGCGCCGAAGCAGAGCTCTGATTCTAGCGGCCAGCTCTTTGCCATGAAAAGGTTTGGTCAGGTAATCGTCTGCGCCTGCATCAAATCCTTTTTCTTTATCTTGAATTGAGTCTTGTCCCGTCAGCAGGAGTACAGGGGTCACCCCTCCCTGTGCTCGAAAGCTTGCCAACACCTCCATTCCGCCCATTTCGGGCATACCGAGATCGAGTACGATCAGGTCATACACTGATATTTTCAAGCGATCCAGGGCCTCGACACCGTTGTGAACCATCTCAACGTTGTGATTATCGAGCAGCAGCCAGCCCTTGATAATATTGCAAAGTTGCACATCGTCGTCTGAAAGAAGGATTTTGGGCATCAGTCGTCAGGGTTTCAAAAGCTTCTGGGGCGGGAATTATTGAGGTTATAACACGTTGTTCTGTGCGAAATCGGAATCAAAAAGATTACTTGATCCTGCCAAGATATCGTAGTCCCTTTCTATGCATCTCGTTTGACAGACGTAGCGATAATTCCGTGAAATTTATAAAGCGTAGTCAAAATGGTAACTTGAGTGAACTGCCAATCGCTCTGTTTGTTTTGTTTATTTTGCTGGCTTTTCCCTTGCTCAACCTTCTCGGGTTGGCAACTGGTGCCTCGATAGCTTGCCTGGTAGCGCACCAGGCTGCTGCACGTGCTTCTACACATCAACGTTATGATACTGCGCTACAAGCTATGAACACTGAGGCGACCAGCTTACTGGGCTCAGGTTTTGCCAGTTTCGCGCGCATGACACCCGTAAACGGTTACTTAGGATCTGGAGCGGATCTATACGTGCTAGCCACAGACTACCGAGGCGGAGGCACTCAATCATACGGGCCAAATCAACCTGTGCAATCCGCCATCGATCCATCCACCTATCTTTATGAATGCAATGTGCGGGTCAAATATCAAATCGGCCCGACAATCTCCATGGCAGGTGCGCCCTTTATTGGCGATGTGCCTGGGTTGGGCAAGCCTGCCGTGATCACTTTTGAGGCCAATAGGGCCGCAGAGTACCCAGTCGGTTTGAATAAAGTGGGTGATCAGGCAAACAATAATGCACCTGGACAGCCAATTGCGGCTCTTTCAATACCTTGGGATGCAGCCATGAATCCCGCTGGAAGCAGTTGGAATTATCCAACTCTATATCAGATCGCAGAATCACAGGGTCTTAATTGTGTCGATGACGATGTGATTGTGGTGCCTGCAAACAATCCTGTTTGGACAAAAACTCATTTCAATTCTATGGGTCGAATTTACCTCGACGTGAGATCAGATGGCTCATGGTCTGAAGGTGGTAATGGTGGTGCAGTTGTCAGTCCTAATGGTTATCCCGCCAAAGGCAACCAGTTGCCCGAAGGCGCTCTAATCGGAAAGATCGGTAGCAATGGTAAACCGTTCTACCTTGGTGCATCACAGATGGGTTATGTGCCACCAAATGGAGGCAACGGAACCTTCTACATGGCAATGAATGCCGGGACAGGACCGATCAATGCTGCAACCGACTCGATCGACGCAGCGACTGCTAATACGTACACTCAGAGCAAGGGTGCCCAATTTGTACGTGTCATTTCGGCTCGATAACACCTTTTGGAGCTGGGATGCATAAAAAAAGTTTTCCAGTATCAGCAAGAGTCTTGCCAAAACATCTTAGGCAAAAATTAAGTACTCGTAGCCGCGGTAACATGCTTTTAGTTACCATAGTCGTAATTGTTTTTGTGATTATGCCAGTTGCCTATTTCAGTCTAGAGTTTATCCGCATGCTGGGTGCTCATCAGCAGCAGCGGAGCGCTATAGATGCCGCAGCTATGGCGGCTGGCAACGATCTTAGCAAGATCGTTGATTGAGGACCCTTATTATGGATTTATATCTTTGTCCGATCAAGCGCCAATTGGCAAAGCCACCATTGCCGGTGACAATTACTACTTGCCTGTGCACAGCATAAATACCTTGCTTGCCACCACGCGCCTGGATATGATCATTGCCGATCAATTTGGCAGCACCGTGATGCGACAATGTGCAGAACTTGATTATCAGCGGTGTATGGCGGCAAAGGATCTCCTTGTGCAAACGCTTACCGGGGCGGTTCAACCTGGTGGCACAGGATTTGACATGGATGGCAATGTCATTTCGCCGGGAGATGACGCCTTGAAGGCTTACGAATCGAATCTTGTTCGCATGACAAGCGGCAACGCGCAACTGATTCCAAATTCGCTCAAGTTGACACTCGGATGCGAGAGTGGCCTGTTTACTGTTACTCAGTTTCCTCAACCCCTAAATATCGCTCAAGTGCCGGACAATCTGCGGAATGAAAAATGCTACAAATCATTTGTTAATGTGCCTTATAAAAACAGAAATTTCGTCTTTGCAGCGGTTGATAACCAAGTGCGTTTGCTTGATTTCAAGCTGTTTCAGCCTACTATTGCTGGGCTTCCATATGTAATCCCTAGCATCGTCAAGTGCGAAGCAGACCATAAGTTTACGACGAAGGATCAGTACGGTAAGCAACACGTAAGTATCGTTCACGCGGTGGCATGCGCAGAGCCTTCGTCACTAGGTGATCATCGTCCTGCGCCTGGTGCCTTAGCGATTGATTTTTCGACTGGCAAGTTGCCCGGCAGCACCAATTTGCAAGATATATTTTCCAGTCCGCAAATAATGAAGAGTCCGACTGACCTTCTATACACTCCTCCAGACGGTGACTCTCCGAACTCCCGACTAATTGAGATCACACCCGCTATGGCTGTGGACGCACACGCCTCGTTTGGAATAGTTCTAACGCTTGGGGTTTATGATTGGATCAGGAATCAGGGTTCAAATTTAAACGTTGCATCTTTGGTGAACGCATTTTCGATTCCCTTCATGTCGAACAACGGTGGCGCAGCTAGTGAGGATTGGTTTCAATCAGACGATCAAGGAAACATGCAGCATAAGGCGCTTTTTTTGCCGATCAAACAGATCAAACCGATTAGTCATCACCAGCTTTATTCGCGAAGCGGTGTGACACTGATTCCTGCTGCAAACATTCTTGTTGATGTTTACATCAAAGATAATGTTTACCAGCCCGGCCGAATTAGAGGAGGTATTCACGCAGGAGAACCTGTAGCAATTACCAATCTACCACCACGCGGGCCTCCGTCGGGAATTGGTCGGAAAATAGATGAAAATAATGGCACGCCGCCCCTTCAGATCGGTCCACCAGGTAATGGCACCATTCGTCCAACCTATTTCAAGGATGGTGTAGCAGTCAACATAGTCTTTGAACCACGCTAAAGTATAAGGCGGTAGGAACTTTGTGCGTTTGGTAGAACTGTGAAGTTATCGCTTTTCCAAAAAGGTCTGTTCGTGATTGCTTTTGTTTTGGCAATCCAAATGGCTTTTTTGTTTTTTTATGGTTGGTTGTTGAAACAAGCGGAGTTTCTAGCCGAGCAAGAGTTTCACAATAAAAGCGTGATTGGAAGGAGCAATTGGATATCGACTTTGTTGTTTGCCAATAATCTTGCTGGCTTCATTCATCTCGTTTCGGACGACAAAAATGCGCTCAAGATTTATCAATCGTCGAAACAGGCAATGCCTACCGAACTAGCTGGTTTGTATTCGGTGCTGAAAGACAATTCCGAACAAGCACAAAGAATTAGAAAGTCTTCTTTGTTAATAGATGAGTTGTATTCAGTTTTGGATAAGTCAGCGAAAAATTTGCCCGATTTGACTGACAAAGAGAGTCTTAGAAATCTTACCGACAATACGCTTTTGCCTATGTGGACTGAGCTTTTCAATCTAAGGCGTGAAGTGCTCGCGGCTGATTTTGCTAAGTACAAAGTAAATATTGAATCTTTGCCTCAAGCTCGCATTCAGCGAGACAATTCGATCATAATTCTTGTAGTCATAAATGTTCTTGCGGCGGCTGGACTCTTATATTTTTACACGCATGGGCTGACAGTTCGGCTCGCGATTTTGGCTGATAATGCTAAGCGATTCGGGCTGAAACAGAAGCTTAACAAGCCTGTGACAGGTAACGATGAGATCACTGAGGTAGATCGCGCATTTCACATCATGAGCGAGTCTTTGGAAATTGCTCAGCAACGCAAGCAAGATTTTCTTTCAATGATCAGCCACGATATGCGCACTCCTTTGTCAAACGTACAAGCCTCGCTTGAGTTCGTCTTAGAAGCGCATCAGGAGCCATTGTCGGAGCAGACGCAAGAATGGCTCAAACGAGCTTCTCAAAATGTTGATACTGTTCTAAGTTTGATCAATGAACTGCTCGAGATCGAGCGTATTGAAGTCGGTGGACTAACGCTCGTAATATCGGAGGCGAGATTATCCGATATCATTCGCCGTTCAGCTGACTCTGTTCGAGCGGTGGCGGCGCAAAATTCAATCACCATAGTTGAATCGAAACTGTCGGCATACGTGAGATGCGATGAGGAGCGTTTGATTCGCGTACTCGTTAATCTTCTCGGAAACGCGATCAAATTCTCACCACCAGGAAGCACAGTCACTCTTGATTGCAAGAAAACGACGCAGTGGTTTGAAATTAGTGTTCAGGATCAAGGGCGTGGAATTCCCTCCGAGCTGCTAAATACCATCTTTGAGCGATACAAGCAGGTCAGTCCCGACGATGCGCGGAAACTTGGTGGCACGGGTCTGGGCTTGGCAATTAGTAAAGCGATCGTCGAGGCGCACGGCGGCATGATTGAAGTTAAAAGCGAGGTTGGAAAAGGCAGTCAGTTTATTATTTCACTTCCGGCAAGTTCAATCGAATTAGTCTAGTGAGAGAAATTGTTTTGTTGCCCAATCATTGATTTAGGCTCACACACTGATGTTGAACACGTCGGTTGTGGATGCGCGCTTCGATTGCAATTAGATTTCGCTTTTGATCAATGACACCGCAATTTGTCGATCCCTTGGACCGTCCAACTCTACCAACACAATGCGCTGCCATGTGCCCAGCAAAAGTTTGCCGTTATCAACTGGAACGAAGACGCCTGGTCCGATTACTGAGGACATAATGTGATCAGGTGCGTGATCAGGATTGTGTGGATGCCTATAATTTAGCTTCGGCACCATCTTCTCGAACGCGTCTAACATGTCCAGGTCAGTGCCGGGATCAAGATCAGCTGTGGTTACTGCCGCCGTGGTGTGCAAAGCGAAGACATGGCACAAACCATTCTTTATCGATGATGATTTGTGCAGTATTTTCTCAACCAGGTCGGTGATGTCGACAATGTTTTTCTTCTTCTTTGTGGGTATTGATTGAACTATCGCCATGTGGACCTCTGCGGATTTATAGGAATTGCTACTGAAACGGTGAAAACAAACCGTCTGTGGCACGCATGCTTGCGTCAAATGCTCTTAGGTGGGTGCCGATTATAACAATGGCAGCCCTGTCGCCTGGTCGCATCCCGTAACAAGTGGGTTGAACTTGGCTAAGGAGAGGTTGTCAGTGGTACAACGTAAATAGAAGTATTTGTGGATTTAATGATGCAACGCACTCTAAATTACCTTACTAAAATTCTTTGCCTGGGTTTGATTAGTTTCGGTTCCCTGCCTGCTTTCGCTTTGGTCAGGCTGGCAGACCTCGGACCACTGGAAGTAAAATTTTTCGCTCATCAGTACGATAAGGAAACTCCGCCTGAACGACTTGATCGCTTGGAGCGATTGGTGTTCGGCAAGGTCCAAAGCGGTTCAGTCGAGGAGCGGGTCGCCAAATTGTCGAAAGCCGTTGATGGCGCTGGTCTAGCTATCGCCTCATCCTCGACTGCAACCTCCAGTCGGACCGATGCAGGTGCAGGCGCAACTTCCACCAGCGCATCTCCCACCAACGCATCGTCCGCCCGACCATCTAGCGAGGCAAAGGACACAAGCGGAAGTTCTTATCCGCGTGTCTCGGAACTGGAACGCGCTGTGCTCGGAAAAACGTTCTCGGGTGAGCCAGTTAGACAACGCTTAAGTCGGCTCGAAACCAAAGCCTATGGAAAGCCATCTCAGATTGAGGATCTGGCAACTCGCGTGGACAAGTTAAGCTCGTACGCAGACGTTTATGGTATGCAACCGGCTGACAATTTCTCTAAAAGCGCCCAAAGTCTTCGCGGACTTGCTGATTTAGTTGATTCCACCCCGCATTCCCGCAGTATGGGGATGCTGGATAAGGTGTCTGCTCTGGAAAATAGTGTTTTTGGACACCCCACTGCGAATCAGGCTCTCGTACAACGCATCAAGACTCTTGAAGCAAGTGTGTTTGGAGCATCAGCAGGATCGGCTGGTGAGGATATGAAGACACGGGTCGATCAGCTTTGGGCGAGGGTTAAACCAACAGTTGAACCATCTAAGTCGCTGCCATCGAATCAGACTGCACAAACGTTGCAGCCATTTGCCACTAGGTCTTACACTCCGAGTTACACGCCGAATTACACCGCAAACTACAGCCCGAATTCCAGCCAACAAAGTTCTTTAGTCTCGGATCCATACACACCTAATCTAAAACACAAGAACAAGGGTCAACACTCATCCTTTCTCAGCAAGCTCGGCAAGGCGGTTGCATTTGCCGGCTCAGCTGCTGTTGGTGCCGGCAGTCTTGCAGTCGGTGCGGTCGGTTCGATGAACATGAGCACGGGATATTACGGCATGGGCAGTGGATTTGGTGGTTCATATCCGTCATCATATGGGTCATATCCGTCATCATATGGGTCATACGCTCCTGGATACGGCTCAATGAGCTCGAGCAATTCTTTTGGACGTATATCTAGCGGCGGCATGATGGGTTCACCATTTAACTCTTCCTACGCCGGTTCCTTTTTCTCGCACTAACCGATAAATGTTGGCATCGCCGATGGTTGCACTTACCGAGCGGCATCTGTATGATACCAATGAGTTCAGCAGCTTGTCGCTGCGATGTGCTTGGATCAATTGCGCACCAATATGCCACCATAAATGAAAGTAGTAGACGTTCTATGAAAGAATTAGACGTTCGGCTCGCTTTATACAATCATGAAATACGCTCTATTCTGGACGCCCATCCGAGCAGTTTGGTGGTCGATGAGCTTGGCTTGATGGAAGGCGCCTTCAGAGTGGATCTCGCTGTGATCAACTCACGGCTGCATGGATATGAAATTAAGAGTTATTCGGACAATCTCGATCGCTTACCATCGCAACAAAATATCTACAATAAAATCTTCGATCGCATGACCTTGGTGGCAGATGAACGTCATGTGCCAAAAGCGGTTCAGCTGGTGCCTCAATGGTGGGGATTGATTTCTTCACGCACCACTAAAGGTGTCACCGTGTTGAACGAAATCTGGCCATCCAGGCAAAACCTCGAGGTTGACGCTTACTTATTGTCTCAACTTCTCTGGCGCGAAGAGGCTCTTGATGCGCTAAGGCAGCGCGGATTGGATAGAGGTGTTCGTACCAAGCCAAGGAAAATCATCTGGCAGGCTGTCGCGGCGTGTTTGACGCTCGAAGAAATCCGAACCGTTATTCGTAGTAAACTCGCCGCTAGGCGAGGTTGGCGTACGCATTCTTATTCGTAGAAGTTAAGTGGACAAAACCTACAGGCCGTTCAAAAACGCTCTCAGTTGATCGGGAAGAATGTAGGCCTTTCTAACTTTGTTTGCGGCATAAGTCCATTCCATTTTGTCAGTTTTCGTCTCTATACCTGAAGGACACTGCTCTTCTCCAATGCTGCCAGCTTCGGCCATGGGATCGAAGTTTTCTTGCGCTTGCGGCTCAGGCATTGGGTTACAGGTCTTTTCTTTGTCGTCATTCATCACAAGTTCCTCTTTGTATCTCTGCTACATGACTAACTCGGCCAGCAAAAGTTGCCGCTAAAATAGAATTGGCTGGAATTGGCGCGTTAACCCGCAAGGGCGCTTAAACATTCGTATTGCGAGCTAGCCAAGCGGCAGTCCAGAGTGATACCCTCTCTCTAGTTCACCTTATCCAAGCAGCAATGAATACCAAGTTGTCACCAACCAAACTGATCAATGGCGCTCCACATGCCGAGCACCATCATCATCACCAATTCTTGTTTGGAGCGGACTGACAGCTAGCTTGCGTTTACGCACGAAAAACTGTTCAGAGCCTGCTCCCAGCGGGCTCTTTTTTGTTCAATAGTATAGGAATCGAATCATGGCCAAAAACCAAACCACGAACACCTCGACAAAAGCCTCAGCGCAGACTGCGGACGGTCCTGCAGGGAGCGATAAAACCAAACTTCGGCTGACTATTCCGAAAGGTCGAATTCAAGATAAGGTGATGACTCTTTTGAGTCAGATAGGGATGAATTTCTTGGCCGATGGGCGTTCTTACCGACCCCTCTGTTCTGATCCATTCGTTATTACAAAACTGCTCAAGTCTCAAAATATTCCCAGTTTGATAGCACTGGGCAGGCATGACTGTGGATTTTCCGGCTATGACTGGATTATCGAACAGGATGCCGATGTGGTCGAGCTCCTAGATTTGAAGTTTGATCCTGTGAAGATCGTCGCGGCCATGCCTGAAGACCTGGTCGGGGATGACGATTTCAGAACTAAGGATTTTGGCCGTAAATTGATTGTGGCTTCCGAATATCAGAATTTGACCAAGAAGTTCATAGCCAGAAATAATCTGAATGCGATATTTGTACAGACTTTCGGAGCCACCGAAGCTCTCCCTCCCGAGGATGCAGACGTAATCGTTGACAACACATCGACTGGTACGACCCTGAAACATAACCGTCTCGTCATTGTTGAAGAACTGATGCGCTCCACAACACGCTTTATCTGTAACAAGCAAGCACTAGAAGATCCAAGCAAACGCAAGATGTTGGAAGAGATGACAATGCTCATGAAGAGTACTCTCCTTGCTAAGGAAAAGGTGATGTTGGAGATGAACGTCTCTAAAGAAGATTTCGAAAAGGTGGTGTCAAATCTTCCATGTATGCGCGCACCAACAATTTCAGAATTGTATAACGGCGATGGCTATGCCATTAAGATCGCTGTGCCTGTAAAGGAAGTGCCCGATCTTATACCAACTCTGGTGGCAATGGGCGCTCGCGATATTCTCGAATACAAAGTTGAAAAAATCGTTGCAGGTTATGACAAGTAGTAGCATCAGGTAATGTGAAAGTTGACTGGATTTAGTGCAGGTTATGATAAGAAGTGGCATCAAGTAATATGAAAGTTGAGCTGGATTTAGTCACCTCTGCTGGTGGCAATATCGGTAGCATCAGCCGCACTCTGACACGGATGGGCGTGCCGTTCAGGCTGATGGGAACTGCAAATCCGCCAGATGGCTCTCGTCCGATAATCTTACCGGGCGTGGGTGCCTTCGGTGCTGTGATGACATCGCTGCAAGAAAACGAGTTCGACAAGACAATTTGTAAATTAGTCAAAGCTGGAACTCCGTTTCTCGGGGTGTGCGTTGGTATGCAAGTGCTGTTTGACGACAGCGAGGAGGCTCCTGGTGTGGCGGGATTGGGTCTAATTAAAGGCAGTGTTCTCAAGTTTAATCAGGGCAAAGTTCCTCAGATAGGTTGGAATCAAATCCAACCTTCAAACGACCCTAGCTGGGAACAGGGATATGTTTACTTCGTTAATTCATACTATGCACAACCAGCGTCGGATCAAGTCACTCTCTACAACTCAGAGTATTACCGCACCTTCTGCGCTGCGGTTCAGACCGACAACATAACAGCATTTCAATTTCATCCCGAAAAAAGCGGCGAAATGGGTGAACGTTTATTGACACGGTGGTTGACCGATGTCGCTTAACGGATTGTGCAAAAGAATTATTCCTTGCCTGGATGTCGCCAATGGACGCACCGTCAAAGGTGTCAAGTTTCAAAATCTTCGGGACATCGGAGATCCCGTCGAACTCGGTTACGAGTATCAAAAACAAGGGGCCGACGAGTTGATGTTCTTGGACATTACGGCTTCCAAGGAAGCACGCAGCACCGTTTTTGATCTAGTGCGAGACGTTGCCCAAAGTCTTTCCATTCCTTTCACTGTCGGTGGTGGCATATCATCAATTGTGGATGTGAGAAAGTTACTAGAGCTTGGTGCTGACAAGGTAACAATCAACACCTCAGCGGTGACCAGACCTGAACTTATTGAGGAAATCGCCACTGCCTGTGGTTCACAATGTTGTGTGGTGGCCATTGATGCTCGAAAGCGTGTCAATCCAGATGGTACTATGCCAGATGGTTCTATTTGGGAAGTACTTATTAAGGGCGGCTCAGTAGCTACCGGGATGGATGCCTTGGCATGGGGCGAAGAATGCGTGCGCAGAGGTGCGGGCGAAATCATGCTTACCTCCTGGGACGCTGACGGCACACAGGAAGGATTCGACATCGAGATGGTGCGAGCCTTTTCAAAGTTGCCTATACCGGTTATAGCGTCTGGTGGCGCGCGTGATCCAGAGAGTTTTGTCGACGTGTTTTCCGCCGGACATGCAGATGCCGCCTTAGCGGCCAGTATTTTTCACGACGGATTGTTCACTATCAACCAGGTAAAAACTGAGCTTCATCAACGGGGGATAGCGGTTCGTTATGTTAGTACCGAGCATTGACATCATGAACGGCAAAGCTGTTCAACTAAAACAAGGAAAGGAGTTTGTCCTTCAAAGCGAGCGCACGCCCCTTGAACTGGCAGCTGAGTTTAATCGATATGGCGAAGTAGCTGTAATCGATTTGGATGCCGCGCTTGGAAAAGGTGAGAATCGTGAGTTGATCAAAGAAATTTGTCGCATCTGTGATGTCAGGGTTGGTGGTGGCATCCGTGATGTCGAAACCGGCAGAGAATTTCTAAAAGCTGGTGCGAAGCGCTTAATTGTTGGCACTATGGCAACGCCGGAATTTTTGCAGAAATTTTCCGCGCAGCAGGTCATGGTGGCACTCGATCACAAAGGTGAAATTGTTGTCGATCAGGGTTGGGAAAACGCCACCGGCGAAACGATTTGGAAGCGCGCAGAACGTCTCGCTCCATATTGTTCCGGGTTTCTGACAACGTTTGTGGAAGGCGAAGGTTGTCTTAATGGCATGGACTTGGACGCTATAAAAGCGCTGAAGAAAAAGTTACCAGGTCAGCTCACCGTTGCTGGTGGCATCGCCGAGACAGAGGAAATTGTTCAAATTTCTGCACTTGGAATCGACGTTCAGGTGGGGATGGCTCTCTACACTGGTCGAATCGATCCAGTTGACGCTATTGTTCGAAGTGTTCAATTCAAAGAAAACAATTTGATTCCGACAATCGTCCAAGATGAATTTGGACAAGTGTTGATGATGGCATACAGTTCCGCGGAGTCATTAACACGGGCGTTGAAGGAAGGCAAAGGTGTCTATTTTAGCCGCTCAAGAAATGAAATTTGGGAAAAAGGACTGACGTCAGGAAACGTTCAGACCCTAATCTCTTGCCGCACCGACTGTGATAGAGACTGCCTATTATTTACTGTGAGACAAGAAAAAGCCGCGTGTCACAACGAGACTTACAGCTGTTTCGGTTCCGTTACCTCGGATCGGAAGTTCTCACTTTCTGAACTTTTTGAAACTCTTCAATCACGCAAACAATCTGACTCCGCCAAGTCCTACACGGCTACATTATTCGCCGACAGGCGATTGCTCCTGAAGAAAATAATGGAAGAGTCGTATGAAGTGGTGTCATATTCGTCCAAGGAAAATCTACGTTGGGAAATCGCGGATTTGATTTATTTTGCCAGCGTGCTTGCAGTCGACGAGGGGATCGACTGGAAAGACATTGAAGCCGAACTTGCCGGTCGTAGACGGTAGCTGATCAGTCCCCAGCGAGAGAATTGATGAGTCTTAATGCGGGAGTTGATGAGTCCTCAGGCGGAAGTTGATCAGTCCTCGGACGGGAGTGAATGAGTCCTCAGATGGGAGTAGATGAGTTCTAAGACGGAATTGAATAGTCCGCACTCTAGCCAAATGTGGTCTAAAGATCGAACCTAACAGGAGTTGGAATGGAAAGCAGATCAGTTTATAAAAGCGCCGGACAAAGCGAAGACACAACTGGAATATCGAGAAGAGTTGCTCAGATCACCGTGTCAGCCATCAAGCAAATGCCATTGTTGGCCAGCAAGGTGCCCGGCTGTGTGTCACTTGGACAAGGCATTCCATCGCACAACACTCCGGAGTTTATTAGAGAAGCCGTGATTAAGGCATTGCGCGACGACGCTTCAATCGGCAAATATTCTCTGCAGCCAGGCATTCCTAAGCTGAAAGAATTGATCGCACTCGATCTGATGCGCACCAGAAAGATTGACTTCATCGACCCAGAGACCGAGCTCTTTGTCAGCTGTGGTGGCATGGAGGCACTGGCGGCTGGTATTGCAACGATTGTCGACCGTGGTGACGAAGTAATTCTCACTTCCCCGACCTACTCATCTCATATCGAGCAAATTCTCTTCGCTGAAGGTGAACCAAAATTCGTCCCACTTGAAGAGAACGATGGTTGGAGCCTAAATACGGATGCAATTCGCAAAGCAATAACGAACAAAACAAAAGCTCTGATCATTTGCAGCCCCTTAAATCCGACCGGTGTAGTCTTCTCTGAAGCCCAGTTGCGAGAAGTGGCTGCAATTGTTTTAGAACACAATTTGTTTGTTGTTGTTGATGAGACTTACGATTTTCTTGTTTATGACAACGTTCCATATTTCAGTTTGCTTTCTATTCCCGAGATCAAGGATCGGATCATTGCTGCCTGCAGTTTTAGCAAACGTTACTGTATGACCGGCTGGCGGGTGGGCTACATGTACGCCTCCGAACGAATGATCAAACAAGTACTCAAAGTTCATGACGCCTTTGCCATCTGCGCCCCAACAATCTCCCAATTCGCAGCTGCGGCTGCCTTGAGTGGTACTAATGGTAAGGATGGACCAGGAGACGAAAGCGTAAAACAACTTGTGGATTCGATGACCAGGCGTCGCAACCTCGTCTGCTCCAGGCTGGATAGATTGCCTGAAATGTTTTCCTACGTGAAACCGGAAGGCGGCTACTATGTTTTCCCAAAATACTCTATGCAAAATATTTCTTCTATGGATTTCGCTTTGAAGATTTTGCATGAGGCAAAAGTGATCACGGTCCCAGGCAATGCCTTCGGTCCAACGGGAGAAGGGCATATCAGGCTGTCCTTCGGCGCAGAGGAAAGCGAGTTGAATGAAGCTTTTGATCGAATTGATCGGTGGCTTGTTTAGCTAGTTACTGGACTTTAGTACTAAAGTCCAGTAACTACTGGGTTTCTTTTTTTATCTGCTCTTAACTTTCAGGCACCGCCGATAATATCACTGGTTGTCATTTACTGGTAAACCCGTAATTGGGGCACCTGATCCGCTCGATCTCGGCTTGATTGTTTGCACATCGGCAGGCTTTTCTATCCGCTCAAATTTTCGATGTAACTTTCCTGTTCCTGCCGGTCTATCTGGATTGACTAACCAAACTTGAGTTCCTGTCGGTATATCTTCTTGTTTTAAAGCGCTGAACGACAACGCTAGCGGACGATCAGCAGTTGCGCGACGGGTCAAGAAAAAAACATCGCTAGTTGCTTGAAAAACCGTTCCATCTGGACTGGAGACAGAGAACGGAGCGTCTCTGGGAAGTGCTAGCCTTCCATTCATGTCACCCCCTTCATGTCGCGCAGCTCCATTATGTATCATTTCGCATATTCTGAAACTGGCACTAGGCGCCACTTTCAGAATTTCCTCAATGAATTACCTACTTTTGAGGTACACCACAGGCGGTGATTTCACCTTCAGAATGCGTATTCCTGAGGCAACGGAGTCGTAGGGTTAGAATTTTAGCTGGGGCAATACGAATGGACAACATCTGACCAGTAATCGTGGTACATATTTGGAGGCTCTGGGATCAACCTGCAATTCCGAATATCTGAATTGAAGTTTGATTCTGGGCCAGAGCAATGAAATCAGGAGGGAGTATGTCAACAACGTACGTTCGCAGAGCGATGGCGTTTTCAATGGTACTGGGAATCCTGTCCGCGAATTTAGTTCCCGCTCTAGCGCTTGGTCATAGTCACAGGACGCCTCCCCCGTACCCTTTGTCGGTAGCAGCTTTCACAACGTTCCAATGTAACGTTCAGTTCGGAACCTCTACAGCGCAGGGCTCCCTCATAACAGATCCCAAGACCCAGAAATTTGCAGCTCAACTAAACGTTTCCGATACGAACGCGTTAGCGGATGTTCTTTATTCGACAACATTTGGATCAGGTAACTTGCCGTTCAACAAGTCGATTGAAGCTGAGTACTCCGCTACCAACGTCGTGAACGGACCGGCCTGCGGTTCTGGACAAGTATCCCTCACCCTCGCTGTGAGATACCTGCCCCCGGGCAGCAAAGTGATCAATGAATTCTTCGTGGGATGCGGTCGCAAAGGTACAACCGTAACAACCGATCCGAAAACCGGAAACACTATAATCTCAACTACGCCTGGCGTTGCGAATGGTATTCCTTCTGGTTCCGTGATTACCGAACTTATCTTGTTGGCTGAGGCCGGTGGCACGGCTCCTACTAGTGGACAATTTACAGTTGATTCCGTCAACTTGGACGGTCGACAAGTGACTTATAATCCAAGCTCGGCGTCTTGCTCTAGCTCACTGTAGGCCAGCTGCAAACATTACGTGCGTGGGTAAAGATGACGTGGAGGCGAGCTCAGAGCAAGTGTGGCACTCAACTTGGTTTCGAAGCTAGCCAAGTGTCGTGATCAGTAGCACTTATAGGGGTGTGAGTATCATCGGACCGGAAAGTAGCGCTAAGCTCTTTGACATCCGACAATCTCCGAAACCACCTCAGCGCACAGCTTTAATAATTGGGCGAGATCTTCAGGCGGATCGCCTCTTTTTAAGTTCTTTGAAAACAGTACGTAAGGGTCATTTTTGTCGCCTTCCTTGCGAAGCGTGTTTTCGTCGTTTACCCAAGCGTAAATTATGACTTTCTTTGATCCGTCGTAGCGGAAGAATAGCCGGAAGCGATTTTGGCCGAACTTGGCTCGTTTCCAAAGCCGAAATTCAGTGCCAAGAGTATTGCCCTGCTTCCAGCGCTCGTGGCTAGGATCGGCTGGAATTTCCTCCAACATCAGTTGTCTAATGCGAGCCAAGCGCTTTGTTTTTGGGTGGTCTTTGTACGTGGCAGGCTGTGATTGCTGAAGCTTTTTGACTTCTGCAACCAGCTTGTCTAATTGAGCAGTGAATAGCTTGTATTGGAACAGCTGCCAGCCGTTAACCTTCATCGACTGGCGCTATCCAAGATCATCATCGTCAGTGACGGTAACCCCTGAAGCCAGTTCTGCGATCTCAGCCATTTGATCGGCGGAAACCGGAGTGATGTTCGCAGGTGTGGCTAGCATGTCCTTTTCCATAAAGGACAAAAAGGCGCAAACGATAGGATCATTTTCGTTTTCTAGCTCTGCATCGTTGTCGTTGACTACTTGAACGAGCATGGTTCCTGGTCCTATCACGTCGGCGCGTACTTTTGCCTTTTGCCTAAACTCGGGATGCTGTTTAAACAAACTTTTGTCCAGCCTGATAGCATCCGAATTTCCGATTGTGCTTATTTTACCCGTGTAGCTCATCCGGATGCACCTACCAATAGCGAATACTATATATACGTACTTTAATACGTACACGTCTAGACTGTCAAGTCTGTTCGGTCCTGGGAAGTTAATCCAGCAATCCAGCCAGAGTAAATCAACTACTCATCTCTCATGCTTGACTCCGCTTTCTCAGCGGTGTTATGAGCAGCAAAATCGAAAGCCTCGTTAACATCAGCAAAAACGTGTAAGCAATGTTTTTGCAACGCGGCTTTCTTGCTGGGTTCGGTGGCTATCCCAAGGGGATCGATCTGTATTTTGTATCCGGCTGAGCGAAGCATTTGAGCGGTCTCCAATAGCGGTACGATACCGGATATAGTGTCTTCGAAGACATAAACAACTGTTTGTTTGTCTTTGAGGGCATTCAAACAAGTCTTTTCGGGATCTTTTCCATGTTTGTCGATAGCGTATGCATCTTGCAGTGCCACTACATCGTTGCCGCCCGAAATTGTGTTTATCAAAGCCGCCAGTGCTTGTGTTGTATTCGGCTTAGTCAGATCCTCAGTGCGCTCGCCATGCTGCTTGCCTAGCCATTCCATCATTCCCATTCCTATCAGTGGAAATGATTGCATGCCAGCGGATTCAAGTGCAATCTCCGCCTCTGGCGAGTAACCGAGCGACGAGACCGCCGCTCCTTTTGGAGGCAAACTTGGACGCGCGGTGTAAACTCCAACGGCGCAATCAGATTGTTGATTGAGTTCAAGTAATTCGTCTACCGTTTGCTGGTTGATCAGCGTCTTGTCTTCAGTTCGCAGAAGACCTAGTGCTTTGTGTTCGCAACCTAATTTATACGTTCGCTCAAAGTCGTCGGAACCGAGAATGATCTCTTGAAAAAGTCTCGTGCCATAACTTGAATAGACTGATCTTGTCCCAATCAAAAATCTTTTCAGAAGATCGATCCACAGTGCGTGTTGAGAGACATTGGTAAGTTTCGCACAAAACAAGTTCAAGGCGATATCCGGAGGATGCGTCGCTGCACCGATTGGCGTCAGGGTCTGCGCGAGCTGCAGATAATCCGGTCTTGCAATAGAAGGATTGAGAATCTTGAGCGCATGTAATTGATCTGTGGTGCCTTCATGAGGCAAGGTAGGTAGGACCTCAATCGGGCTGGTCATAAGCGCAACGGTGGTGAGCATATCGCAGAAGATAATGTTTGTGATGTCCCAAACATCGTGAACGCCGTGCGCCTCCATGGCGGCAATTTCCTGCTCATGGGGAAGTATGGACTTAACGTTTTGCAGTCCAATTCTGCCCGCCAATTCAGTGAGAGCTTTTGTGATTCCCAGTCGATATGCCAAAGGATTTACGATTACACCATCGACGTCAAACAAGAAAATCCGGTGTTCCTTTAACGTTGGCATTTATGCTTGACCTCGTCCTAAACCTGGGAGCGCCGGCATCCTTGCCGGCATCTTACGAATTAATTTGCTACGCATCATTTGACATAACTCCATCATGTTACCTACCTCATCGTCCAAGCAAAACGTCATCACCTAAGCAAAAACCACATCGATAATATCTGTCAGTTGACTCGATCCCTTGTGCGTCATCGCTCCCAATTCAACAGCCATTGCTAGTCCCAACAATTTAATCGGTAACTTATATCTCTCAGAGAGGGTTCCATTAGCCACATAGTCGGCAAACAAGTTGACTGTCAAGAAAGGGCAGCAGAATAACGCCGAGCGCACAAATTCTCGCCAGCTGTCATCAACATCCCCACGCTCCTTAAGGAGAGCGACAGTAGGGCGCAAAACATTGTTGACTCTAGTACCCAAGTGACTTAAGCGGAGCGCGCTTGGCTTATACGAATGGTCGATAATGATTTGATTGCCACGAACCTCAAACTTGAGATCGAACTCTTGCGATACTTGTTCAGGATAGTACATCCAACGCGCAAACACGTTGTGGAACAGCGGTTTAGTTAGATCCAAAAGGGGATGGTGTTGTCCTGCAAATGCCGGGTCAAACATATAAAATTTTGATTTCTCGAGATCGACGAAAATGTTGCCGTTGTGCGCATCTCCATGCCCTGCGATTACAGGTCCTTCTCTTGGCGCTAAATCCTTTCTGCTCCGATCGATCAATTGAGAAATTGATTCGGAATACTCTACGCCGTTAATTGTCCATGACATATTCGCGAGTGTATCGAAAGGCAACACTTCGCTTCCAAGTTGAATGGTTTTACCTTTATAGAACAATCCGACGCGCCCGTCCTCTGCCAAGCGATGGGAAAAAAGCTGATGGATTGGGGCCTTTGAGTTGTCTTCGCTGCTGGCTTGTTTTACTGTCTGACTATAAATGTCGTATACGGTTTTATCGAGTTGAACTTGCCCAGCCAGTAATTTTTGGGCTACGTTTTTGGATCCAGTATCAGATGTGGTTTCGGAAGTGGTATCAGATGTGGTGCAACCAAGCTCTTTGTCTTCCTCTATTTTCATTAGGTCAAAGAGGGTCGGATAAGTAATGATTTGGTAGAGCACTATTTGCTTACCGACTTTTTGCGTAATCTGTTTTGAGGTTATGACAGGATATCCTGCTCGAGCCAGTTCTTCTGCGTTATAGTACTCAGAAACTTTCTCATTTTCTTCCGTGTGCGTTTTGAAGAAGTATCGTTCACCGCTGGTGTAAGTAACGAATCCATTTAGTGAATTCAACGATTCAGGTTTCGGCTGAAGTTCGACTTTGGCGATTGAACTGTCTTCATTTTCTTTCAAAAATAGCAGTAACTCTCGCTCTGCTCCAACTTTATCGCTGAATTGTTGTTTCTGGATTTCAGTAAGCAGAAGCATCAAACATCTTCCTCGAACTATTCAAAACGTACTTCTACACTTCTTCGATGCGCATCCAGTCCTTCGACATTCGCTATGGTTTGAACAATAGGTTTCAAACGGTCCAGCCCTTTTTTGGTCAAACTCGAATACTGAACGCGTTTCATGAATGTCCAGACACCCACAGCCGACGTCTGCCGTGCCCATCCAGCGGAAGGCAGAATGTGATTGATCCCAGTTGCGTAATCGCCAGTGGCGACTGGATTGTAATAGCCAAGGAAAACAGAACCAGCATTTGTGATCTGGTCTAGCGTTTCTTCTGGATTTTGTACCAACACTTCCAAATGCTCAGGAGAGTATTCATTGGTGAAGTTGATCGCTTCCTTCATTGTCTGAGTGACAATCAAAGCGCTGTAAGTTGAAAGGGCTTCTTTTATGTATTTCTGGCGCGATAAAGTTTCAAATTGCTTTTCAATTTCGATTTTGGTTAATTTCGCCAGTTCCATCGAGTCTGTGACGAGCACGCCTGCCGAATCAGGTCCGTGCTCAGCACGTGCGAGAACGTCTGCGGCACAGTAACGAGCCTTGGTGTGTAAGTCAAACTCAGGTGGCACGCTGCCGTCTGCCAGAATGATCGCTTCGCTGGGACCGGCAGGCATATCAATTGCAACTTTCTGTTGGCAGAGAATTTTTGCAGCGGTCACATAGGGACTGCCCGGTCCGGCGATCAGGCTTATTGGTTTGATCGTCTCTGTGCCATACGCCATGGCGGCAATAGCTTGAGCACCGCCGACCCTGTAGATTTCGGTTATGCCACATTCATTTGCCGCAATTAGTACTTCAAAGTTGTTTCCTCTTGGAGAGATGCACGAAACGATGCGCTTGCACCCCGCAGTTTTGGCGGCAACCGCGAGAATTTGCTGCACGGTCGGGAATGGATTCTTACCGCCTGGAACATAGAGACCAACCTCATCGATCGCCGTCCATTTTTCTCCAACCAAAATTCCTTTTTCAATTTCAATTTGCCAGTCAAGAATTTGCTTTCGCTGAATTTCGTGAAACTTGCGCGCTAATTCAATTTGCTCTTTGATTTTGTCGATTGTGTCCTTGGGAGTTTTAGCGTACGCCTCATCAATTTGAGCTTTTGTTACTACTAAGCGCGAGAGTTCAAAGTTCGGGTCGTCCCACTCTTTGGTAAATCTGACCAGGGCTTTATCACCTTCCGCTTTAACCGCGGCGATGATTTTTTCGACACTGCCTTTGACTTCGTCGATATCTACGTTAGCTCGGATCATCACCTTATCTAAATCGACTTTAGACATTGTCTTCAGTTCGTGGATCTCAATCATGGTTCGCTCCCGAAATTCGTTGTGTTGATATTAGCGCCAACGAGAACAAAAAACCTAGAATTTTTGGGTTTTCAAGTTGATATCAGATGCGATACTAGTTTCCGAGAAGCAAGGGGACTTGAGATGCTAACTACACACAGGTTGACAATGCGCCGGTGGAAAGACTCGGATCTGGAGCCATTTGCTGCTCTCAACGCCGATCCGATCGTGATGAAACATTTCCCGAAAGTTTCGACTCTTGAAGAAACAAAGGGAATGATCGAACGCATCGAAGCCAGATTTGAAAAAAACTCCTTCGGACTGTGGGCAGTCGAGCTTACATCCACTAAGGAATTCATCGGCTTCGTCGGATTGCAGCGGCCTAGTTTCGATGCCCACTTCACCCCTTGTGTTGAGATCGGTTGGCGTTTGGCAAAAGAATTTTGGGGAAAAGGCTATGCTCCGGAAGCTGCTAGGGTGGCTCTTAAATATGGTTTTGAAACGGCGGGGTTGGATCAGATCGTTTCGATGACGACTACAACTAACATCAATTCGATCACGGTAATGAAAAAGATTGGTATGAAAACCAATCCAGATGAGAATTTTCCGCATCCGCTGCTCGAGGACGGACACCCACTACAACTGCATGTCCTCTATCGTCTTTCAAAAAATGAATGGCTAGAACATCAACAACAGCAGCAGGCGAACCGATGAGTAGACACCACTGTGGCACCAAATGTGGTTACTGAATTAGGAACGTTTTTGGAATAAAACAATGCTATTGGCCACGGTTTGAACGGTGATGCGAAGCATCGCTCCTAAACCGGACATGGCTTGAAAGTCTGGCGGATAAACGGAAAGTACCCGATCAGCACGCATGAATTCTTCCAAAGCTTTCTTCGCTGATTTCTGTTGCGATGGATCGAAAACTCCATATCCATAGCCACCATGTTTTTTTAAAAGAGAGAAACACGGAATGTCAGTTAAACCATCGCCGACATAGATCATATTCTTGAACGGGATGCGGCGCCTGTCTTCAGCTACGGATGTGTTTACCGCGCAGTGATGATTTAGCACATCTGCGGGACGAATACCTTTGTTGATTTCAAACAAATATCTAGTTTTTTCGGTAAATGTAATACATCTCTTGATCCAACGAACACTCTGTTTGTCCGCGTCTTCGTCGAGAGTGCAACCATAGATTGCGGCGAACTCCTTAGCGATTGTGGTGCCCTGCACAAGGTCTTGCAAGCCACCAGATATGATGTAGAACTCGACGCGCAAATCGCTCGATACGGCATTGACGATTTGGCGAAGATCTTCAAAAATCGTCTTCACCCCGGGATAATAACAGTCGAGTTCAGAGCCGAATTTGCTTAGATCGCTGTTTTTTAGATTTCCCAAAGCCTTGCCGGGTCCGACGTTTTCCAAAATTAGACGCAAGTAGGCGTGCGCCTGGTCATAACCCTGGTCTATCAGAGCTTTTGCGTCCTCTGTCCAAAACCTTTCAACGTCTATGCCATGTTTCGCCAACAGAGCTGAGGTCGAATCGGGCATGAGCGTTTCATCGAAATCGAAAATTACGGCTAGAGTGTCCACACTGCATCCTTTGGCTTTGCGCAGAAATTTAAACCGATATCGGTTTAAATTCATGGGCGATCCCAGGAATATATCACCGATCAGCTATTGATTAGTGGTTGGCTAACCTATCTGTTCGGATCCAAAGAGTGTGAGTGCGGTTTGTGGCGCTGAGAATATTTGGCAGCAGCCTTCAACGCGTAACTGTGATTATCGTTGGGGTCGCAGTTAAACGTGTCGCTGAGGTTTGGCCCAGTGGCGTAAAGATCCATTGGCATCAAAGAGTCTTTGCAAGATGCGCCTGTAGTCCAACGCAATTTGTCAGCAAGCGTGTCTCCGACGGTGGAAAGGTTGAAGGTGAGATCGTAGATTTGTTCGAGCGTATTGGCGCGTAGCATGAACGCTTCGCCGTAGAGATCGCTCGATTTCCCGACAATGCGCGAGGCGCATGCATAGCTATGATCTTTCATCCAGCCGTCTTTGTACGAATAGATGGCGAAGATCTGTCCCTGCGAAAAATAAAAGACGAAGCGGGAATGTTGTTCGTTGTCCTTAAGAACAATACAGCCTGGACGCTGCTTCTCGTTGATATCTCCTGAAGCTTTCTGAAAAAAGTCATTTAGTGTTTGGTGGCTCTGTTGTCTTTTCTGAAATCCCTGAAAGATAGACGCAGATGCCAGCGCCATTTCTTCGGTCAAGGAGTGGGCGCTAAATTCGGTTTGTGGATTAGCTAAGTCAATCTGCAAAGTTTGAAACGCGTCTTCGCTGTACGTGTGATATGGGATGTCGTGCTTTCCGTAGACACAAGCCAGAACTCTCCCTCTAA
This sequence comes from Candidatus Melainabacteria bacterium, assembly GCA_003151275.1. Next base: position 24,594 of record PLXC01000028.1, read on the forward strand.
ACAGAATAATTGCCGCTCGCGATTTTTGCTTCGGATTGGCGACTTTGATCGCGCAAGTGCTTTGGTTTGATTCGAAGCCAAAAAAGAGCGCGCTCTGGTTGAGATGGCTTGCATAGGTGTTCCTGCCTTTCTCATTTTGCATCGGTAGAAGTGCTGCATCCGCTCTTCGCGTGTACTTGTTTGGGGCGGGTCGCCAGATTTGTCGCAGTCTCTTAATTTCGTTGCGGGTTTGAAAGCCGAACATAAGCTCTCCTGATCTTTGCAATTTCCTTTGTAAAAGTCCAACAAGCTGCACTTCTACGGAATACATTGATCTATTAACACATCCATTTGTGGCATTATTGTGAATAAAATCAGCAATATTGCAAACTGGGCTAACTTTCGTCCTGATCAGCTCGACAAAATTGGTGAAAAGCCGCTCGCTTACTGCGTCATAGTGGTGCAAACTTCACCGTGGCTTCATCTTGGCTTTGTTTCTTAACACTTTACATATATTCTTCAAGTTCGGTGAAAGATATAGATAGGCATTCTTAGCGCGTGAGAGTGGCTACTGCAGAGCTGTCGCTCGCTTTCACTAAACACTCGAGCGCTGCTCCAAATTCAAGAGGTATGCATGAAGAACAAACGGAAAGCCGGACTAATAGCCATTTCTATCGCTGTCTTCACACTCGTCATTCTTGCCTTCGCTGGTGTATTTAATCAAAAAATCGTTCCGCGTCTTCCGGAAGAAGCGGCAACCATGCGATCTATTCCGAGTTACGAGTTGGATCGGATTTTTAGCGAAACCCCAAGTCTCGTTGAGAAGGTTACGTGTTTTAAGGGACTGCGAACAGTTATCGCTGATATCAGACCTCTTGGTCCAACACTTGTCGATTATTCGAATGCCAGCGCACTACTGACGAAAGCCGCCTCCGCGCACGTTCCAGTAATGGTAAGCGAATCGATGCATCGTTCACCAGTCGACCAAATTATTTATTCTCTGCATTGGACCTTCTGGATGCTGCTCGGTGTGTGCTCTCTGGGGGCTCTTGTTCTTCTTTTTGGAGAGAAGGTTTTCCGTAGACTTGATGTTAATTTGCCTGGCTTGGATTCGTTTAATCCCTCATCGTCCGACTCTGAGTCAGCTGCGCCTGAAGAACGCCGCACATTCGACGACGTGGCTGGATGCGAAGAAGCAATCGCAAAACTTAGAAGAGTGGCTCGCTGGCTCAAGACACCTGAGTGGTACGAGCAATTCGGTGCAAAGATTCCCAAAGGCATTCTTGCAGTTGGACCTCCTGGCACAGGCAAAACGTTGCTAGCTAGAGCTTTGGCTGGAGAGGTTGATGCCAACTTCTTCGCTGCCAACGGTTCGACTTTCGTCGAGATGTTCGCTGGAGTTGGTGCGCGCAGAGTGCGAAAACTGTTTGCTGAGGCTATTGCGGCAAGAAAGAAAACTGGCAAACCGTCGATCATCTTCATCGATGAAATCGATGCCATCGGTAAGAAACGTGGACAAGGAAGTTCTGGGGCAGATTCAGAGCGAGATCAAACTCTCAACCAGTTGCTCGTTTGTTTGCAAGGCTTCGAACCGAGCAGCGGTATCCTCGTTATGGCTGCCACAAACATGCCCGATTCGCTGGATGAAGCCCTGAAGCGTCCAGGTCGTTTTGACTATCAGGTTTCAGTCGACCTTCCTGACACACTTGGTCGGGAGAAAATATTTGCCATTCATACTCGCAATATGAAGCTCGCTCCAAACGTGAGATTGCGTGACCTTGCGGTTCGCACTCCTCAATTTTCGGGCGCAGATATTGAGCAGGCATGCAATGAGGCCGCCATCTCCGCGGCTGAGCGAATTGAGCTTTTGCTCGAGGACAAAACCCACGATCAGATCAGTGAGACGGATAAAGTAATTACGCTCGAAGATTTCGATAGTGGCGTTGACTATGTTCAGTTTGGTGACCCGATGCTGTCTCGAGCACGCGCTATGTCGCAGGAAGATAAGCGCAACACCGCTTATCATGAAGCGGGACACTGCGCAGTGCAACAGTCGCTGCAAGCATTTGGTGCTGATCCGATCACTAAAGTAACGATCGAACCACGCACCAAATCTCTCGGCTCCATGCAAAGTCACTCAGTGACCGATCGATATGGCTACACCGAAGCACAGCTGCGCGCTCGCATTATGACAGCCATGGGCGGTCGCATCGCTCAAGAGTACTTCTTGAATTGCAAAGATACTGGTGCCGCTAACGACTTTGAACAAGCCACCAAGCTTGCCAGAGCGATGGTCAGTGAATTCGGAATGTCGCGTCTTGAGCCGTTCTCTGTCAAACTCGCTGACGACGGACACAGATCAACCAAAATTGGTGATGATCTCGCCAATGAGATCGATGCTGAATGGCGACGAATAATCGACGAATGTTATCAGCAAGCTAAGCGCTACATCACTGAAAACGAGCGTCGTATTGAGCGGGTAGCCGAGGCCCTGCTGGCTGATCAAACCTTGCTTGGTGACAGATTCTTGGAACTATGGAACGGACATCCCACTCCAGCAGTGAGCAGACCACCTAGCATCTTGGTTGACGACGAAGTGGACAGTTTGATCTCATCCGTCTAAGTTTGTTAGCTCTCGAAAGCCATTGACTAAATGGGTCCCCTGAAAAAGGGGACCCATTCTGATCAGATCACTGGTCGTCGTCATAGACGTGGGGTAGCCGTTGAAAGATCAGTTGGATCAGTGCGTGCCTAAGTAATCACGGTCGGTCTATCTCTGTCAGTCAAAGCTTTGATGGTGGCCAACTCATCCGCAATTTTTACTAACGCACCAAGCGCTTCCTGCGTCTCGTGGTCATGTTGGCTGGCGTCAGCTTCATAGCTCTCGAGGTAGATCCGTAGAGTTGCACCGTGGGTGCCCGTGCCTGATAAACGGTAGACGATTCTTGATCCGTCCGTGAAGATTACGCGGATTCCCTGATTGGATGAGACACTTCCATCGATCGGATCTGTGTAGCTGAAATCATCTGCGGTGGCAATTTCATACTTACCAAATTTTCTACCTTTGAGCGTTGGCAGTTGATTACGCAAATGCTGCATGAGCGATTCGCACTTCTCGCTGTCAACTTCTTCGTAGTCGTGGCGTGAATAATAGTTGCGTCCGTATTCTTTCCAGTGTTTACGCACGATATCTTCAACAGACTCTTTGCGCACAGCAAGAATATTCAACCAAAAAAGCACTGCCCAGATACCGTCTTTCTCGCGAATGTGATTGGAGCCAGTGCCAAAACTTTCCTCACCACAGAGCGCAGCTTTGTCAGCATCCATCAGATTGCCAAAGAACTTCCAACCGGTCGGGGTTTCATAACAGCGAATGCCGAGCTTGGTGGCAACCCGATCTACAGCGCAACTTGTCGGCATGCTTCGCGCCACGCCGGATAAGCCCTTCTTGTATGCCGGAACCAATGTGGCATTGGCAGTCATGATCGCCAGGCTGTCGCTTGGCGTGACAAAGAATTTGCGACCAAGAATCATGTTTCTGTCGCCGTCCCCATCCGATGCCGCACCAAAGTCAGGTGCGTTCGCTCCAAACAATACCTCCACTAAATCGTGTGCATAGACGAGATTTGGATCGGGATGACCACCGCCGAAGTCTAGCAGGGGTGTTCCATACATCACCGTATCTGGTGGCGCGCCTAATCGCTTTTCAAAAATCGAATGGCCGTAAGGACCGGTGACCGCATTCATTGCGTCAAAGCGCATGCGGAAGTCGCTGGTCAACAATGACTTGATCAACTTGAAATCGAAAATTGATTCAAGTAGTTCCTGATAATCCGATACCGAGTCGATAATCTCGACTGTCATGCTGCCTACTTCTTGGCGGCCGATCTTGTCTATGTCGACGTCTTCGGCGTCTAAAATTTTGTATTCTTTGATCGATTTGCTGATCGCAAACATCGCTTCCGTAACTTTTTCAGGAGCCGGTCCACCATTTTCGGTGTTGTACTTGATGCCAAAATCTCCGCTTGGTCCGCCTGGATTGTGACTTGCAGATAAAATGATGCCACCAGCAGACTTATATTTGCGAATCACACACGAGGTTGCTGGCGTCGAAAGTATGCCATGTTGCCCTACTTTGACAGTGCCAATGCCGTTTGCGGCTGCCATTTTAAGAATGATTTGAATTGCTTCGCGATTATAAAATCGTCCATCGCCGCCTAGAACGATAGTTTTACCCGCAAGCGGTCCAGCACTGTCGAAAATCGATTGGACGAAATTCTCAAGATAGTTCGGCTGTTGAAAGGCTTTTACGGCTTTTCGCAGACCCGACGTGCCTGGCTTTTGATCGGTAAAAGGAGTCGTGGCAATGGTGCGCACAGTGAACGTTTTGATACTCATACGATGACCTTCCCTGTCGGAAGAGGAACTAGTGGCGGCTAATGCCGTTTAGAGTATATCAGGAGTAAATTTGCTTACATGAATCGTCCTTCTTACCCGCCCTCTTGATGCCATTTTTCTTCACGATAGGTGGGACGAATTTGTTCGCAGAACCTACTCAGCTCTGCTGTATGAGTGTTTGGGCAAATGGCAGCTCTTCTTGGTCGCAGGTTGTAAAGGATGTGTCTAATTGTTTTGTACTAGCCCATTTGGGCTTAGATGAGCAACGAAAAGAAATCTCTCATTGAGGAACACGCTGTTCAGGCGTTGTAATGGAAAAATTAGCGCGTTTTGTGTGTCGTTCGATCTGGCTTGAGTGCCGTCCTGACAGAGAAAAGGTACTTTTTGCCGAAGCGCTCATTGTATACTATCAGGGACACCCTTAGTCGCAGTAAAGCTCTTAGTTCAAGGTTTCAAGTCCATGCAAGCTGCCTTTAGAAGAAAACAAAGAGGCGTAATTAGTTTGCTCGCATTTTTGTGCGGCGCAATTGTCTGCCTTGCTTTGTATCTGAATTCCCAGCTGCATTCGGCGAACTGGTGGGTCTCTCATACTCTCGAGGTACTGCGCGAGAGCGACGATGCCTTGTTGTGCCTGATGGATTGCGAAACGGCTTATCGTGGCTATCTCATCACCGGAAGAGATGAGTATCTGGCTCCGTACGACAAATGTTTCAAGGAAGTGGATAGCCACGTTCAAAAACTTGCTGAGCTCACCAAGGATAATCCTAAAGAGCAGGCGATTATGCCGCTGCTTCGTGAGCTATCTTCTGAAAAAATCAAATTCAGTCAACAGGTAATTGACGCAAGAAAAGCGAACAAAGATCCTGCTAACTGGAAATCGGGACATTCACTTATCAACGTAGACCCTGGCAAAGTCTTAATGGACAAGTTCCGCACTTTGAATGGACAAGTCCAAGACGAAGAAACGCGGCTTCTCGCAGAACGACAACAACACGCTGAACTTTTGGCGCAAACGTCTTTCTTTTCGATACTTCTTTTGTGCGGCGCTATGTTAGGTGCATTTGGTTGGATCGTTACGTCTGCGGAGAAGTATGCAAAAACTGAAGCCTTAGCAATTGAGACTGTAACCAAAGCCCGTGACGAAGCAATTCGCTCCAATCTGTTGAAATCGCAGTTCGTTGCAAACGTAAGCCACGAAATCCGAACTCCTTTGAGCGGTATGCTCGGAATCTGTGAGTTGCTGTCGGTATCGAAGACCGTAAGTGATACCAAGGAACTGTCTGCTCTAATTTTTGAGGCAGGCAGAAACTTGATGACTCTGATAAATGATCTCCTTGATTTCTCGAAGTTAGAGTCGGGGAAATTTACTCTTCTTGAAGAAGAGTTCTCTGTCGAATTACTTTTGCATGATGTCACCGCGGTGATGCGATCACTAGCGGAACAACGTGATTTAAAATTGGGCGTCGAGCTTGACCGCTCACTGGAAGGTTCATTTATCGGCGATTCGTATCGGATTAGGCAAGTTCTTTTGAATTTAGTGAACAACGCAATTAAGTTCACTAAAAAAGGCGAAGTTATTGTGTCGGCGAAGGCAATTAATAACGACGGCAATATGTCGGATGTTCGATTCGAAGTTAGAGACACTGGTATCGGAATTTCACCAGAGCAGCTCAGCCAATTATTTCAGCCATACATTCAAGCCGATGGCTCACTCACGACCAAAGATTATGGTGGCACGGGCCTTGGATTGTCCATCTCAAAGAAACTTGCAGAGCTAATGCACGGCTCGATGGGTTGCGAGAGTGAAAAAGGTAAAGGAAGCGTTTTCTGGTTCGACGTTCCGTTGAGGCGAGCAGAAATAATGAAGAGCGCCGATCAAGTCGTCTAGCATCCAGGCACGGCTTGCAATTTCACAAATTTGAATAGCTTTTCTACCCATTCACTTGACGCTTTCGAGCAAACCGCGCTAGCATTACGATTACGCGTCCATAGCTCAGCTGGATAGAGTACTTGGCTTCGAACCAAGGTGTCGGGGGTTCGAATCCCTCTGGGCGCAAGGCTTTACGGACTTCACAAATGACGAGCTCCCTCTGGTCTCCCCGGTGGGAATTTGCGCTTTCTCGTTTCGAAAAGCCAGATTTGACCTGGGTTTCGACCATATTTTGGCGTATTGCAAATTTAACCAAAGAGGCTGGAGTTAATTCTTCGGAATTGAGAGTTCGAGTCTATTACTCTGCAAGGCTTTCCCGGATCTGGCATACCCCTGCCTCATTGGCTATAGAAACGCCAAAATTTCCAAACTAGGACCAACTCGAATATTTGTAACCCCTTTGCAGATTCAATGGACTTTGATCTGAATTGAATCAATAACAATTTTTGTACTAGCAAAGTATTTTTGTGCACGCGGTATCAAGGGCGATGGCATGTAGTTTGCTGTCTAACAACGCACATCACGGTTTTATCCGCATTACTGATTTTGTTCGAGTCTTTCGCGGATTATCTCAAGTTTGCTCAGAAGCTTTTCAACCTTAAATTTGGACTCATCATATTGTGGCATCTGTTCTGTCAGCAGTTTAGCTGACTCAAGAAACGGGCGTCCTCTTTCGAACGCTTGATGGGCCAACTCCGGATTACCCTGTTGTCTCGCCATTCCCCCTCGTTCATTCCAAGTCTCAGACTTCTTACGATCTGTTTCAATTAATTGTTTGAGCTGTATCTCAGAATGAGTTAGAAAACTAAGTTCTTGTTTAAGCTGTCTAATTGCAGTGTCTAAATTTGTTAGGACTTCGTCTGATTTTTGGGAATCCAATTTATCAATTTCAAACTGAGAGGCACGATCCATATCATCGAGCACACGTGCTTCTAGTTGCTCAATCCGTAGCAGCTGCTCTTCGAGCAGGATATCTAGTGGTTTGTCATCAGCATTTCCGAGAAAATAGTTGGCACGTCTGTGACTTAGTTCGGCAGCAGCCCGAGCGGCATAGATTTGCTTTCTTGTATAAGCTAAGGGTATTTCGTCCTCAAGATTCATTAGTCGCTGCCGAAGTAGCTCAACATCAGCAGTCTTCAGAATGAGAATTCGCTGAAAATTATTGAGTTGCTTATCGGAAGAAATCGCGGACGGCTCATGACCAAATTCGGTTAGAAATTTAGTTCTAGACCTGATTTTTAGTACCAAAGCACGCTCTTCGCTGACGGCTAACGCAACGTCCGATCTTGTTTTTTCTAAAGCCTTCCTCAGCGACTTGTAAGTTTCCTCCAGAATCTTCTCCGCTTGGTCGCATTGTTTTTTCTCGACTTTCCAAATTAAACTTTCGCGTTTAAGAAATCTATGGAGGATCTGGTGACAATTAGCTAGTCTTAGCCGGATTTGCGGTAAATACCGTTCAGAAAACGAGCACCAAAAAGTTGTCGCAAACCATCCGAGAATAACAATAAATAAGAATGAACCTTCTTCGCCCACAATCACAGCTCATGCCGGAAGATTTTAACGCTGACCTAGATTGTTATTATATCGGACGACTAGCTCTATCCTCGCTAGTGCTCATACTCGCGCGCTCTTCATTAGCACCTTGTAGGAAGACATCTTGTTATTTTTGTGCGCGTATCCGACGGTATGGAGAAATGCACTGGTAAGGTCAACGTGATCTATCACCACGATCGTCTCCTCTAGCGCGATCACCTTCGTTTTCTCGCTCCACGTTACTCGATATCAACCGATCTGGCTCAACCGCCCTCCACGCATTAGATAAATCATTAGCGAATTCTTGCCCCAATAGAATTGTTTGATCGGTACAACCCGACCGTTCTTTATCGCCATAGGCGGCCGTGAAGAGTTGTCTAACCTGGTCCATCTCTTGTTGCAGTCGGTCGTCCAGCCTGTCGTCTTCCGGCAAAACCAAACCTTCTTTTTCGAGTTGCTCTAAGTCCCGGAGTACCAAAGTGTGCAAGTCTCTTTCGACAGGCTCAAGTCCAGTTATTAGTTTGTCGAGATCAGGCACGCTCTTGCTTTGAGTTGATACCATAGCGAGTTCTAGGTCCAAGTCGCTTTTTTCCGCGAACAACTGGAGGTAATTTATCGTGCGCACTCAAATTATTTTGGCTTCGACACTGTTTGTTTTGAGCAACGCCGGCGTTTTCGCTAAAGGAACCGCAGCGAAGCCCGCTGCACCAACAAGTTTCAATGGTCACTGGGAAAAAAAGCAAAACCCATTCTGTCAGATGACGCTGGAGCAGAAAGGAAACAAGCTGAAAGGTGAATACTCGACGTCTCCTTATGAGGACGGAAGAAAAGTTCAAGATGGGGATATCGTAGGCACCATTACGAAGCCGGGTCACGCGCGCGTTACGTACACAAGCGGCTTCGCTAACGAAGGTTCAAAGGGCAAATTAGATCTTGATTTGACGAGCCGGGGATTGAAGTGGACCCTCGTGGAGACACCTGTCCAGGATTTCGGAGAGGATTATTCACCGCAGTCGGTCGTCATGAAGAAGAAGTAATAGCATTCAATTCGACATGCCATCAATAGCAACGAAGCTACAATGCTCAAAGAGAAGTTTGGGATTAAAGCGCTGCCAGCTGCCCTTACGGAAAACCACCAGCCAAGTGTGGAAGATGGATTTACGAGTCCTGACCATACTCTGCAGTTTCTCCAGCGCGCACTGCGAACAAAAGACAAATAACAAGCAGAAGTCACTTTCCACCGGACAAATAGCGATCAAAAAAGCGGACACTTAAAGGTTTAAAAAAGCGGACAAATAGCGATCAAATTCACATTTAGCTCTCGATGATTATTCAGGACAAGGTCTGGGCGGTCCACAGTTGGCCGAACGACGAATTTACCCCAACCCAAATATCTTACGCCTATGCCACAGCTTTGACACAGCATCGGTTATACGTTGATAGACCTGGCACTGTTTAAAATAGTTTCGCGTGAAATAAGGACCAGAATTGCCACTTACGGTGCGCAATTTTTCTAACAGATTACATGACCTTTTACTACTTATAGATATTGGAGCTCGCAGTAGAATGCAAATCAGCAATCATCGTGAATTCAAGTTTGATGGGCTTGTGCAGAAAAAAGACATACTAAAACAAGCGTTCAACGCTGTGTACTTTTTTGGCAGTGCTATTGTAGTCACCTTAGTTGCGCAAGTATATAACTTGCCGGCGATTTGGGTTATCGCGGCAGTCTTTTCAGTACTTGCATTCGGAGCATGTATCAAGCTATACAAGGGCGAATTACATTCGGCCGATCT
>PLXC01000177.1 GCA_003151275.1 Candidatus Melainabacteria bacterium
ATGAGGTCGGGAGTTCGAATCTCTCCAGGCACGCCATCTTAAAAACAAGGCTGAGTGGCTTAATGCAGAATTAAGCCACTTTCTTTTTGGGGCAGCTTTTTTGTTACGTTGCTACGTTTTGGCTACGTTGCCGGAACCTCATGGTGGGTCTAACTTTCCAACCTTCTGGTCCCTCTGAAATTGTAAAGTTGAACGAAAGTTTTCAGCCAAGCCTCCCCTTTAATTCAACTGACAATTCAATAAGCACCATATACAGTGCGAAATAATTGAGAATTTAGATCAAATTGAAGTCAACAATAGCATGGCACCGAATGTGGTGACGCTCGAAGATGCAGATCGCAAGTTCGAGTCAAATCTACACCACCGCTCTTCAAGGCAACAGATTATGTCAACCAGCTTGTGCAATCTGGTGTACCATCGGTAGTATCGCGGCGTTGTCAGTTTTCTGAACTAACTAGTCGATATCTGCCAATTCAGGTCCAAGATGTTTCCAAATTTGATACGTTGAGCGTCGCTCCACAAGATCAAGCTTTGAGGCGGCATTTTGCTTTGATGGCGTAATTAAGTCGAAGTCGTCCACGGTGAAATCATCCCGATCAGGGATAATGAAGCCCCATCTGACTCCTAACCCAATTCGGTACAGCGGCGGCACTTCTGCGCGTCGTAAAATTGACATGGCATCGCCGATTGAAAGACTTTTAAAATGCTGCTTATATCGCCTCCGAAGCCAAAATTCATTGAACATAAACCACCACGGAGCATCGGCTAAACCTGAACGATCTAGTTCGGGACCACCACCACTTTCTGTGCCAATAGCCGTCCTCGGTTTCTTACCAGCACCTCCGCCAGAAGAATATTCAAGCTGAAGCTTTGGCTTGTTTGATTCTTGAGGCTCTCGCTCAAACACTGCGGATAACCTATCTTAGAAATATCGAACGCTTACCAAGTAAGTTATCATGCCCGAGAGTTCGATAGGAGGGCAATCCATCGGGGCGGAAATGCGCAGCTCGTTGGTTCATATCGGCACTCCCTTCAAACACTCTGCCACGAGTCGGCAACTGAGTCAAATCTTGGTAAACTTAGACCATTGAGAGGATAAGCCATGGCTTTCAAACCTGAAAAATTATCGCTTGAGCAACTGCTTCGTCTTGTTGACCAACTATCTCCAGGCAAGCAGGAAGAGTTGCGAATCAAGCTTAACGACATGGCGAAGAACCAAACTTCGTTAACCTCCGCGCACCCATTTATGGACTCGCACATCAACATTGACTCACTGGCTGCTGAGCAGGGAGTACCAAAGAGAACTACGGTTAAAGGCTTGAAGGGCGATTTCTGGCCGCCAGATGAGGATCTGGATGAATTCGTAACCACTTTGCGTATGTGGCGCCAAGAAAGCAGCGGACGAAAATAAGAGATGGTCGAAGAACGTATTGTTGTGGATACGGATGTGATTTCGTTTGTCTTCAAGGGTCACAGCCTCGCAGCCGCGTATGCTTCGGATCTTGATGGCAAGCAGTTGGTAGTCTCATTCATGACTGTTGCAGAACTAAAAAGATGGGCCATAAAGAAACGATGGGGCGAAAATCGTACAGCAAGACTCAATCAGCAATTACGACAAGTAATCGTGTATCCGGTAGATTTGGCCCTATGCCAGCGATGGGCAGAAGTTATTGTGGAAGCTGAAAACAAGGGGCGGCCAATCTCACCGCAGGATGCTTGGATTGCCGCGACGGCGCTGCAAGAGAATTTGCCGCTTATCACTAACAACGCCAAGGATTTCAAAGACATATCAGGCTTGACCATCATCTCCCATGGATAGTCAGGCGGCGCGTCAATTCTGCGACATGGAGCTGAAATTACTTCGATAAAATGCGGGTTTCGGATACATAGCAACTGTCGACGGACTTGGCAGATCTGTCTCCGGGAAGAACTGCACCACAACAACGTTTCCGACTGTTGTACATCGCTCGAATCAGTGTACCTATTTAGTAAATTTCGGGGATATCGTATCCCTTAAGGACTTGGCGATCTCCATGCAAAATTTCGTCTATTTGTTCGGGTCCATCTACGGAAAGCTGTTTTCCAACTCTATCTGCCTGAGCAGTTCACCGTTTCTTAAAAATGTGCCTCCTCGCTGGTTCTTTTAATTCATACTGTGTTTACGGAGTGGAAATCACCAAACCAGCGTGGAACCGCATAGCTACACATGCCAACTAAGTCGGCTTAGGCTGCTACCTGATACGATTACACAAAATTCGTGCCCGCACCACCTGCAACACTGCCTGCAAACCAGCGAGCAGGGACCCGGTGTCAATTGCTGCCGAAGGCACCCGAAGGGCTCGGCGATTGACGCCGGGTGCGAGGTGGTAGGCTTAGTGCCAGGCAGGATGGAAGGGCAGCGTGCCATGAAGCAATCGGCCGTCAGTAACATACTTTTCGAGCACCACTGGCGATGACTCACTTGCTGTTGTTTTCTGCATATGGATCGACTCGAACCTCTAATCCCTCAGATGCATTCAGCTAAGACTCCACTGTTTTACGGTGCCTGAACTTCACAACATTCTTTGCCACCATTTGTTCGTCTGGTGCCACCGGCGGATCGGCGGTTTCGTTTGTTGCCAGAAGAGCGTTGGTGGCATTCTCCATAGCGTGGGACGTGCCAGCAGTAGCCGCCTCGGCCTGACTCTCTACCAACTCCACCGTCCTGCCGTCTGGGTCACGCACAAGCGCGCACAGCCCCCATTGAGTCTGATGGAGCGCAGCAGACTGTCCGATTGAGCGAAGCGTCTCTCCAATGTCATCAACCCTGAGTCCGAGTCGGAGCCCAGCATCTGGCATCGCTCCATCCATGGCTGGGTAGAGTTCCAACACGAAGTCGTCATTTAACGTGGCGGCGTAATGCTCCGGGCCGTCCCGGTGTCGCTCCTTCTTGAAACGGGCACCCAAAGCTGAGTAGAAGGTTCGCATGTCCTCCAGTTTCGCGGTCCGCAGTACAAGCAAGTTGAGTTTCATTTCGACTCCTCCAGCTTGAGTTCCAGCTCGGCGTCCGGGAAAACCATCTTCACGACCAGCCTGCCGCCTAAGCCTTGCGCTATTTCCTGTAGGGTGGAAACATGGAAATCCGACCTTGCCTCAGTTCGCGAAATGGAAGCCTGCTTTTTTCCGAGCCGCCTTGCGACCTCTTCCTGCGACAGACCGCGTTGTTCGCGGAGGTCCTTGAGCCTGACGGCCTCTGGGGGAACGGTGGGACGCCGGTTGTTTACAAGTTCGACGATCATCGAAAGCACAGAGTTCAGATCCTCGTAAACCTCGTCGGCCCCCTCGCCGTAGCCGTGGTTATCATCCGAGACAATGCCAAAGCCCTTACCCGCCTGCCAAGCCACCGCAAGGTGGTAGTCGCGCAGGAACAGGTTCAGGGACCAGACCCCACCTTTGACTAGGGGCTCGTCTAGCGTGATCCTAGCAGACGCAAACGCTCTAGTAAGGAACCGCTGCATTTGCCGCATCTCGTTCATTTCTGCGGTCTTCTTGATTGCGGTCTTCTTGATTGCGGTCTTCTCTATTGCAGTCTTCATTGCAGTCTTGTTCATTCCCAGACCCCCTTTCCATTAGCCCCCGGCTTCGTGAAATCGACGACATTAGTCTTGATCTCCTTCACTTCGATGGCACCGTTCCTAGCAATGTATGTGTCGTGCTTGAAGCTGTGTACCGGATCAGCTCGGGGAAACCATCAACCGCGTATGCCCTGTCAGTCTGCGGCGGGTAAAGCCTGCCATCCGTCTGCCAATTCGACGGGGTATTGGGCACGCCGCTATGTTCATCCTCAATCGCGTTAAGCGTGGTACAGATTAGGGCGTAAGCTTCATCCCTGGTGGTTGCAGCTGGTGCAGCTCCGAGTGTCTCATAGAAGAGTTCCAACCGCGCCTTTTTGTCCATCCATGCTCCATAACCTCATGACCTCTTGATTATACCTTCCAGGGTATATGCAGTCAAGGGTATATGCAGTCAAAGTAATAATCGAGGGATCAGATTCTAATGGAAATGGAGTGCTTTCCCACGGTGGGGCGGCGGACGTGGTCAGTCCACTGGCAGTGTTGACCGTCTGTATGAATTCATTTCAAGCGTCCTGACTATAAAGCAGCCGGTCTGTGTACATCAATAGCAGCGTCTTTGCAGGAGAGCGGATATCGGCGCCAGAGTTCAACTTTGTTTGCACCGCATACGGTGCACCTTGGGAATTCTAGGCTCTCAATTGTTCAAGAAAAGCAAAGAAGTGTTTTTCTCCCATTTTCTCCTAAGAGCTTGTGCGAAGACCATACCCGAATTTGACAATTCAACCATTAGTCTACACGGTCATGCTTAGAGCATGCTGTTTGCCACTACCGTCTCTTCAGGGTCGATGTGCTTGCAAAGATCAAGAATGCCATTACGATTAATAGACAGTTCGACCGCAACTGGATGATTCGAATCACAACCGGAACTGATTTTAGCCAAATGACCAGATGGGAGATCCTCGCTTCCAGACCGCTGTTGCGTTATTTCAGAATCGGGATCTGTTATTGAAATATTCATAGTTATGGGAAGCGATCATGAGTTTCTCGATAATAATTAGACCCAGAGCATGCACACGATTTCAGAAGGTGCAGGACCAACTTTTTTATTTCATCGGGTTATTCGGATGTTGTCTCTTAGGAGCCTCTTTTAATATGCTTCTCTGCACTCGTCTGCTTCATTGGACAATCTCGCCAACGTAAGCGAAGATTTGAAATAAGTGGTCAGCATGCTGCTCTCCTTCTGAGTCCGAAGGCAGCATTATTATGTAAACCAGATCAGAGCGCACGTTGCCGCGTAGGTCCTTGCCATTAGCATAGGTCTTAAAACTTTCCATAATCCTAGACTTTTCATAAGAACGAAAACGCACGCTAAGGTGCCATCGTTAGAGTTTCCCGGTGCAGCAACCATAAACCGAGACCTATCAGCGAGATTCCCTCAGGAAGAATGACAAGCCAAATCATTCTAAATCGATGTAAGTTTCAAGCGAGAACTCTTGGAAGAAATGCAGCTGGTGTCACTTTGAAGTGATTGCCGAGTTTGACGCATTGTTCTTTCGTTATCGCTCTTTGTCCCTTCACTATTTCACTAATGACACCAGAAGATGACACCCCAAGTATCTGCATCATGTCTACCTGCTTCAGTCCATGGTCTTTCATGAGCGAACGCAAGAGTTCTTGAGGTGTCATTTCGTCCAGCTTCAGTGCATGATGCTTCTTCTCATACTTGCCGATTTCATCCAACAAAACTTCCAAGTATTCGCTTTCGTCAGAAGCAAGAGGCTCGCTTCTAAGCATCAAACTTTGTGCAACCTCGTGTGCTTCGTCCAGATGGGAATCTTCTTTAATTGGCACCAAGGCGAAGCGATCAATAAGGCTTTTGTACTTTTCCGTTACCATCAGAACTTCTCCTTGTCATACTCGGCGTGAGTCATTAGTTTTAAGACGTAGACTCTCTCACTTGCTATCCAGACCATCGCTGCCATGCGGAAATTATTGCCGCCGATGTTGAAAATGAATTTTTGATCCCCTAGATGGTCAGTGTTATTGAAAGTTTTTTGAACGTCTGCATTGTTTTTCCATTCAGCAGCGTTCGTTTTTGTTACCCAGTCTTTGAGCGGGGCTTCCGCGTCGGCATGCTGTTTAATGAACTGGCTAATAGCTCTGGAATTCAAAATCTCCAACGTTTTGCTTCGCTCCCTGTAGTACCATCCTCTCAAAACGAGAGGATTTACGCAAGGGTTTCCTCTCGATTTGAGAGGAATTAATGTTACCCTTCCGACTTAAGGAATACTTGTTTGCCCGCACACGCTGGGCAACCCTAGCCATTGTGAGTTCCAACTATTGAGGCGAGATCGAGCGAGAACGCTACCCCAAATACGGGGTAGCATGTAGATGACAACCGGGCGTTGGTGGCTTTGATTTTTCTTCGCTGCCATCTGGTCGGATCAAGTCACTGGCAAAAATTGCTGCCGCATCAAAGACCAATGACATTGAGCGGACAGGGTTGAACGAGGCGGTTTCCACATGAGCCAGCAAGAGCCGGATAAGCATAAGGAGACACCAGGTGATCTTAAGCCGGGAGAGATGTTTGCCGGCAAGTACCAGATAGTTGGAAAGCTGGGAGCGGGAGGAGTCGGTGTAGTATTCAAGGCGAAGGATCTTGCGCTCAATAGAATTGTAGCGTTGAAAATCCTTGCTGCGAAAGACCTCGATACCAAATCACTGCGGCGATTTCAACAAGAAGCAAGAGCAGCCGCCGGTTTGAGCCACCCCAGCATAGTAACCGTGTATGAATTTGCCATGTCTGAAAGGGACCAGCCCTACCTGGTGATGGATTATATCGAGGGTCTGCCCCTGTCAGAGGCATTGACAAAGCGCACGTACTCAGTTGACGAATGTCTGTGCATTGCACTGAAATGCGCCAAGGCACTGGAATATGCTCATAGCAAGGACATCATCCATCGCGACATCAAGCCCGGCAATATAATGGTGCTCCCAGAGGAGCACGGGCAAGAAGAGCCGCGCATCAAGCTAGTTGACTTTGGCTTGGCAAAAATCGTGACAGTTGGAGCGCAGTCGTTGACTGAGACCGGCGAGATCTTTGGAAGTCCACTCTATATGAGTCCTGAGCAAATTTCAGGCGGCAAGGTAGACGCGCGAACCGACATCTACTCTCTTGGATGCGTACTCTATGAAATACTCAGCGGCTCTCCTCCCTACTTTGGTGATAATGCGTTTGCCACCGCAATGAAGCATCTGCACGAGGCACCAAAGGCTATTGCTGATAGCCGGACGGATCTCCCACAGGGAGTGGACTATGTGCTCGGACGGGCAATGGCGAAAGACGTCGTAGAGCGATACCAGTCGAGCTCTGAACTGATTGATGATCTCGATAGGTTGCGTCGTGGAGATCCATTTATCGATGCCACCGGTGGCCAGAAAGTATTTGTAGAATCTGTGTTGGAAAAAGTCAGGCCCATGGAGCCGACTGGGGAAGATATCACAAGGCGTTCGAACGGTGGTATCAAATTGTTTCCGTCTGCGTTCGAGGGCGAGTCATATGAGCATGGCTGCATCCTTGCTGATGACGATCAGTTTTACAAGCTTTATGTTCAGTACCTGCTGTTGGTGACGCTGGATGTACGCCAGCTGGTGCAATTTAGACCGCACTTGATAAACAGGGCAGTCCAGGTTTTGCGCGGGAAGAGTTCGAAGAGCACCGAAATAATGTGGTGCGCGCTGAGCCTTTCTACGGAGAAATATTTCAAAGAAAAGGCGCTTTTCCACTCATGGAATGCAGAAGATGAGAAGGAACTGAAGCTTCAATGGTTCGAGTTTCTGGTGCTGGCATTTGTGCCGACGGCTTCCTCCAGAAAGTTGGAGAAGTCCGCTCTTGATGCGTGGATAAGTAAATTCACCGGACTCAATAAGCGAGTCGATGGACCCCTCAAAACTTGTGGTCCCTGCACGTCTAAGTGTCAATATCGTTGCGAGGCGACCGCATTCATAAAACATTCGATGATGCAGAATGATTTTGATATCGAGATCGCGAAACTAGAAAAACCTAAAGATGAGCTGATTGCTTCATTCTTGGCTCTGCAGACGTGGCGGCTGGCGGGTCAGTGGTCTTTGGACCTGTCATACTGCATTGGCGCCCATCTGCTGGAGCCTCAAGAGCTGACATCGGACGACAAGTTGACGTTGATGCACAAGGCTCGAGTGCGCCTCGATGAACTGAGCAAAGCCCCGTTTGAGCCCACCCCAGAGAAGCGGAAACTAGTCTTGGACATTATTGTGAAGCAAGCATTAGCCGGTGTTGCGTGGCGTCAAATTTGTGACGGAGTAATGGAGGTGAATAAGATCACTCCAGAAGAAGTTGAAGCCGAAATAGCAACGCGCAAGATGGCCAAGCCTCTCCTTTAATTCAACTAGCAATTCAATAAGCACCATATACAGTGCGAAATAATTGAGAATTTAGATCAAATTGAAGTCAACAATAACGTGGCACCGAATGTGGTGACGCTCGAAGATGCAGATCGCAAGTTCGAGTCAAATCTACACCACCGCTCTTCAAGGCAACAGGTTATGTTAACCCGCTTGTGCAACCTGGTGCCCTCCAACTTAAACACTAGGCTTGAAATTGATGCAACGGAAGCGATACTTTACACAAATGACTTCAGCTCCAGAATGTCAACTGCTGATATAGCGCGGCGTCGAGTGCCAGGATTGGAGCGTCTTCATGTAGTTGGCGCGCTCGAAGGCAGCCGGATTCGCTACATGAATCTGGCTCATGCTTCCCTTCATCTGTTCGATAGAATCGTATTCATGCTCTTCCATCCAGGCAACAGTATCGCCAAGAACTGCGCCAATTCTATCGTAGCCGTTGCGCAGAAGCTCTGAAGCGATCATGGTCACTGAAGCACCCACCATCATCGCTTTCAGCAGATCTGACGCTGTGTGTACACCGCCGGTGATGGCCATGTCAGCTTTGATTCGTCCGTAGAGTATGGCCACCCAGCGCAGAGGCAAGCGCAGTTCGTCAGAGGTGCTCAGTACCAAGTTCGGTATCACCTCCAGATTCTCGAGATCGATATCGGGCTGGTAAAAACGATTGAAAAGCACCAGTCCATCAGCTCCCGCGTCGACCATTCTCTTACACATATTGGCGGTGGCACTGAAGTATGGGCTCAGTTTCACGGCAACAGGTATGGAGACGTTCTTCTTTACCATTTTGAGCACAGCCAGGTAGCGCTCTTCGATTTCACTGCCGGTCATGTCTGGGTCGGCAGGAATGTAATATTCGTTCAGTTCCAGCGCATCTGCGCCTGCTTCTTGCGCCAGGCGCGCCCATTCAGTCCAGCCGGTTGGCGACGACCCATTCAGACTCGCGATCACTGGTATCGAAAGTTTCTGCTTGGCCGCGGCCAGCAGATCTAGGTGCTCCTGTGGACCGATATTGAAGTTCGGGATCTCAGGAAAATACGACGTAGCTTCGCTGTAACTCTCAGACCCAAAACTCAAATAATGATCGAGGGCATGCGCTTCGCAAGCCAATTGCTCTTCGAAAAGGCTCGACATCACGACGGCAGCCGCGCCTGCTTCCTCCAATCGCTGCATGCTTTCAATCGAGTCAGACAAGGGTGAAGCGGAAGCGACGATCGGATTCTTTAGCTTCAGCCCAAGATATGTTGTCTTCAGATCTGGCATAAAAAAAACTGCTCCTTGCCGACATTTAAATAAGCGTAACCTTTTCCGCCCTTTCACCATTGCTGTGATTGCCGGCGGCCATGGCTTGAAGCGCCTGCCACTGCATTTGCACATCCAGTTTGGCCTCTTTCAGCAAGCGCGCGGCGGCAGTGGGATCGCTCTGTTTCAGCATGCGATAGCGAGTCTCGGAGTAATAGTATTCTTCCAGCGGCAAGCTGGGCGCGGCAGCATCGAGTTGAAATGGATTGTTCCCAGCCCCGGACAAGCGCGGATCGAAGCGATAAAGCGGCCAGTGACCAGATTGAACGGCCAGTTTCTGCTGATTCAGCCCTTTGGTCATATTGATACCATGGGCGATGCAATGACAGTAGGCGATGATCAGCGATGGACCATGGTAAGACTCCGCTTCGATGAAAGCTTTGAGAGTTTGTGTATCGTTGGCACCCATGGCCACTTGAGCGACATAGACATTGCCGTAAGTGATCGCCAGTCGACCGAGATCTTTCTTGGCATTGCCTTTGCCACCGGCTGCAAATTTCGCCACCGCACCCCTGGCTGTCGATTTAGACATCTGCCCACCGGTGTTGGAGTAGACCTCGGTATCGAGGACCAGAATGTTCACATCCTCACCGCTGGCGATGACGTGATCCAGACCGCCGTAGCCAATGTCATAGGCCCAACCGTCGCCGCCTACAATCCAGACGCTTCTTCCAACTAGACCGTCAGCAAGATTGAGCAGATCCTTCGCCCGGATATCATCGATGTGAGCGAGTCTCTCCTTCAGTTGAGCTACTCGCCCTCTTTGCTGTGCAGGTTGATGCTCGGTTGCTTCAACTTCGGCTAAAAGCTGGGTGCATAGATCGCTTCCAATTTGCTCCTTCAGTTCGTTAAGCAGCCGACATGCGTGTTCGGTTTGCACGTTAACAGCCAATCGCATGCCGAGTCCGAACTCAGCATTGTCTTCAAAGAGAGAGTTTGCCCAGGCAGGACCTCTACCGTCTTTGTTTTTCGTCCATGGTGTTGTCGGCAGGTTGCCGCCATAAATACTGGAGCACCCGGTGGCATTGGCTACCATGGCGCGGTCACCGAAAAGTTGGCTGAGCATTTTGACGTATGGTGTTTCACCGCAACCGGCGCAGGCTCCCGAGAATTCGAACAACGGCTCGAGCAACTGCACATTTTTGACAGTATTGAATGCCATCGTATTATGAGGAGGATCCGGCAACGAAAGAAAATAATTCCAATTCTTGCCTTCCGTTTCCAGATCGATGACGCTTCGCTGCGCCATATTGATCGCCTTGAGACCGGACTGCGACTTGTTTTTCGCAGGGCAAATTTCTACACACAAGGCGCATCCGGTGCAGTCTGGCGCCGACACCTGGATGGTGAACAAAAATTGGTCTTTCAGTTCCCGCCATGAGGCGTTTTGCGTTTTGAAGCCGGCTGGCTTATCTGCGAAGCACTCGTTTTCTGCCATCTTCGAACGAATGACGGCATGCGGGCACACCATGACGCACTTACCGCATTGAATGCAGACCGCGGGATCCCAGACCGGAATTTCAAGGGCGATGTCGCGTTTTTCCAGCTTGGCTGTGCCGGTGGGAAACGTACCGTCAACCGGAAGAGCACTGACAGGCAGGAGATCGCCTCGCCCGGCGATCATCTCCATGGTGCTGGCGGTACAAACTTGACCACAGCAGTTAGCACCGCATTCAGTATCATATCCTTTGCCCGAGCAGCAACCTTTCTTCTGCTGAGAGTGATGCGCTGAGGTGCAGTTGGCGTCACCGCCCAGCCGCTGCGACCAGGCGCTGATGTCGACTTGATGAAGATGAGCGAGCGCTGCGTCAACTGCGGCAAAATTCTTCCGAATAACGGGTTCGCCAAATTTGCCATAGGTCTTTTTGATCGCCGACTTGATCTGGTCGATCGCCTCCTGTCTGGGCAAAACGCCTGAAATAGCGAAAAACGCTACCTGCATGATTGTGTTTATGCGACCGCCCATTTCTGTATTTTTTGCTACTTCGATGGCATCAAGCACATAAACTTTCAGCTGTTTGTCTACAATTTCTCTGACCACCTCGACAGGTAGATGATCGAAGAGATCGTCTGGACCATAAGGGCAGTTGAGGAGCACCGTAGCTCCCGGCATGGCCGCATCGAGTACGGGCAAACGCTCGAGAAAATTGAACTGGTGCACGGCGACAAAATTGGCGCTGCTGATCAAATACGGAGCGTGTATCGGAAGCGGTCCGAAGCGCAAGTGAGAAACCGTCACCGAGCCAGATTTCTTCGAATCGTAGACGAAGTAACCTTGGGCGTGATTGGCTGTCTCTTCGCCAATGATTTTGATCGAATTCTTATTGGCGCCAACTGTACCGTCGGCGCCCAGCCCCCAGAAAATCGCTCGTATTGTATCGTTTGATTCAATGTCGAATTGATCGTCATAACTCAAGCTCATATTGCTGACGTCGTCATTGATGCCAACGGTAAAGCGACGTTTCGGCTTCGTTGCAGACAGCTCATCGAAAATGGCTTTGCACATGCCGGGCGTGAATTCCTTTGAGCCAAGGCCGTATCTACCGCCTAAAACTTCGACTTGCCGCTTGCTCTCGAATAAGGCTGTAATTATGTCTTGCAACAGGGGCTCACCGGCGCAGCCCGGCTCTTTTGTGCGGTCGAGAACAGCAATCGACTTTACGGTATCCGGCAGCGCCTCGAGAAATTTTTCACTGGCAAATGGTCTGAAAAGCCGCACTTTGATCAGAGCGACTTTCTCCCCTGCCGCTACGAGCCAGTTCACTACCTGTTCGACCGTTTCCGCACCAGAGCCCATAGCGACAACAACTCTTTGGGCATCAGCGGCTCCGACATAGTCGAATAATTTGTATCGCCGGCCAGTGGTGGCGGCGAACAAGTCCATGTACTGTGCCACTATAGAAGGTGCCGCCTGGTAATAAGGATTGGCGCGCTCTCTCGATTGGAAGAAGACATCGGGGTTCTGGGCTGTGCCTCTCAGCACTGGTTTGTCAGGCGTAAGAGCCCTCAGGCGATGCGCCTGCACGAGCTCATTGTCAATCAAGGCACGCATGTCTTCATCTTTCAACTGCTCGATTTTCGAGACTTCGTGGGATGTGCGAAAGCCGTCAAAAATATGCAGAAATGGAACCCTTGATTTGAGCGAGCTCGCGGTAGCGATAAGGGCAAAATCGTGAGCTTCCTGAACCGAATTGGCAAAGAGCATGCCGAAGCCCGTGGAGCGGGTTGCCATTACATCGCTATGATCGCAGAAAATCGATAGTCCATGAGTGGCTACAGCTCTGGCGGTTATATGCAGCGTGGCGCTTGTTAACTCGCCTGCGATCTTGAACATATTCGGGATCATCAAAAGCAGACCCTGACTGGCAGTAAAAGAGGTCGTCAGGGCACCGGCTTGAAGGGCCCCATGGGCAGCTCCGGCGGCTCCGCCTTCCGATTGCATCTCCTGGATCAAGGGAATGCTTCCCCAGATATTGGTTACCCCTCGAGCGGCCCAGGCATCGGCAAACTCTGCCATCGGCGATGACGGTGTGATCGGATAGATGGCGATCAGCTCGTTGGTTTTATAGGCTACATAGGCAGCCGCCTCGTTGCCGTCAACGGTTACTGTCTTGCGCTGAGCGTCTGTAGAGCGTTCTCTAAAAAGTTCTTGAATTATAGTTTTACTCATCAATCGACCATCTTGCCCCAGTTGATTCTTTCGTATCAGATGGTATCTGTGCATCCGCCAATGGACGGATGGATGTTCTCATTCTTTAGGTTGATGACTAAACCACATGTCTGAGCGACAATTGCAGCATAAACAAGGTCGCAGGGCAGATTTTTAGAACGGCGCTAAAAAAGAACAACGCATATAACCTGATTGAAAAAGCCCGATGACTCGAAACTCTGAGAGACAGGCAACGAAGCGAATTCGTTGCCTGTCTTCGTTCGAGCGCTTACTATTCGCGACTGAAAAGACTAGAAATGAATTTTTGTCTTGAGTTACATTGATTTCTAAAGCGCGCGAAGTGCGCTTTAAAATCGATGTAACTCAATTATGCAGCTCAAAACTTGGTTCGCTTTCTTTAGTGCGTATGTAGACTAACGATTGACGAAGTCGACTGAACCGACGAAATCGTATTGGCCATATTTGTGACTCTTACTCACGAACATATTCAAACGATAAGTCCCCTTATCAGGTAGGAGGCGCTCAAGCTGAGCTGTTTCGCTGTTTGTAGGCATGCTGGCATCACCGATCTCTTTTCCGTTTTGTTCCAATCCTGCCATAAGCCACTGGTTGTCCGGATTTTTCACTATCACAACAGCCTTGGATTTAGCCTCGTTCTGCGCCCTTTGGGGAGAGACCAATATGAGGTCTGCCGACCGGAAGCTCGGACGCAGCATAGGTCGGCGCAAAAACTCACCCTGCGATAACGGTTGGGCAAGGAGTTGCCAGGTTTTTTCTTCAGGGAAATGGTCTGCGATCATCACTTCGGGTGGAGGTAACAGGTAATCCGTCCTGTACGATTTTGTAAATCCCTTCTCTCGACTGACGTTGCCGGCGTCCCAGCAAGCATCGATCAAGTACCAGCGACCACCGATGCGCGCGGCATTCCAGGCGTGTCCACGACCATCAGTGAGCTGGCCGGGGTTGGTCGGATCTCGGGCATCGCCTGTCACTACTACGATCTTCTCATTTATAGCCGCGGCAAGCGCGGACAGCAAATTCGCATAGCCCGCGCACACGCTTTTTCGCGTCCTAAACACGGACTGAGCATCCTGGTCAGGAATATTGCCGGAATAAAAGGCATCACTATCGTATGCGATCCGGTCGGCAACGTAGTCATGCAGCGCTTTGATGCGAAGAGTCGGATCTTTTTCTTGCTTGGCTAGATAGCGTGCCACGGATTTGATGCTGGTCTCAACTGAAGCAGGCATGGTGATAACTGCGTGGTGCAAAACTGCCTGCTTCCATGGCCATTTCTTTTCAGTATTAGTAAGTTGCACGAAATTTTGCTTATGTTTTTGAACAACCTCTTCATCTTGCTTTTCAGTGGTTTCAAGCGCATCGTCGTTCGCATGTTTCGAGACGTTTTGCGACAATTCCGTATCATCTTGCTCAGCTACTTCTTGATCAGTTTCCTTAATCGTTTTGGTTCCATCCTGTTTGACTCCTTTATGCTCATGACGCGCCGCTGAGTCTAGGCCCTGCTGCTTTGCCAATTCTTGCTCCGCTTCCTCTGAACGTTGGCGTGCTTCCGTATCGATATGCGCCTTGTACGGATTACTCTTGGTGGCACGATACAGCCATTCGAGTCCACCAGCAGCCGCGAACAAGACGCGGCGCGCGCTGTCAGCGCGGCGATCGTGCACATCGTCGAGCATCCAATCTCCGCGCGTGGACAATGCGACAAATGCCGTTTGCGGATTGAAGTAGAGCAGCACTACCAAGAATGTCAGCCCCACTGCGAAAGTCCGCAAGCTTAATCGATCAATTGGTGTAAGCCAAGCTTTGCTATTGGGGCGTCGGTGAGTCCAAGCATGAAACTCCAATACTCCCGGTATGACCGGAAACATTAAGGCGCCGACTGTCCATGCCACCCACGAAGGTCCTCCCAGGTACGCCGCGAGTGATGAAGCCAGCCAAAATCCAAGCACTGGCGTTGAATAAAATATAAGACTCAATAAAAGCCGCACCATAAACCGAGTAAGCAAGCCAATCATCGTGAAACCTTCTCGATCTGCGAGTTTGGAAACTATGACGAGAGCAAGAAGTTTAATTCGCTTCTCACTTCGGACTGAACATTTCCGTTTATGGCAATTATAGTTCAGTTTGTACCTAGTTGCAGAGTTCACCAGTGATAAACGTTAACTGTTTTTTGTCACCGTTTATGGTGGCACCGATAACAACCAGCATGCATCGAGATGCGTTTACTTCTTCGCGAAGCAATTTGCTCATGCCGTTAACGCCGACTAGACCGCTCCAGTCAACCATCGATCGGGAGCGATTTTCGCCCGTCCATGTATAGCCGAATATAAAGGAGACGGCAAAGGCACTGCAGGTAGTGGCACGACGAGCCTGCATTTGTACAACCACCACATCTGGCGATTGCCGACACACTGTTTCCCATAGGCAGCCAGGCAGTGAGTGGCCACTTTCAGTTCCCGGTGTTCGCTGGTATCATCAGCAGTTTGCGACACCTCCTGAACCACAGACATGAAGCTAACTGCACGCAGCCAATACGCTCTTCTGGCCCTTACCTACCTGGGGCGCCAGGGCACCGATCGCTTTACAACAATCGGAACTATAGCTACCGCTCAGGGCATTCCAGTAAAGTTTCTTGAGCAACTAATGCTCGCTATGAAACGCGGCAAGTTTGTTCACAGCCACAAAGGACAGCAGGGCGGTTATCGTCTGGCGAAACGGCCGGAAGAAATTTCACTGGCCGAGATAATTCGCTACTTTGACGGCGCGCTTTCTCCGGTTCAGTCAACGAGCCTTTATTTCTACGAACCGGGTCCCCTTGAGAAAGAGCAGCGGCTGACAAGAGTATTCAAAGAGCTTCGCGACATCATCTCTGATCGGATGGAGAAAACCACTCTGGCAGATGTCATATGATTGAAACCATTTTTTTTGGCGGTTATACTCGACTAAGTCTATCGGATAAGGAGGGTAACGTGATTGAAACTATCACTATCTTCGGGGGCTTCAGCAAAACAGGGCACCCGGAAGGCATTGATCGACTCGACTTCAAAATGGGTGATGTAGCGAGCATTGTTGGACCAACCGGCTCCGGCAAAACAACTCTGATAAACGATATCGAGCTATTCGCCAATGCCAACACGCCAACGGGTCGCAAGATCCTTATTAATGGCGCTTTGCCACCTGAAGAGTATCGCTTCGACCCGGCGCTCAATCCAATCGCGCTCATCACGCAGCACACCACTTTTCTTTCAGACATGGTGGTGGAGGAGTTTCTGCTTACTCACGCAAAAATCCGCTGCAGTGACAAGAGCAAGGCGCGCTATCTTCTGGAGCAAACGCTTAATTTCGCTAATCAGCTAACAGGAGAACCCATTCAAGTCAGG
Source organism: Candidatus Melainabacteria bacterium (assembly GCA_003151275.1). The sequence goes on from PLXC01000177.1 coordinate 16,371, forward strand.
AGTCATATGACCGAGCTGTCAGGAGGACAGACTCGCGCTCTGCTCATCGCCGATGCCACCATTATCTGCGATACACCGATAGTGCTGCTCGATGAAGTCGAAAATGCTGGCATTCATAGAACGCGTGCGCTCGAGCTTCTCAGGCAGCATCGCAAGATATTCATTTTCGTAACACACGATCCACGCATCGCACTGCTCTCCGATTATCGCATCGTCATGAAAAGCGGCGCCATCGAGAGCGTGCTTCATACAAACGATGAAGAGAAAATTTGCGCGACGCATGTCAGCAGACTCGACGATATGTTGTGCGACTTACGAGACAAAATCCGATCAGGACAACGACTTACTGCAAGTCAACTGGAGGTATGGGCATGAAAATTCTTATTTGCGCTGGACCGGCTACCACAGGCAAGACTGCCGTCCTAAGGCACATGATTGGCAAACTCATCAAGCTCAACATTCAGCCAGCGTTTTTAAAAATCGATGTTCAGTATGCCGAAGAAGATGAGATTTTCGCTCGAGAGTTCGGCATTCCCACGCGTAAAGTCTATTCAGGAGAGCTGTGTCCCGATCATTGCAGCGTCATGGTGCTTGGTGAAGCCATGCAGTGGGCGCGCAAAGCAGAAAGTTCAGTGCTAATTGTAGAGACCGCCGGGCTGTGCCTGCGCTGCTCGCCCTATGTTGACGGCGGATTAGGTTTTGTGGTGCTGGAGGCCACAAGCGGCATGAATCTTCCACTCAAGGTCGGACCGATCCTTTCGCTGGCTGATGTGGCCGTTGTGACAAAAATAGACCGCGTGTCGCAAGCAGAGCGTGAAGTGTTTCGCGCTCGCATTCAAGAGGTGGCGCCGTCAGTAAAAATTCGAGAAGTCAATGCACTTTACGGGATCGGCATTGATCCGCTTGTGGATCTGGTTGTCGCCAGTCCAGATGCAGAAGAGCAGATGCTTCTTAGAGGCAATCCGCCCGTGGGAACTTGCACAATTTGCGTGGGCAAAAAGGAAGTGGGCTGGCAGTCTCACTTTGGCGTCGTGCGCTCCCTGGAGAACCAGACTTTCTATAGAGGGGAATAAAATTAGATGCGTGATTCAGTGTATTTGGACAACGCTGCCACCACTCAACTTGATCCGGCTGTTTTGGAAGAAATGCTTCCATTCTTGAAGGAAACCTTCGCTAATCCGTCGAGCATGTACCAGAGCGGAAGAACAGCCAGAGAAGCCATAGACAAGGCACGCACCAGAGTTGGTGCTTTGCTTAAGGCCAACCCTGAAGAGTTGATATTCACAGGTGGTGCCACAGAATCGAACAACATGGCGCTGCAGGGAGTGTGGCAAACATGGGCAGATGGAAAAGGACATATAGTAACAAGCTCGATTGAACATCCCTCTGTATTAGAAACATGCAGACATCTGGAAAAGCGCGGCGCACAGGTCACCTACCTGCCCTGCCCTGAAGACGGCATCATCTCGCCAATGGACTTAATCGACGCGCTGCGTCCTGATACCCGGCTGGTTTCAATCATGGCCGGCAATAATGTAACTGGCACATTGCAGCCTATCGCCGAACTTGCCGACATTGCCCATCGTCACGGAGCTCTATTTCACACCGATGCGGTACAGGCGGTAGGCAAAATACCTATCGATGTAAATCTGCAACAGATCGATCTGTTGTCACTTTCCGCACACAAGTTTTATGGTCCGAAAGGTATAGGAGCATTATATGTGCGCAAAGGCGTGAAGATTGCCGCCCTTAATCATGGGGGAGGGCAGGAGCGCGGAGTCCGCTCAGGCACCGAGAATGTCGCGGCCATTGTCGGTTTGGGGCGGGCTGCTGAAATCGCCGCGGCGGTAATGGCAGATGAATCAGTTTATCTAGTTGGATTACGCGAAAGAATAATCAACGCACTCGCCGAAGCCATTCCTGACACATACGTAATCGGGCACCGCTTCAGGCGTCTTCCTGGACACGTCTGCCTGGGTTTCGCAGGCAAAGAGAACGAAGCCATTCGTCTGTTGCTGGCTCTCGATCAGGCAGGCATTGCAGTTTCTTCCGGAAGCGCTTGCAGCGCCAGTGTCAGAGCTGAGCCGTCCCATGTTTTGCAAGCCATGGGTTTTGATCAGATGCGGGCGCGCGGACCTTTGCGCATCAGCCTGGGGCGCTTTAACACCGATGCCGATTGCCAGCGCTTTTTATCGGTGCTGCCCGAGATTGTCTCGACCTTGAATCCCATAACCAGCCGGGGATTTTCCCCGGCAACGGCTCACTGCCGGTAGTGGCGCTACAACCCGACCATACAATCTAATGACGGAGGATCTATGAATACTGCTATTGAACTACCAGGGCTGAATTGCGGGGCGTGCGGCTACCGCACGTGCGAAGAATTATCTGCTCAGCTGCCGAACAATCCGGAATTAATCAAGAGATGCATCAATCTATCGGACCATCGAATTTCGGTGACCACAAGAAGGCAAGTACCACAAGCCACAGCCACAGACAGCGACTGCCAGTCATGCACAACCGGCTGTGCCACCACAGAGCAACCAAAAGACAACAGCTGGCGTGACAGCCTGGGAAGGGAATACGATTTTCTCTTGGATCACTTTCCTGAAGAGCCTGGTCCGCGTGAAATTATCATTCCGCACAATCCTATTCTTACGCGAGAGCTCGACATAAAAGTGGGAGATATCTTAATCGGACGACCACTGGGAATGTCTTGCGGCTGCCCGATTACACATTGCGGCGTAGCGACGCAAGTGGATTTACGCACCGGAGTGATCGTCTGGTGCGTAACAGGACCTCTCCAGCCGCGTGAGCATGGCTTCAAGGACCTGGGTTACTACATTGCTGAAGGATATGAAGGACTTATTCGTCAATCGCGCGTAGACATAAAGATCGGCATGCGATACTTTTTTCAGCCCCGCATGTGCATGCTGCAATGGCGGCACAGTGGACTGGTAAACTTTGTCAATCGCACTGCCGACGGGCTGCAAGTTAGAGTCGAAGGCCTCTGGATTGGTTGATTTTCGATTTTGAACGACGAGGGTCGGAAGACGTTCTCAACGAACCAAACCTTATTACCGGCGACCCTTTTTAGATCGTGCTTGCTTTGCCAAAACAACATAGCCACTACCTCTGACCACTCGCGCGTACTCATCGTATACGACCACGTACAATTATCATAGCTTTCAGTTTCTCAAAACGCACTTGAGGAAGCGAACATCTAACGCGACTCTTGCAATCAACTGCCGCGTTCAACAGCGCGTTTTTGCTACGTAGATGAATGTCGTAATGCAGAAGAGGTAATCGCCACTGATAGCCAGAGCGTCCATGTCAGCAGTAAACGCTTTGTACTCGTCTTGGCTGATCAAAGCTTTTGCCACCATGTCACCGTATCCTTGAACACTTTTAAATCCGTAGTATGGGAATTCGTACTTGGTGTTCGTGATTTGGTAAGTCACAAGTTTAGCATCAACAAACAAGTTGCTGCGTTGCATCGTACCCCATAGCCTTCTCCCCATCCAGCCGTCGCAAGCGTCCATCCAATCTTGTTGCCAGTCGGCGTAGGTGTGCGTTATTTTGCGAATCAAATCCTTGTCGCTGCCGTTGTAAAATGCTGAGTCCCAATCAAAATGTGCGCACAGAATTTGTCCGCCTGGTTTCAGCACGCGGTGACATTCCGTAAGGAAAGCAGCTTTGTCTGCCGCACATTCCAAAACATTGTGTGAATAGACAACGTCGAAGTAGCCGTCGCTGTATGGAAGTTTGTCGGCAAAGTTGTGGACGCGAAACTCGTAACTTTCGTCTTTTCGTGAATCGGTATTAGCGGTGTGGATTTTTTCCGGGCTTACGTCGATTCCACAAAATTGTTGATGTGACTTGGTTTCGGCTGAACTCGCATTTTGTTCCGTCACGCGCGCGCCGATTTCATAGAGGTCGTAGCCGACTCCACAGCCGACATCGAGGATACGATTGACAGCGCTCCATTCGATTTGCGAAAAAATAAAATTGCGCATTTCAACGCCATCGGGACCGACGAATTGCGACATAAACAACTCCACTTTGAGTTTGCAATCGTATCATTGCCACCGACTAATTTACAGATGAAACGTCGCCCTGCTTTCCAAATGCATAGCATTCAGCTATGATCTTTCGATCGCAACCGATTAGAGGTACTAGGTGGCAGAACCAATCGTTGACTTCAAACCATACATAGCTCCGGAAGAGAGCGTGAAAGAGTTTACTCCACGCGCCGTTGTACTCGGTTCTGCTTTCGGCGTTCTGTTCGGCGCCGCATCGGTCTATCTTGCGCTCAAGTCAGGGCTATCAGTTTCCGCTTCAATACCGGTCGCGGTGCTTGCCATTTCGCTCGGGCGAAAGTTTCTCAACACAACCATTCTTGAGAACAACATCATTCAAACAACCGCATCCGCCGGCGAATCGATTGCTGCCGGCGTCGTATTCACGTTGACTGGATTTCTATTTCTTTCTTCGACGGGAAACGGCAACGAGAGCGTTGGCGCCTCGTATTTCAATTACTGGACCATATTCACTCTCGCGGTGCTTGGTGGCATGCTTGGAACATTGATGATGATTCCGCTACGCCGATCTTTGATCGTTAAAGAACACGGCAACCTTCCATATCCGGAAGGAACCGCCTGCGCCTCCGTGTTAATCGCGGGAGACAAAGGCGGCGATTTCGCCAAAACTGCATATCAGGGTCTCGGCTTCGCAATGCTGTACGCGCTTTTGCAGCACGTGTTTCATGTGATCTCAGAAACGCCTACCTACGTCACGCAGCAAATGAATAAGTTTTTTCCGTCTGCAACCGTTGCTGGTGACATCACACCAGAATATCTTGGGGTCGGATACATCATCGGGTTTCGCATTGCGGGAATTCTCGTAGCTGGTGGCGTGCTCTCTTGGCTTGGTGTGATTCCATTGCTTGCAGCACTGGTTCCCATGGATACGGTTGCGCAGCAACTCGTGAAACTCGGATACTTGCAAAGCTTGACGACAGCAGGTGGACCTGGCAATTGGGATCCGACAACGCATACATTTGTGCACACGGCTGATGCTATTTACCGCGCATACATTCGGCAAATAGGTGCCGGAGCGGTTGCAGCAGGCGGCTTCATTACTTTGATAAAAACGATTCCAACGATTATCTCTTCGTTTCGAGATAGCTTGAGTTCATTCAAACAACAGAGCGATGGTGCCGTTCAGCTGAGAACTGACAGCGATTTGTCAGTGAAAACGGTTCTCTTTGGGTCGCTCGCACTAGTCATATTGATGGTTATTTTGCCGCAAATCCCCGGAGAAAATCTCTGGCAGAAACTGCTGCTGGGAATACTCGTCGTCATATTCGGCTTCTTCTTTGTCACGGTTTCCAGTCGCATTGTCGGAATCATTGGTTCTAGTTCGAACCCGATCTCCGGCATGACAATCGCAACTTTGATGGCGACATCGTTAGTGTTCATTGCATTTGGTTTGACCGGACACGTATTCGAACCGATGGTGCTCGTCGTCGGCGGCATCGTATGCATCGCTGCGGCGAATGGTGGCGCAACATCGCAGGATTTGAAGACCGGTTATATAATCGGTGCGACCCCGCGCTATCAGCAGATCACATTGTTCATTGGCGCGATCGTCGCATCGATAGTAATTGGTATCACAGTCAAACTACTCGACCATCCGTCGCCTGACATGCTGGCAAAAGGAATAATTCATGCAATCGGAAGCGACAAATTTCCGGCGCCTCAGGGCACGTTAATGGCTACACTGATCAAAGGAATGCTGTCGTTCAACCTCGATTGGAACTTCGTTCTCGTCGGCATTTTCCTCGCCATCACCATGGAACTGTGCGGTGTGAATGCCCTCAACTTTGCCGTCGGAGCGTATTTGCCAATCTCAACTACGCTTCCGATCTTTGTCGGGGGTGTCGTGAAAAAATTCGTGGACTTACGCGCACAGCGCAATGATGATACCGTCGAAGATGCGGAGATCGGCAGCGGCAGTTTGTTTGCCACGGGCTTGGTGGCAGGCGGAGCATTGGCGGGTGTGATCGTTGCACTACTTTCGATACCACCGCAGATTTACGAACAATTGCAGCGTGTCAGCGTCGAAGAGTCGTTGACACGGTATCTCACTTCGGACGGATATCAAATTCTTGGAGTTATCTTTTTTACAGTCATGGCTGGTACGCTTTATCACATCGCGACCAAAGGAGAAGCATGAAAAAAGCATTCCGATTTGCAGCGATATTCGTATGACCGACAACTTGAATTTCGACCCCGCCGCAGATCATTTGCCCGATCCCGGTAAACGCTGGATTGGCGTTCACTTAAGCGTTAGCAACAGACAAAATATGGCTTACGTCTTTGCGGAAAAGCCATTAAGCGGCCCGGTGGTGTTGAAGGTTATTCCAGATGGACCAGCGGACAAGGCAGGAATTAAAGCTGGAGACATGATTGTGCAAGTGGATCACTCACCGGTCACCTCGCCCGAATCGTTCAATGAATGCTTGCAAAATCGCCTGATAGGAGAAGTTGTTATCATCGGTCTCAGTCGAGAAGACCATATCCTTCAACTTAAGGTGCTAATCGCATGCGATCCAGATCATCAACGGCTATTCGATGATGCTGAACGGTGAGTTTTGATAGACTCGCGAGGAAATAGTTTCCTCGGAAACGCCCATCCAGTCAACGTGGTTGACATATAAGGTTCAGATACTTAAAGCGCCGAAGAATTATTTGACACGTTTCCAAACGGCTCGCTGGTGTACTTTCATCCATTGTCCGTCTTCTTTCTGAAACACGTCGCTCATAGATCCTTCCAAGGTTCGTGCATGCTTGCCAGCGACCTTTTCGATGACACTATAGGTCACCACTGCCATCTGACCGTTGACTTTCACGTAAGGCTGATCGATCGTGTAAGAGACAATGCGATCGGATCCAGATTTTGAGTTCCGGGCAAATTTCTGCGTCAAGGCCGCAATAACTGCTTCCTTTCCTTCCACCATTCGATTTTTCTCTTCGTCATAGACGCTGCAGTTGTTGTCGAGATGTTTAATGTATTCCGCAATGTCACCACAAGCATAGGCTTTACCCATTACTTGCAGAACATCGATCACGTCTTGTGCTTCAGTTCTGGCCGAGTGCGGATCTTGAGCAGTATAGGGGTTCACCTTGACAATAGGCTCGTGTTCACCCGATTCAGCTTCAGCTTGCTGGTTTAGCCAGCCTCCAAAGCACATTGCCAGAGCCACAAAAGTAACCATTGCCGGCGCACAGACTCGCATGAATTGCGCTCGCTTGATTTTCTGCAGGCCGGCGTACCATTCGCAAAGCTGGAAGGTTGATGGTTTGACGTTTTTGCACTTGTTCATTGTGAACTCTCCATTGCCCGCTCCACACCTCGAATGGCGACACGGGTCTGTGCCATATAGGAATCGAGCAAAGCCTGCTTCTTGCGCAGGTCGTCAATCTGACGGGTGACTTCATCATACGATGTGCGGATGTCACGCTCTTGGGCTAGCAGCGCGTCTCGCGATGATTGCAACCGCAAAAACACATCGCTGGTGACCGACCCAACACAAGGTTGGACACCAACTATTAATAGCCCGAGTGCGATCGGTACAATCATTTTCTGCAGGGCTGTCATATCGGTCAGGTTGTGCATAAGCAACATGTTGGCTCCTAATGAATGTGGATGCTCGGTTCAGCGTTGCCGCCTCACCGCGGATGACTCACTCGCCTGCGCGTAGTTTCGTTGCCTTATTTTGAGTAGTTAATTATCCCGTATATTTTAATCCGCAATCTGATGTGATTCGCTTAAATGAAGATCTATTTTGCCGAGGCTGTCAGAGCAAGCGGAAATGACGTCGAAAACAACTCAGTCTTGTTCTGCCTCAGGAGCTGGCAATCGCAGTCCCCTGAAGTATGCAATGTTCATCGCTCAATGGTATGTAGGTAACTAAACGAAGTCGATCATCCTTTCGGCTGATGCCGGACCATGCTGGAAGCGAGATGATTACACCCGAAAATAACGTCTGAGGGCATGCTTTATAAACTGGCGCTACATCAAGAACAACGCATATAGCACAACAGAGTTAGCTCGAAGACGCGCAATAATGAACTACAGTCAACGATGAGTAATGACGTTGCCTGTGTCGCTTGGTGGACGCCGAGGCTTTCTGGCTGTCGGTCCAAAAACGTTGTCGTCGATCATTGCCGCTGTAATCGCAGTAATTGCTGAAAATAAGAACCGCCATCGCACGTAGTGGCACCAGTAATAAAATTAAATTGGATTTAACGAGCACATAACACTTGTATTGGCTTCTATTGAGGTTCACATGACCACCGAGAAAACAGAGTTCAAACCAGGAGACAAGGTAGAAGAGTCAGGAGTATATAAGGTGACACACGATTCGACGCATGCTCAAGCACATGAAGTCACCTGTGTTTTTGGAAAAACATTTCCTCCATGCGGTGGTTGCAAACATCCCCGCTTCATTCTGGTGCGCGCAGCGCAACATATTGAACATCACGAGCACTTCAAAACATAGTTAGGCAGAGACGGTAATCCGGCAACGTTGTATGTATAGCAAGCGGAGAAATATGTTCCAGTACCGCATGTGGTGCGGGCAGCAAGGAGAGGCACGATGAAAGAAGCTGGTAAGTGTGATGTTGACCTTGAGCATCGGCAAGTCAAATACTTGAACAATCGATTATAAGCTGACCACTGGGATTCGGACAACCGGCGTTTCAATTAGCTAATCGATGTATTTGGCCAGTCCACCTTCCATCAAGAGCTTCACAGCCCTAAGGAATAACGCTGCCTGCTCCGCATCCATTGCTCGCTGATCGAAGCTCAGAGCCAGAGTCATCATCGTTCCTACCTTGAGTTCGCCTGCCCGTACAATCACACGATCGGCAACAGCACCTACTCCGAATACGGAAGTGCAGACACTGGGTCCGAAACAAGCAGTCATGCCTAGCGAGCCCAAATTGCTTAATCCGAACGTAGCGCGCATGCACATATGCCTAAGCTGCGGAAGCCATGATGCTGCATTGAGAACGGCTTGCCTGAGAAGCCAGGGCATCTGCGCAAAAGATACTTGCTGACGCAACTTCGGCAATTCCATTATTTCAGTTTGGGAGTATCCCTCTAGAGCGTCAGCAAGCTCCAACAGCGACTTCTCTTGCGACTGCTCGATCTCGCCAAAGAAAACGATCGGCTCGCCGTCAACCATTCTCTCGACTGTGAAGCCGGCGACTACATCTTCGTATGTGATTTTGCGCGAGCCTGGTAGCGCGAATGTTCTGCTAGCCGGGTAATCCTTCTGAGCGATGCTGATGGATTTAATGAGAAATGCGGTGACGGTAACTCGCTGTCCAATCTCTTCAAATCGCTTGCGAGTTTGCTCGGCCCATTCCATATCAATGTCTATGAGCAGATGTGCTGTGAGCGCCTTTCTGCCGAACAGTTCTAACAGATCAAGGACATTCCAACGATAGCGGGAGCTGTGGCTGTATTGCCAGGACCTATGAGCGCCACTGGTCTGAAGATCGGTTGCCTGTGGATGATTTGCTTGTATTGGATCAGACTTGAGCATGAGATTACTCAGACAGGGCAGTCGGCGGGGATGCGCTCCATAGCACTCTTGCCGAAAAATCTAGTCTCTGCATCCATCTATCTGCTGATTTCCATTTCTCAGGACCCTGTTAATATGAGGAAAGTTCTAGGGCTAAACTAAAGACGAAGCGTCTGACCGAAGATATGGCCATAAGCTTTATTGAAGAAACACTCAATCTGAACGAAGCATCGGTCCATGTTTACAAGTGGACGAATGCCATGATCGAGCCCCGTAGCATAGTGGTGCTCATTCATGGACTGATGATGCATGGTAAGGCGTTTGACTATTTGGCCTCTCATCTGGCTGCCCAGGGCTGCATTGTCGTGGCTCCAGATTTGCGAGGTTTCGGGCGATTTTATTTTTCTTCTGACAATGATGAAAAAGGCAAGATTGATTATCAGAAGAGTCTGGAAGATCTGAGCAATATTCTGAAGGCGCTAAAGGCAGAATATCCGGCGCTACCATTGTTTTGTGCGGGCGAGAGTCTCGGCACGCATTTGGCACGGCACATAGCGACAATTCATCCACAGGATGTTGTCGGTCTTATTCTGTCCAGCCCCTGCATGCGGCCGAAGATGGTCTCGGTGCCATTGATTCCTCACACCCTGACTCAGCTCCTGCTTACTGGTCTTGATCCGGAGGCGGAATTCAACCTGTTGCCGTTCGCCGAGAGGTTTCTCAAGGATGAGCCAGAGAGTCTCAAGAGTTATCTGAATGATCCCATGACTCGGAAATCACTCGAGATTCTGGAGTTGATCGATTCGATTCGAATTGTTGGTTCAATTGAATCGCAGAGCATCTCGCCACACATCCCCATTCTTGTACTGCGAGGCAAAAAAGATTGCGTGTGTGAAAACGCTTCAATGGCGAAATTTCTGGACACATTGAAGACCGACAACATGACTGTGCATCCTTGTACTGACTGCGGCCATCTGATCTTGCAGAGCCCAAATGTAGACAGCGCTATTCTCGATAAAATCTGCAGTTGGATTGAGTCATCTGCCGGAGCTTTTGATCAATATTCAAGAAGTTGATGCTGAACACTGCAATCTTGCCATGTCAGCGATCACGGGGCAGAACTTCACGATGGTATTCTCCATCCTATAGAAACTTCATTCGCTCTGGAGCACCATGAAGAAATTGCCTGCGATCTCAATTGCGATTGTTATCTTCCTGGCTGGTTCCGCTCGCGCACAATACCCAGCAGAGACAAATTAGTTCTTTTCAATTCGCGGCGACAAGGGGTATCCTCATTGCCAGGAACAGCTGCAAAATCTGGTT
>PLXC01000007.1 GCA_003151275.1 Candidatus Melainabacteria bacterium
CATGCAGGAAAAGGCTAAGCAGCTCTCGCTCACATCCAAGTACAAGTCGGAGTTCCTCTCCAATATGTCGCACGAGTTAAGAACTCCATTGAACAGTCTCTTGATCCTCTCCAAGGTTCTCTTCGAAAACGCAGATGGAAACTTGACGCCGAAACAAGTGAAGTCTGCACGCACGATTCACTCAGCTGGATCCGATCTACTTACGTTAATTGATGACGTGCTGGACATCTCCAAAATTGAGGCTGGGGCCATGTCCATTGATGTGGCGCAGGAGTCCCTGCAGGACATTTGCAGCAGCCTTATGGAAACATTTGATGCCCTGGCAAAGGAGAAGAATCTCTCTCTCTCTTGCGACCTACACCCACAGTTGCCGCACGTTGTCAAAACCGACGGCCGACGTCTCCAGCAGATCCTGAAGAATCTCCTTTCCAATGCCATGAAATTCACAGAGGCTGGGTCTATCACTCTCAAAGTGGAACCGGTGCATGACGGCTGGCAACGTGACAATCAGATCCTGAATAGTGCCGATATGGTCCTGTCCTTCGCCGTTATCGATACTGGCATCGGCATTCCCCAGGACAAGCAAAGCATCATTTTTGAGGCATTTCAGCAAGCGGATGGTACCACTAATCGAAAATTCGGCGGCACCGGACTAGGCCTTGCGATCAGTCGTGAGATAGCTGCCTTACTTGGCGGACAGATTCAGCTCAAGAGCGAGCCCGGCAAGGGCAGCACCTTTACCTTATATTTGCCTCGCGAACGCGTCGCTGCTCCTCAATCAGTGACGGAAGCCACAACCGCACTTCCGACTTTAGAGGAAGAGCCTGTAATGGCAAGTTTAGATGATGGCGATTCCTATGACGACAGAGCTCAAATTGATTCAGGAGACAAGGTGCTTCTTGTTGTACAGCGAGATCCTGAATTCGCCATGCAGGTGACCGACATCGCCCACGGGCGCGGCTTCAAAATGGTAACCGCTACTCAAGGAAAAACTGCACTCGCTCTCGTTCGCCGCTTTAAACCTGATGCCATCACTCTGGACGTCAGCTCTCTGGATAAGGACGGTTGGATGTTTCTCGATCGCTTGAAGCACGATTCGACCACGCGCCACATTCCAGTTCACATCATCTGCAATGAAGAACGGGCCCAACAAGCCCGCCGTCTCGGCGCCATCGGTTACTCAACCAAACCGGCGTCGAAGGAAGGATTGACCGATATGATCAATCGCTTCAGCTCCTTTGTTAACCGCGAAGCGCGACAGCTTCTAATCGTCGAGGACAACAAGGATGAGTTGCGAAGTCTTGAGGCTCTCATTGAGGGAGATGATGTGCGCATCACTTCAGCGTCGACAGGAAAGCAGGCTCTAGATGCACTCAAACAACGGAAGTTTGACTGCATGGTGCTCGACCTCGGACTTCCGGACATGACCGGTTTCGAGCTTTTGGATGTGATTCACAACCATGCTGATGTTGATTTGTCCGACCTCTCCGTCATCGTTCACACAGGACGGAGTTTGACTGCCCAAGAAGAAACGGAGCTCAGACGCTGCACTGAGGCGATTGTCGTCAAAGGTGCCAAGTCAGCCGAGCGACTCCTGGATGAAACCAGTCTATTTCTTCACCGCGTTGAGGCTAACTTTCCTGAGCAGAAGCGCAAGATTTTGGAGCGTTTGCACCTTCAAGATCCGCTGTTGTCTGGGCGTAAGGTCTTGATTGTCGATGATGATGTGAGGCATATTTTTGCTGTTACGAGCATGCTCGAACAGTATGACATGCAAGTGTTCTACGCTGAGAATGGGAAAGAAGCGCTCGACATTCTCGCCAAGAAGCCTGGAATTGAAATAATTTTGATGGACGTGATGATGCCAGGTATGAATGGCTTAGAGACCATGCGTGCTATTCGTAAACAGGATCAATTCAAGAAGCTACCAATTATCTCTCTAACGGCCAAAGCGATAAAAGGTGATCGTGAAGAGTGCATTGCTGCAGGTGCTTCGGATTACCTTAGCAAGCCGGTTGACAGCGATCAACTCTTGTCGCTAATGCGTGTGTGGCTCTATTAGGCAACAGAAGTAATATGACAAGAATCCAGGAATCTTCAAAAGATGATCAGATCAGAACTCTCATGGACTACATCGTTGAACGCTATGGATTTGACTTTCGAGACTATGCCTTTGCCTCCCTACGCCGCCGCGTGAGCTCAATTATGCGATCGGAACGACTGGACACCATAGCCGCTCTTCAAGAAAGAATTCTTGTTGATCCCCTTGCCTTTCAGCGCTTTGTCCATGGCATGTCGGTCAGCGTCACTTCCATGTTTCGCGATCCCTCGTTTTACGCGACATTCCGAACTGAGGTAGCTCCGCTTTTGGCAACCTATCCGTTCGTCAGGCTTTGGCTTGCCGGTTGTTCGACAGGCGAAGAAGTCTATTCCATAGCCATTCTCCTTTATGAAGAGGGTCTCTATGATCGCAGCCGGATCTATGCAACCGATGTCGATGTTCTCGCGGTGAAGCGAGCTCAAGAAGGAATCTTTCCGCTTGCTAGCATGAAAGAATACTCGGCCAACCATTTGAATTCAGGCGGCAAAGAGTCACTTTCCCGATATTACACAGCAGACCGAGAAAACGCTGTTTTTCGCAATCACTTAAAAAGCAACATCGTATTTGCTCAGCACAACCTAGTCGGTGACAGCTCCTTCAACGAGTTTCACGTCATTCTTTGCCGAAACGTCCTCATATATTTCAACAGCGCTTTGCGAGAGCGCGTGCTCTTGTTATTGCATGATTCTCTGGTGACTTTTGGCATTCTCGGGCTTGGCTCAAAGGAATCTTTGCGATTCTGCGATGTCGAGCCTTGTTATGAGCAGATCAGCACCAAGGAAAAGCTCTACAGAAAGGTCATTTGAATGGACTGCAAAATTGTTGTAATGGGAGCGTCAATTGGTGGGCTGCATGCGCTGGAGACCGTGCTCAGTGGCTTTGGGGGGCAGTTTCCCGTGCCGATTGCCATCGTCCAGCACCGCGGCAAATCAAGTCACGACAGACTTGTCGAGCTTCTGCAACAACACACGCGCCTGACGGTAAAGGAGGCCGAGGACAAGGAAAGCCTTTGCCCATCAACTGTATATCTTGCTCCTGCTGACTATCATCTGCTTATAGATAGAGGAAGCTGCGCCCTTTCCATTGACGCCCCGGTCAACTACGCCAGGCCTTCGGTAGACATTCTGTTCGACTCGGCAGCCGATACATATGGGCCAGGCGTCATCGCCGTCGTTCTCACTGGCGCCAATGCCGATGGCGCTCAAGGCGCGGCACGCATCAAAGAGTCAGGAGGGATAGTCGTCGTTCAGGATGCGAATGAATGCGAGAATAGTGCCATGCCGCTGGCGACAATGGCAGCAACCAGGGTTGATTGCGTCCTGAAGTTAACTGAAATGGCGTCCTACCTGATTGATTGCTGCCAAGTTTTGGAGGAGGACGAATATGGAAGTAGATGAGGAAGTACATGACCAAGTGCCGATCTTGGCTGTAGACGACAAAGAGGAAAACCTCGAGGCGTTGGAGTCCATCCTTACCGATCCCATGCTGCGCCTGGTCATGGTGCGCTCCGGTCACGAGGCGCTCAAAAAGCTCCTTAACGAAGAATTTGCCGTCATATTGATGGACGCCTCCATGCCCGTTATGGACGGTTTCGAGACGGCAAGGACGATTCGCTCGCGCGCTAAGACACGCTCTACGCCCATCATCTTCGTCACCGCCACCCACAAAGACAGCCTTAATGCCTTGACCGGCTACAGCGTTGGTGCAGTCGATTATGTATTCAAGCCGTTGGTGCCGGAGGTGCTCAGAGCAAAGGTCTTTGTCTTTGTGGAGTTGTTCAGAAAGGCGAAAGAGATTCGTCGTCAATCCGAAGAATTGGCCACCTACAAGGCTGAACTTGAACGAAGGCTCGACCAGTTCGTCTTGCTTAATGAAGAACTGCAGCGGCTCTCCAGGAGAACAGCGGAAGCATGTGATCAGGCGCAAGCTGCGTCGCACTTTAAGTCTCTGGTTGTGGAAAGCGTGCCAAACGGAATTGTGATGGTCGATCAAACCGGGAAGATAGTGTTGGTCAATGCGCAGACAGAGAGGATGTTTGGGTACCAAAGGGAGGAGCTAATAGGCAGGCCGATAGAGATCTTGGTGCCAGACAGGTTTAGAGAAAAGCATCCAGAACACCAGGAGAGCTTCAATGCAAACCCAAGCACGCGAATGATGGGAACCCGGAGAGACCTTTATGCTGTAAGGAAGGACGGTACCGAGCTGCCAATCGAGATTGGCTTGACTCCACTCAAGACGGAAGAGGGGCAGCTTGTGCTCGCATCAGTAATCGATATCACTGAGCGGAAGAGAGCGGAAGAAGGACTCAGGATCGCCCGTGATCAGGCGCAAGCAGCTTCGGAGTTTAAATCAGAGTTTGTAGCAAACATGAGTCACGAGATCCGCACGCCTATGAATGCGATTATAGGGATGTGCAATCTGCTCATGAAGACATCACTCGGTGACACTCAGCGTCAGTATGGACAACACATCAAGGAAGCCAGCCACGCGCTTTTGAACATCATCAACGACATCCTGGATCTAAGCAAGATCGAGGCAGGAAAGCTAGAGTTGGAGATTGTAGATTTTGATCCCGTGCATCTTATTGAAAGCACGTGCGACTTGCTGTCCGCTCAGTCGCGTGCAAAAGAGATATCTTTGGTGAGCTTTATAGAGCCGAGAATGCCCGAGCTCTTACGCGGCGACCCCGACAGGCTTCGCCAGGTGTTGCTGAACTTGTTGAGCAACGCAATTAAATTTTCTGAGAAAAATGAAGTTGTTGTACGGGCCACGATAGCCGCCGAGGAAGGCAATACAGTGCAAGTACTTTTCTCCGTTGATGACAAAGGCATAGGTCTGAGCGCGGAAGATCGTCAGAGGCTGTTTCAACCGTTTATGCAAGCTGATGCAGGTATTAGCCACAAGTACGGCGGCACCGGGCTTGGGCTCAGCATCTGCAAGAGCTTGGTCTCGCTAATGGGTGGCATGGTTGGTGTCGACAGTGAGAAAGGGAAAGGCTCAGTGTTCTGGTGCAAAGTGCCGCTTGAAAAACGCTCCGCAGCGTCTGTTATTACGATCAAGGAAGAACTGCAGAACGTGCGGATTTTGATCGTCGACGATCAGAATCATGCAAGAGAAACGCTGCACGATTACGTAGTCTCTTGGGGCATGCTCAATGGAGTAGCGAGTAGCAGCCGAGAAGCGCTGGAAATGCTGCGACAAGCACATGTTGAGGGTAATCCATTCAATTTGGCGATCATCGATCTTGTGATGCCTGAGATAAACGGCGCCGGGCTGGCAAAGGAAATCCAGCAGGACCCGGATATCAGCACAACCAAACTGATTCTGCTGACGGCCTTTGATGCGCCTGGGCTCGGGAAACAAGCTATTGAGATGGGTTTTCGAGCGTATCTGACGAAACCTGTCCGGCAATCACAGTTGCTCAATTGCATTACAAGCGTACTGTTTGGGACGAAATCCATGATTAGCAAATCAGCCGCCGATTCTGGAGAGTCCACTTCTGGCGAGAGCCAGTTACGCAAAGAGTTGGTCCTGATTGCAGAAGACCACCCGATCAACCAACAAGTAGCTACGCTCTACATGAGCGAGCTGGGCTTTATGTCCCATGTGGTCAGCAATGGGCAAGAAGCACTCGAAGCTCTATCCCGCAAGCAATACAGTCTGGTTTTGATGGACTGTCAGATGCCTGTCTTAGACGGCTTCGCAACTACAAAAGCCATTCGTAAAAACGAGGCACTCACCGGGTATCACATACCGGTAATTGCCGTCACAGCCAACGCCATGAAAGGTGACCGTGAGAAGTGCATCGCCGCAGGGATGGACGATCACGTAAGCAAGCCTATTGACCCGGACGAGCTAAAACGGATTGTCGAACGATGGCTCCCGGCTAGCCAGCATCACGCGGGCGCTTCGTTCTTGCCGGTAGAGGCACACGAGGGTGTCGTCAGTACCGGTACACCTATAGACATCCCCCTCTTGCGGAAGAGATTCGATTCGAAAGCCGCTCAGATGCTCGTAGGTATGTTTATCACTTCTACTCCCGAGACGCTCGACCAAATAGGCACAGCTATCGTCGAAGGAGATTGTGACAAAGTGGCAGCGCTGGGGCATTATCTCAAGGGTGCGTGTTGCACTATATATGCAACACAGATCAAAGAGCTTTGTTCCCAACTCGAAAACATAGACGAACAAGGCGATACATCGAGTGCAAGAACCACTCATGAACAACTTCAGACAGCCTTTCATGAATTGAAAGAGTACATCGCTATCCATCTTCCGGCGGAGGATGTCGGTGCAGATAATGATCGGCCATTGCAGCCTCACAAATGGGATGTGCTCTTGGTAGAAGACGATCCGTCTTTGAGCATCGTTATGTCCATGCAGTTATCTTATGTCGCCGGAGTATCCGTTCGCAGTGCTGCTGATGGACAACAAGCCATGAGGCTGATCCGGGAGCAGTCACCTGCGCTTATGATTCTTGATGTTTCGCTTCCAGACTTGAATGGATTTGAGATTATAGAATCATTACGTCAAGATACAGACCTGTGCACCATCCCCGTACTAATTCACACGTTCCATGATCTTACGGCCGCAGAACAGGAGCAGTTAACGCTAGGCCGAACGATTTTTATCACGAAGACAAGGGCAACTGAGGAATTGGCAGAAATTGTTCTTCACTTCTTACAATCGATTGACACTTCTTGAAAAGCGCTTACAACCGTGTTCCGTGCGGAGCCCCCTGGAATCCCATCGATACCAATTTCCCGAGGAAAGCACATGGATAGCAGAGCCGTTACCGTGTTGATTGTGGATGACCAACCTATTGTAAGAGCTGGGTTGAGAATCTCGCTTGAAAAACTTAAGCGCCATAGAGTCGTGGGCGAGTCTGCCAATGGAGAGAGCGCAGTCACAGATGCGCAGAGCTTGCGCCCAGATGTTGTACTCATGGACATGAGACTGCCTGGAATGGATGGTGCTGAAGCTACATGGCGCATTAAGCAAGAATCGCCCCACATGCGTGTACTTGTATTGACAAATTTGGATAAACCCAAAGACATTACCGCAGCATTGGGCGCGGGAGCGGATGGCTATTGCCTCAAAGATGCATCAGTCGAGCAAATCGCGAGCGCAATTGATGCAGTTGCGTGCGGTGAAGTATGGATTGATCCCAAGCTTGCTGAAAGCGTTATGCTCCAACACAATGAGGCAACAGGCAAGCACGATCAAGAGGCACGGCTATCAGCAACCGAGATTCGTGTACTGGAGTTGATCTCGGCTGGTTTCGAGAAGATAGGAATTGCTGGCGACATGCAGATGGATGCAGCGGCAGTAGTAGGTGTCATGCGGAACATAATTCGCAGATACTCAGAAAATTCAAGAAAGATGGCAATGCAACCAGATTCAGTCAGCGTTCCTAAGATTGTCACTGATCGCCGCTTCTCCCATGAATGGTTTGCTGCAACGCTTGAAGCATCAGAAGGAGTTGTTGTAGCTGAAAAATACTTGCTAGAAGAACTGCTTGGCGAAGGAGGTGTTGGGACCGTCTTCAAGGCAAGGCATCTCTATATGGACCGAGCTGTTGCCTTGAAACTCCTGCAGCCGAAATACGCTGAAGACGCTCAGGTCATTCGCGCCTTTCAAAATGAGGCCAAGGCGCTCGCAAGCTTTAAACACAGAAATATTGTCGATGTTTATGATTTCGGTGTCACAGCGCTCGGTCAACCGTATCTGGTCATGGAATTCATCAAAGGAACAGATCTGGACATGGTTTTGCAATCAGATCAAAATCGAAAACTGGAATACAGACGATTTCTTTCGATCTTCTTGCAAATCTGTGAAGCCCTGGCAGCTGCTCATGCTAGAGACATAATTCACTGTGATCTCAAACCCAGCAACATTTTCGTACTCCAAGGAAGCGATGAGACAGAAGAAGTGATCAAACTTGTCGATTTCGGTTTAGCGAAGTCGGTGCCGCGAAATGCAACCACCCAATCGCAAGCGACCGATAGCTTTCTGATTAACGGCACACCTTCATACATGCCGCCAGAGCAGTGCTCCGGCAGAGGCATCGACAAACGCTCCGACATTTACGCACTGGGGTGCGTAATGTACGAAGCTTTGGCGGGCATCAACCCCTTCCTTGCAGACTCTCCCATGGAGACCTTCGCCAAGCAATTTGAATTCACACCGCCACCTGTTTCTGGGTTCTGTCCAGAGACGCCAATACATCC
>PLXC01000154.1 GCA_003151275.1 Candidatus Melainabacteria bacterium
GATGTTGTAACCGAAGTAGTCGCATAGGGCGATCGTGTAACTCTCGTTGGATTCGGCACTTTCGAGCGTCGTATCCGTAACGCTCGTGAAACGAACAACCCACAAAATCCTGGCGAAAAGATCAAAGTACCTGCCAAGAGAGTACCTGCTTTCGCACCAGGAAAAGAATTCAAAGAAAGAGTCGACCACAAATAAGTGACTCGGATCGCGATGAATTATTAAAAGAGGAGGGGCGACCCTCCTCTTTGGTTTTGGACCAATAATCGTTCATGCCGATTTCTGCTACTGGCTTCCCGTGCATCCTTAGAGGCATCACCTCTGATTTAAACCGATATCGGTTTAGGTTCGAAGCTGCACTTCTCAATCCCCCTCTGGACTCGATTGAATCCAGCGGCCCGTGCATCTTGAAGTCATCAACTTAGTTTCTAAACCGATATCGGTTTAAAATTCGGAGCTAAGGCATTACATCTGAGTCAACCGGCTCAGCAGGCGACTTCGGCTTGGAAGTCTCTTCAGGAATCGAGGCCGGGACTTTAGCCGGGGTCATATTGGAATTTGTTGTGGGTGCGTTATCCGACGTGTTCGATGTTGTCGGCGTCGTCACTGGCGTTGTCGGGGTCATTGGCATAGACGAAGGCGATGGTGCTTGATCCGTCGGCTCAACTGGGGTTCTATCAATCGGGTCTGTATTCGCTGAAGAGCCCGAACGCATCAGTCTCATGGCTGTGTCATTTTCAGCTTTGGCAGCATCTGACATGCCATTTTTATCAAGCACGAGCGCAAGAATTTGATGAGCACGCGGATCCATCGGATTGATAGCGACCGCATCCCGAGCGCGACTTAACGCAGCTTGAGGCTGACCTGCCTTCATCAGCATGCTAGCCAAGCGCACAGCAGCCTCCACCAAATTTGGTTTAATCCGCAAACTTCGTGTATACGCATCAGCAGCCACGGAATAATTGTTATTAGCTTCAGCTGCCTGACCGAGCTCATAATCGATCATTGCTTCGAGCGTCAAACCTTTCTTGGTTGACGAGTAGGAGTTTGTTGCTTCTAGCAAGGTCTTCGTAGCTTGCTCGTATCGCCCTTCAATGCGCTCATTCACACCTCGATCGTACAACCTGTAGACATTGGCCAGACCTTGATTATCTTGCACATAATCAGCATGTGGCTCGGGACCGACTTGTTTCGATTGTGGATGTTTAGCGACGTGGATAGTTTTTCCACCTCGTAAATGTTTATGGGCAGTTCCTATTATTGAATGCTTTCTCGAAGTGCTGCTGCTTAGCCCTTTTCGCTTGACATTCCCACTGCTCCGTCCGGAATTTCCCAGAGTTCGATGCGCGGAAGAGTGATGCACACGGCTCGGCTGATGCGAGCTAGCAAGCTGATGCGACGATGCGGCACTATGTTTCCGTTTCGCTTCGACAGGAAAGGATCCGGCTATGGATATTGCCAGACAAAATGCAATCAGCAAACGGATGTTAAGGGGCATGCGCCACTTTCCATTCAAGGGAAACCAGATCAACCTATCCAACGATAGCTCGTGCACCCTTTGGTTCAGCAGTTTCTGCCAACTCAACAAGCACTATCCTAGGATAGCCTGAAGCTGCTCGGCTTGCTTAATTGTTTGATTTACTTATTTTCGAACTGGGCTCTTTCTTCGTCGGTCACACCTTTCATGGTGAGATTGACGCGATTGCGATCGTCGATTTCTCGGACTTTCACAATAACCCGTTTGCCGACTGCCACAACATCTTCAACTTTTTCGACGCGGTGATTTTCCAGCTGAGAAATATGGACCATTCCTTCTTTACCCGGCAACACTTCCACGAAGCAGCCCATTGGAATGATGCGGGTTACGCGACCTTCATACACGCCATTTACTTCGATTCGCTTTACCAGGCGCAGAATCCAATCTCGGGCGGCTTCGCCACCAACTTGATCGACGCTGCCAACCAGCACGGTGCCATCATCTTCAATGTCGATTGTGGCGCCAGTTTCTTCGATAATGCGACGAATCACTTTGCCACCAGGCCCAATCACGGTGCCGATATCTTCAGGATCGATGTGGATCGTGATAATTCGCGGCGCCCACTTGGACATTTCTTGTCTTGGTGCAGGCAAGTGCGCATCCATTTTATCGATGATATGAAGGCGTCCACGCTTGGCTTGTTCAAGAGCCAAGTGCATGATCGCCAGCGATATACCTTCGATTTTGATGTCCATCTGCAAAGCTGTGATGCCATCTCTAGATCCGGCAACCTTGAAGTCCATGTCGCCAAGGAAGTCTTCAAGACCTTGGATGTCGGAAAGAATAGCGAACTTATCTCCTTCCAAAATCAGACCCATGGCGATGCCACCAACGGTGTGCGCAATCGGCACACCAGCATCGGCAAGCGCCAGGCTCGAGCCGCATGTGGAAGCCATACTGGTTGAACCGTTGGATTCAAGCACCTCGGAGACGACCCGAATGGTGTACGGGAAGTCAGTGATGCTCGGCAAAACTGGCATCAAAGCTCTTTCGGCAAGCGCACCGTGACCGATTTCACGACGTCCTGGTCCGCGGTTTGGCTTCACTTCACCGACTGAGAAGCCCGGGAAGTTGTAATGGTGCATGTAACGCTTTTCAGTTTGCGGATCGATAGAATCCAGCCTCTGTGCGTCGCTGCCAATGCCAAGTGTGGCAATTGAAAGCACTTGTGTTGTTCCGCGTGTGAACAAAGCAGAGCCGTGCACTCTTGGCAATAGTCCTGTTTCAACGGTGATCGGTCGAATTTCGTCGCAGCGACGACCGTCTGCTCTAGCACCGGTGTCTAGCACTTGTGCGCGCATGATTTCGGCTTCCACTTCTTCGAGATACTCAGCTATGGTTCGGTCTGAGACGCCTCGCAATTCATGTTCTTCGGGAAGCTGTTGAATCGCTGCCTTGAGATCCGCCTTGGCTTCGTCAATGAATCGGTTACGGACAGCTTTTTCCGTGACGCCTGCCATCGATTGCTTGAGCTTGTCGGTGCAATGTTCAACGATGAGTTCTTTGAGTCCTTCTTTCTTCGGTGGGGCTTCGAATGACTTCTGTTGCACCCCAAGGCTGCGAAAAAAGTTGCGTTGTACTTCTACCTGCTTCTTGATGATTTGATGCGCATAGTCAATTGCAGAGAGGATGTCCTTCTCAGTAACCAACTTGCAACCGGCTTCAACCATCATAATCGAGCTTTCCGTGCCGGCTACAACGAGGTCGATATCTGACTCGTCCATTTGAGCGTAACTTGGGTTACCAACAAATTTGCCATTAACACGACCAACGCGCACTGCGCCAATCGGTCCATTGAACGGCAGACCAGCTAAGCCAATCGCGATTGATGCGCCAAGCATGGCCAAAATGTCTGTTGGATGGTCGTGATCCGCGCTCATCGCTGTTGCAGTGACTTGAACATCATTGCGATAGCCTTCCGGGAAAAGCGGTCTGATTGGTCTGTCAATCAAGCGGCTGGTGAGAATAGCTTTGTCTGGCATCTTGCCTTCGCGGCGGCCGAAACTTCCTGGCACACGTCCAACTGCATAGAGTTTCTCTTCGTAGTCAACTAGCAACGGGAAATAATCGATGCCGTCCCGGATGTTTCTACTTTCAGTGGCACTGACTAAAACCATTGAATCGCCGCAATAAACCTCGCAAGCACCTGATGCTTGCTTAGCCATGCGCCCTGTTCTTACTGTTATTTGCTTTCCGTCTACTTCAAAAACTGTCTGCTGACTTTGCATTGTTTGCACGAATCTTTCCCTCTCTTCTTCTTCTACATTCTAAAATTCACACTACGATGAGCTCACCGCTGTCATTTGACGGTGCTGCTTGGCGATCTGAATTTCACTAAACGTCTAGGTTAAGCCGTCAAGGGACATCAGTCCGACGCGGCAGCAAAAAAAAATTGGCGAGCAATCGCCCGCCAATATAGCTTTACCGTCTCAGTCCGAGCTTCTCAATCAGGCTCTTGTATCTTTCCTGGCTTTCCCGGGCAATGTATTGCAGGAGCCTGCGCCTCTTTCCAACCATCATCAATAGTCCGCGGCGACTATGAAAATCTTTCGGGTGCGTCCGAAGGTGCTCTGTTAGCTGGTTAATGCGCTCTGTAAGCATCGCTACTTGCACTTCAGGAGATCCGGTATCTTTGCCGTGCACGCGATGTGCGTCGATCACTTCTTTCTTTCGTTCTTGTAAAAGCATCTGTCTACTTTTCCGTTCCTGTTTATAGATGTGTTTTTGGTGTTTGTAAATAATAGCATGATTGCTCCACTGGCCTTGCTTTGGCAGACTCGATCACCTTCGTATATGTAGAATTGTCGCCTTAAAATCTAATCAGTGCCTGATTTTTGGAAACCCTAAGATTTGCGAAACAAATGCAATCACCGTACCTAGCGTTAACTTGGCACGGTGAGAAGCCTGTAAAGTCAACTTTCAACGACTAAGTTGGCTAGCGCCTGGCGCAGGCTACGGCTTTTGTAGCTCTGGTTTCCACTCATCCAAAATGGCGCCTTCGATTGGGCAAACTGACAAACAAGCGCCACAATCTATGCAAGTCGCATCATCAATATACGTGTACTTGGTATTCTTCGTGTTTAATTTGCCTTCTGCCCAGTGGATACACTCAACTGGACACACCGGAATGCAATCTGCAATCCCCTCGCAAAGGTCAGCAACTATGGTGTAGGACATTTGGCAAACTCCTCATAGCTTCTTTAATTAGTAAGTTGGCAGGATCAATATTTATTTAACTAAAGCAGACCCAAGCTGATTATCCTTCATGCCCAAGGGCTTTCGTCAATTTCTTAACACATTCCTGTCAACAAATAAGAAAACCTTGTAAGGTGCCAAAATTGTCTAGCCAGGAAAACAGGAGCAGCAGATATGACCGACGTCAAAGTCAATATATATACGCCGACCGCCCAGCACGTGGGGTATTTTCTCAATCCTGAAATTGAAGCCTTTCCAGACGGCGACTATGAGATTGTCGGACGTTTTTTTGATGACGTTGGTGAAGCTGTTGGCAAGATGGAATTCAATCCGGAAGTTCTTCCTTACATCGCCGATTTGTCAGACGTCAAAGGCTTGCCGCACAAAAAATTGGTTAAGGTCTACTTGCAACGTGGTCGTCAACCGATTCGCATGACCGGGACCGGCTCAAATTAGACGCAACTGTTGGTTGCCTGGCAACCTGCGACCGTCCTGATGTCACTTATATCAGACACGCAAATCAACACATTCCGACCAATTCGCAAACTCTTGACTACGAGCACAAATCCCGTACACTAGCCAGTTTGAGTGCCACTCCGAAATTTAAACCGATATCGGTTTAAGTTCTCAATTTGGAACATTCCGAGCTGCCAGGACCGATCAAGTCGGTCAACCGATATCGGTTTAAGTTCGCATTAGGATCATTTCGAACTGCCAGGAACGCCGCCTGATGTCAACCGATATCGGTTTGCGGTTGGAAACGAATTTTTCTAAATGCCAAAGCAGTCGATCACAGACATACATACAAGCTCAAAATGTACGTGTGCCAAAAGTACCTCTAAAATAAAGAGCAGCCGGAGGGAAGGCTGCTCTTTAAATTCTCGTAGGACTCTTCATTAACCTCAACAAGAGGTCTGGGGGGCTTTTGGTGAGGGTCTTTAGCTTAAGAAAGGTATCCTTGCGAGATTCGGACCGATAATTGCAAACCAGCAACTATCTTTTTTATAGCAGTCTGGGAAAGACGAGTCCTATATGCTGGGCAATAATTGTTTATGGTCGTGCTTATGTTATCAATGGGGAGCGACGCGGTCTGATACATATAGTCAGGAAGGTTAGGAAACCGCATGGAGTCAATAACTGTGAGTGACAGTGCCGCCAGCACTGAAACAAGCGAGCGCCTGGTTCTGCTAATTGAGCACAATCGGGCGGAGCAGGAACTCTGTCGCAATGCCATATTGTCTCAATCACATCTATATGGTGTGGAAACGGCAACGACGGCAGATGAAGCGGTAGCGAAGCTTCAAACCGGCAGGTTCGACGTGATTGTCATGGATTACGAACTGCCAGATAACGCCGGCGGCGAGTTGGTGCAGACGCTGCACAAAGCCGTGCCCCACTGTCCAATAATTGTGATCACCAGTGTTGACAGCCCAGAGCTTGCTTTAAAAATCCTGCTGTCTGGCGCCAGCGACTATCTGCCGAAGATAACTGAATATCAGAAGTTCTTGCCGCGAGCGATCACCACAAACTTACAACGAGCGATGTTGCTGGAAAATCTGCGCGAAACGTATCAACGCGTCGAGCAATCATCAAAAGACGAAGCCTTGTTAAATCGCTTAATCGTTAGTATTCACGGCTCGCTTGATCTAGAAGATATCGTCGAAAAGGCTGTCCAGAGTCTTTCTAGCGAACTTGGAATTTCCCGGGCGATCATTTGTCTGACATCTGATCCAACCAGCAGCATTCGCATCGTTAGACAATTGACGCCTCCAAATCTAGAGGCAATGTCTGAAAAAAGTATCCTCTTCTCGCAATATCACGACCTCCTGTTAGACGTTGGCGAGCGCCGTCCATTGGTGGTTATGCAAGACGATACCTTCGCTTTTGCCAAAGACGTGCGCACAGAACTGGTGCAATTCCAAATCCTTTCGATGATCATGGTGCCGCTCGTTTATCGTGGCAGACTAATGGGATTGTTGCATCTTGATCAATGTGACTACATAAGGGTTTGGACGGTCGGCCAAATAAATTTGCTGACTCGCATCGCCAACCAATTATCCATCGCTATCAGTCAAGCCAGGCTGTACCAGATCGTCGAAACCCAAAGCACGAGTATCGACAAGCTTACCGAGCTTTGCAGTCAATTGAGCACAGTCGTTAATTCAACCAAAGAAATAACTGAGCGCAACGAGAGTCGGGAAAAGGTTCGCGTCAAGCTAAGCACTCGGGAGATAGAAGTATTGCGCAATGTGGCTGCGGGCCTGTCAAATCGCGAAATCGCCGAGGCTTTGCATATCACCGAAGGCACAACTGAAGTACACGTCAGCAGACTGCGAAAGAAGTTGAACTTAGGTAGCAGAGCCGCTCTTGTTCGATATGCTTACGAGAATCATCTTTGCTGATTAGACAGAATCTTGAACAATGACTTGTTGAGTAGCAAAATCAACAGTCAGTTTTCTGCCCGAAAGAAGCTTGTGTCCTACTTCGGCGATGTTTCTGTAACTTCCCAGCGCCACCACTGTTTGAGTGGCTCCTCCAAGCGACATCAAACCGATGTAGTGGTGCAACAATTCAACGTGACTGCCGATCTGCACTCTGCGTGCGCCCAAGCATCTCCAACCGATGGATCTAGCGAGGGATTCTGGAATGACAATTGCACCGGTAAATTCGAGATTGATTAGGGCATCAACGACAAGTTCAAAACCATCGGAAGCCATTAATGTCACAGGCAAAAGTACACGGCCCGCCTCATCGATTCTTCCAGTGATGTTTTTTGGTTTGGCAAGATACAACAGCGGAACTCCTATAGTTACAGAGAATCGATTGCCGGATTTTCGTTCAGCCGATAAGCAAAGAAGATACACAGCGGATGCTTCTTTCGTGCTCTAGATAGAACTTCCTGGTCATCTTGTCCAAGAAAGTACTTGCCTGAGGTCGGCTCAATCACCACGATCCAGTTGGGATAGCGCTCGCCCAATTCTTCCATCAAGCGCTGAAATATCGGCCAACAGGCTTGATCCAGCTCTTCCATGTCGATGTCTTTGGTCACTATTCTCATATCAGGCACTGTGCTTTCACAACATATTATTCCCGGTTACAACGGTTTGCCCCGCCTGACGATGTAACATGTAATGGAGAACGTGCTAGATACTCTTGGCTACCGTAGCCTCCTGTGATAGCCTGGGGACCAGCGAATATGGATCGACCGAGAACTCCAGGATTCGCAACGCGGCAAAGTCACAGCTATAGCTAGATCAGGCGGGCAGCTTCCTGCCGAGACTATCCTCGGAAAACTCGGAACCCTTTATGAGAAGCAATTTGAGACTAGCCGTCATTTGGCGCTCTGACAGAACAGGCCGATCAGGCGACAAAAAATCTGTCGCTGAACACAGGTCAGCTGCGTCGTCACTGACTTCCAGAACAGGTGGCTCTGTTTGATAAGAAGCGATTTGCCAGCGGAGGAAACGTTAGTGGAGGAAGCTGTTCCTCTCAAGAGAAACTTCACTCCTTTCAAAATTGTTCGCAAATTCTTGGCTCTTTGGATTGCTTTCATTGGCATTTTGATCGGACTGGCCTTGTTGGTCGACATTGATTGGGCCAAGCCGTATTGCCAGCGAGCCTTAACGCAAATGTTTCACAGAAACGTCAGAATCGGGCATTTGACCTGGTCGTTCGGGCTGAATGGACTGGAAGTAGACACAACAAAATTGGCGGTGTTCGAAGCAAATGGCGCGCCGTTTTTGATCGCCGGCAACAGCGAAATAGGCATAGGCATTCTTCCTCTTTTGAACAAGAAAATGGTCATCAGCCATTTAAATTTCGAGCATCCTGAGATCTGGGCAATACGCACAGCCCAAGCCAATTGGAACTTCAATGATTTGCTTGAATTCGGTCCAGACATTCGCTACTTCCAAGTTCAAAATGGAAAATTGCATCTCATCGATCGCATCCCGAACAAAGAAGAAGCCTGGAAAGCCGTTGACTTGAACGAAGTGAAACTAAAATTCGTTTGGCCACACAAAGGCAAAAAGACACCTTTCTATCTCGCCTTTAAACTGCCGAAGAAAGGCTACACAACTAGCTTTGATTTGTCCGGTATCGGTTCGGGCGAATTGCAAAATTGGCAAGATAACAAGTACACATTCAATGCAAAAGTGAGCAGGGCTAACCCAGAAGATATGATGCCGTTCTTGCGTGCTATTTCGGACCGCCCCCTGGACACCACTGAAAACGGCAAGAAGTTCGAACAGTTGCAAGGCTTGTTCGATTTCAAAATCGATGGCCAAGGCATACTGAGCAAGGGCATCACAGCGGATGTTTCGGCAGAGGCGCAGAAATTTTCCTTTGACGCTCCTGTAATCGGCATGATCAAAGCACCAGAAGCCACTACAAAAGCGAAAATTCGCATCGATACGAAAAACCTAGAATGGAAGGACATGGTCACACGGCTCGCGAACGTGGAGCTGACCAGCCACGGCACTCTCAGCGATTGGAGTAAGAAACTGCCGCAGTACTCGGCAAACTTCGACAGCCACGTGAAAGATTTAGGCGAAGTTACCAGACTTGTAACCAAAGACGGTGAGACTGCAAACAGTTACGTCGATCCACGCAAATTTGGTGGAACCGCCGAGGTGCAGATCAAGATCGTAGGACCGACACAC